>JAZKTD010000141.1:0-9138 GCA_036625705.1 Salinivenus sp.
GCGATGATTCAGCCGATGTACTGCATGCGGCCGAACGTGGTGTGCCGCTTCCCGCGGCGGGCGGACGAGGACGCGTCGGCCCTCGAGGTGACGGCCCTGAGCGCCAGCGTCGGGGCCTCCCTCCTGAACGGGGTGCTGCTCGAACGGGGCACCCCGAGTGTGGTGGGCGGCACCGTCGGAATCGTGGGCGGCGGCACGAGCCTCGCCGTCGGCCTCGGCGACGACGCCAAGTACCCGACGGCCTCCTCCGTGGCCGGCGCCACGTCGGTCGTGCTCGGGGGATGGGCCCTCGTGCAGGCGCTCCGGCCGGACGACGCGGAGAGCGCGGCGACGGGGGCCTCGTCCCAGGACTGGTCCGTAGCCCCCGCCTCGGTCCCCACCGGAAAGGGCACCCGGCCCGGCCTCCAGGCCTCGATCCGTTTCTGACCCCGTCACGGACTCGTGTCGGCCGGGACGTCCATCCGGGGCCGGGCCGCGGCAAAGAGCAGCAGCCCCGCCGCGACGGACACGTTCAGCGACTCGGCGGGCCCCCGCATGGGGATGGACACGAGCTCGTCGCACCCCTCCGCAACCGCGGGGGCGAGCCCCTCGCCCTCACTCCCCATCACGACCGCGATCGGGCGGTCCCAGTCGACGTCCCAGTACGGGGTGTCGGCCGTGCCCTCCGCCCCGCAGACCCAGTACCCGCGTTCCTTCAGCTGGGTGAGCACCCGCGGCAGGGCGTCGGTTCGGGCCACCGGAATCCGCGGCGCCGTGCCCGCGCTGGCCTTGAGGGCCGCGGCGTTGAGGGGCGCCATCTCGCGGGACGGGACGATCACGCCGTCGGTGCCGGCCGCGACGGCGCTCCGGAGGATGGCGCCGAAGTTTCGGGGGTCGGTGACCCGGTCGACCACGAGCAAAAGCGGCGCCTTGGCCTTGACCTCGTTCCAGGTGGGGGCAATGTCGGAGAGCATCTCGTCGACGTCGCGGTACCGGAGGGGCGCCGTGATGGCAGCCACGCCCTGATGGGCCGCGCCGTCCGACTCGTGCCGCAGGCGCGCCTCGGGCACGTACTGGACGGGCACCCCCCGCGTCTGCGCGAGCGATCGGATCTGGCCAATCCGCTTGCCGTCCGCGCCCTGGCGGAGCATCACCTTCTCGAAGCCGAGCTCGTCGCGCTCGAGGGCCTCGAGGACGGGCTGCCGGCCAATGATGGTGGAGGTGTCGTCGGGAGCGTCGGAGGCCACGGGCGGAAGCGGTAATGACGAGCAGGACCGTAAGGCGTCTACGGGATCCCCCAACTCCCCGTCCCCTAAGAGGTTCATTGCGGGCCGGATGTCTGCGATCCGTGAAGGCGCCTGTTCAGAGGACCATGAGTGCCCACGGCAATCACATCTTCGCGACGGCGGTCTGTTCTCACCGTTCTGTTGGGGCAGAAATTCGGTCCCCCCACGCTCCCACGCCCCCGCGCTCCTGGCTTTTCTCCTACGACCAGAAGCAACGGAGCCTCCATCGTTCGATCGAGCTTTGTACTGCGGTCGCCCTGCCCCGGGGAACCGCCCCGGTTGACCCTAGCGGCGCTAAACGCTACCCTGTAGGTGCATTCAGGTCGACGCTTCTTTCGGCGTGCGCCCTGTCTCCTCGTGAGTTACCATCGCCTCGGATGAGCTCCTCGTCGCACCCTCAGACCGCGGTTTTGGTCGACGGCTGCCGCCTTCCCTTCCAGCGCTCCGGCTCCGCCTACGTCGACCTTATGGCGTACGACATGGGCCGGATGGTTCTCCGCGGCCTGCTGACCCGGACCGGCCTGCCGCCCGAGCACCTCGACCGCGTGGTGATGGGGTCGGTCATCCAGGACGTGGAGACGAGCAACGTGGCGCGGGAGGCCGCCCTGGCGGCAGGCATCCCCAACGACGTGCCCGCCTTCACAGTCACGATGGCCTGCATCTCGAGCAACCAGGCGCTCACCAGCGGCGTCGATCTGATCCGGGCCGGCGTCGCCGACCGCGTCGTCGCCGGGGGGACCGAGACGCTGAGCGACCCGCCCATCCGCGTGTCGCGGCCGGTCCGCAAGCGGCTCTTCGAGGCGCGGCAGGCAAAGGGGGCGCGCGACTACCTTCAGCTGCTGGAGGGGCTAACCCCCAAGGACATCATCCCCGAGTCCCCGTCCATCGCCGAGTTCTCGACGGGCGAGGTCATGGGGGAAAGCGCCGACCGCCTCGCCGCCGCCTTCGGCGTCACCCGCCAGGAGCAGGACGAGTACGCCCTCCGCTCCCATCGCCGTGCGGCACAGGCTCGGGACGAGGGGCACCTCGACCCGGAGCTCTACACCGCCGCGGTGCCGCCGGACTTCGACCCGATCACGACCGACAACGTCATTCGGGACGACACCTCCCTCGAGAAGCTTCGACAGCTCCCGCCCGCCTTCGTCAAGCCGTTCGGGACCGTCACGGCGGGGAACGCCTCCCCCCTCACCGACGGCGCCTCGGCGACGCTCGTCATGGCCCGGGAGGTCGCCGAGGCGGACGGCTTCGCCCCGAAGGCGGCCCTCCGCGACTACACCTACGTCGCCCAGGACCCCGGCACGGAGCTGCTGCTCGGCCCCGCCTACGCCATTCCGCAGGTGCTCGACGACGCCGGGCTCACCCTCGACGACATCGACGTCATCGAGCTGCACGAGGCCTTCGCCGGGCAGGTCCTCGCCGTGCTTGAGGCTCTGCAGTCCGACTCCTTTGCCGCCGACCACCTGAACCGCCCCTCGGCCGTCGGCACGGTCGACCGCGACCGGCTCAACGCCTGGGGCGGCTCGCTCTCCCTCGGCCACCCGTTCGGCGCCACCGGCACGCGTCTCGTCACCACGGCCGCGCACCGGCTCCGGGTGGAGGACGGGCGCTGGGCCCTCGTGGCGGCCTGCGCGGCCGGCGGCCAGGGCCACGCCATGCTCGTCGAACGGCTGGAGTAGCCTCCCGGTCGCCCTCTCGCCTTGCCCTCATCTATCGCGCTGTCCATGTCCGAGCCGGTCGAGCTTACCACGAATTTGCTGCGCCTCACGATCGACGACGACGGCGTGGCGACCGTCTGGATCGACGACCCGGACGCCTCGGCCAACAAAATTTCCCGGGAGATGCTCGACGGCTTCTCGGAGGCGCTGGGGCATCTCGAAGAGACCGACGGAATTACGGGGGTCGTCTTCATCAGCGGCAAGGACGCCTCCTTCGTCGTCGGCGCGGACCTCAACATGCTGGAGACGTTCGAGGTCCCCGCCGAGGTGCGGTCCCTGAGCCGCCGCGCCCACCGCCTGCTCTGGCGCGTCAAGAGCCTGTCGGTCCCGACGATAGCGGCCATCGAAGGCCCGTGCATGGGCGGCGGCCTGGAGCTGACCCTCGGCTGCGACTACCGGATCGCCTCCACCCACGACGCGACGAAGCTGGCCCTTCCGGAGGTCCAGCTCGGGCTGCTGCCCGGCGGCGGGGGCACCCAGTACCTGCCGCGCCTGGTGGGCCTGCAGGAGGCCCTCACCATGATGCTCACCGGCAAAAACACGTACCCGGAGAAGGCCCGCGACATCGGCCTCGTCGACGCCCTGATCCACCCGCCGGGGCTGCACGGCGCCGCGACGCGGGCGGCCCGCCAGCTCGCCACCGACACCCTCAGCGTAGACCGGGATCAGGATTCGCTCGGCACACGGCTCCTGGAGAACAACCCCATCAGCCGCCGCGTCATCTACCGGCAGGCCGGCCGCCGGGCCGAGTCCCGCACGCACGGCAACTACCCCGCCCCGCCCCGCATCATCGACGCCGTGCGGACCGGCCTGGAGAAGGGCCTCGATCGGGGCCTGGACGCCGAGATGCGGCACTTCGGCGAGCTGGTGTTTACGCCGGAGTCCCAGGCCCTCGTGCAGCTGTTCTTCGGGAAGCAGGAGGGGGAAACCCACCCCCTCCCCGACAAGGGCCGCCCGGTCCGCACCGTCGGCATCCTGGGAGCGGGCCAGATGGGCGGTGGCATCGCCGAGGTCACGGTGGCCAACGACGTGGACGTTCTGTTGAAGGATCAGTCGCTGGAACAGGCCACCCGCGGCAAACGGCAGGTCTGGTCGTCGATGGACCGCAAGAAGGAGAAGGGCATCCTCAACCGGTTCGAGCGCGACCGGACGGCCGAGCGGGTGGTGCCGGTGCCCTCCTACGACCGCCTGGCCCACGCGGACGTCGTGATCGAGGCGGTGCCCGAGGACCTCGACCTCAAACATCAGGTCCTCTCCGAAGTCGAACGCGTGGTCGGAGACGAGACCATTCTCGCCTCCAACACCTCCTCGATCCCCATCGCCGACATCGCCGCGGGCGTCGACGCCCCGGAGCGCGTGATCGGGATGCACTACTTCTCGCCCGTGCCCGACATTCCCCTGGTCGAGCTGGTGACCACCGAGGCGACGTCCGAGACGACCCTCGCGACGGCCTACGACCTCGCCCTGACGCAGGGCAAGACGGTCATCGTCGTGAACGACGGCCCCGGATTCTACACGACCCGGATCCTCGCGCTTTTCCTGAATGAGGCCCTTCTGCTCCTTGAGGAGGGCGCCGACGTCCCAACGGTCGACGAGACCATGCGGGACGCCGGCTTTCCCATGGGGCCCTACCAGCTCCTCGACTTCGTGGGCATGGACGTGGCGGCCAAGATCACGGAGGTCATGGGAGACGCCCTCGCCGCGGAGCGCGCCGACATCAGCGATGCGGCCGCCCGGCTCGCCGACGCCGACCTGCTCGGCCAAAAGTCCAACCTTGGCTTCTACCACTACGAGCCCGCCGAGGACGGGGACGGCGTGGACCGCAAGGGCCTCAACGAGGACATCTACGAGACTCTCGGCCCCGCCACCCGCACGACCCCGGCCCCCGGCATCGTGAACGATCGACTGCTCCTCATGCTGGTCAACGAGGCCGTCCGCTGTCTGGGCGACGGCGTGCTCCGGTCCCCAACCGACGGGGACGTCGGGGCCGTCTTCGGGCTCGGCTTTCCCCCCTTCCTGGGCGGGCCGTTCCGCTATGTCGACCAGCAGGGGCCCGGGGAGGTCGCCGAGCGACTGCGCAACCTGGCCTTCCAATACGGCGACCGCTTCGAGCCGGCGCCTCTCCTCACCGAGCACGAGGACGGTGGCACGACATTTCACAGGTGAGCCCGTTTCGTAGGCCGCGCACACCTTCCGCCAATACTCCGTGCCCGCGATCGGCCGTTCGTCTCGACCTCGTCCCCGCCTATGCCTCCCTCTTCTTCGGTCGACCGCCTCCGCGACGCGCTCGCGGACCCGGCCGTCTACCCGCACGACCCCGACGACGTCACCTTCCGGCACACCCACATCTCCCTCGTGGCCCTCGCGCCGCCCCGGGTGTACAAGATCAAGAAGCCGGTCGACCTCGGCTTCCTCGACTTCTCAACCCTCGAGCAGCGCCGTCACTACTGCGAAGAGGAGGTGCGCCTCAACCGCCGTCTCTGCGAGCACACCTACGACGGCGTCGTGCCGATCGTCGAGACCGAGGACGGGCTTCGGGTCGACCCGCCGCGGGCGGACGGCGAGGTGATCGACTACGCCGTGCAGATGCAGCATCTCCCGCCCGAGGGCTTCCTGCACAATCGCCTCCTTCGCGGCGACGTCGTGCCCGCCGACCTCGACCGGGTGGCCGACGTGCTGTGCCAGTTCTACAAAGAGCGCCCCTCCCGCCCGGAGATCGCGGCCGCCGGATGGATCGAGGCCCTCCGCGTCAGTACCGACGAGAACTTCGAGCAGACCACCGGCCACGTCGGCCCCCTCCTGGCCGAGCCGGTTTACGAGGCGCTGCGGTACTACGTGGACCGGTTCTACGACCAGAGGGCGGCCCTTCTCCACCGGCGGCGCGCCGGGGGCCTGATCGTGGACGGGCACGGCGACCTCCGGCTGGAGCACGTGCACCTGAGCGACGATCGGGTCTGCATCTACGACTGCATCGAGTTCAACGAGCGGTTCCGCCACCTGGACGTCGCCAACGACATCGCCTTCCTGGCGATGGACCTCGACCTGCACGGACGGCCCGACCTCGCTCGGCGCCTCGCCCACCGGATCGCCGAGAGGCTCGGCGACCCCGAACTGGACGCCCTCATCGACTTCTACAAGTGCTACCGGGCCTACGTCCGCGGCAAGGTGGAGGGCATGCAGGCGCAGGACGAGGAGATTCCCTCCGAGGAGCGGGCGCGGAGCCGACAACGGGCGCACCGGCGCTACCAGTGGGCCCTGCGCTACGCCCTGGCGGGGGACGAGCCCCTCGTGGTCATCGTCTTCGGCCGCTCGGGGACCGGCAAGAGCACGCAGGCCGCCGCCCTGGCCCGCGCAACCGGCTGGGCGCACCTCTCGTCCGACCGGATTCGGAAACGACGGGCCGGCGTGCCCCTCCATCGGCGCAGCACGTCGGCGGAGCGGGCCCGCCTCTACGATGCGGACATGACGGACTGCACCTACCGAACGCTCCAGGAGCGGGCCGTGACCCGGGGGCGGGCCGACGAGGGCACGATCCTCGACGCAACCTACAGCGACCCCGACCGACGCGACCGCCTGCGGACCGCCCTCCGTGCCGCAGACGTCCCGTACGCGTTCGTGGAGCTGACCGCGCCCGACGCCGTGCTGCGCGAGCGGCTGTCGGCCCGCGACGCCCGCTCGGCGACCGCCTCCGACGCCCGCCCGGAAGACTTCGAGATGCTGTCGGCCCGCTACCAGGCCCCCACGGCGCTGGAGGACCCGTTCCACGTGCGGGTCGACACCGACGCGGCGCCCCCGGAGACAACCCTGTCGCTCCTCAAGGCCCTGATCCGGCTCAACGACTCGTGAGGTACGATGCGTGAAGCGTGAGACGTGATGGGGGCACGGACTCGAGCGGGTCGGCACCCTCACTCATCACTTTTCACGCATCACTTTTCACGCAACACTTTTCACGCATCACGCTTCACGCAACAGGGGCCGTTGCAGAGCGGATCAAGCCCGTCTCTACGCAACCGCCAGGTCCCGGGCCGCCTCGCTGGAGACCACCTGCACGCCGGCGTCGTTCATCTCGTCCCAGGCCTGCGCGAGGGAACCGTCCTGGTCGATGCCCCGCGTGGCGTCCTCGATAACAAAGACGTCGAAGCCCTCCTCCACCCCATCCAGGGCCGACCACTTGACGCAGAAGTCGGTCGCCAGGCCGCAGAGATAGAGCGTGTCGATGCCCCGCTCGCGGAGGTATCCGGCCAGGCCCGTGGCCGTCTCCCCGTCGTTTTCGTAGAACGCCGAGTAGGAGTCAATCTCGGGCCGGAAGCCTTTGCGGATGATGAGCTCCGACTGGGTGGTGTCGAGGTCCGGGTGAAACGCGGCCCCCTCGGTCCCCTGCACGCAGTGGTCGGGCCAGAGCACCTGCTCGCCGTAGTCGACCTCGATCACGTCGTACGGGTCGTGCCCGTCGTGCGAGGACGCGAACGACTGGTGGCCCTCCGGGTGCCAGTCCTGGGTCTGGAGGACGTGATCGAACTGCTCGGCGAGCTCGTTGACGAGGGGCACAATTGCGTCGCCCTCCGGCACCGCCAGGGCGCCGCCCGGACAAAAGTCGTTCTGGAGATCCACGATCAACAGGGCGTCCATGTCCGTCTGGGGATTGGTGGAACGTCTCGCGAGGGGGACCGGGGCCTTGCGGCGACCCCGGACAACATGATATGCCCTACGCTCGAATTGACACGGATGTTTGGCACGCGAAACGGGATCACGGCGCCAGCGGCCAAGGTTCAAGCGACCCCGCGCTTTTCGATCGCCTCCGCCCCCCCTGATGCCCTCTCCTCCCATCCCCTCCTCCACGGACGACTCGATCGCGTCGGTGGTGTCGACCCTGAAGGCCCACGCCCCTGCGGTGCGCCGAACGTGCGCGGACCAGCGAACAGCCAAGCTCCGACGCCTCGCCGACGGCCTGCTGGCGCGCCGCGACACGTTCGTGGAGGCCCTGCACGCCGACTTCCGAAAGGCGCCGGTCGAGGTGGACCTGACCGAGCTCAAGGCGGTGACAAAGGAGATCGAGCACGCGGTGGCGCATCTCGAGGAGTGGATGCGCCCCGACCACATTGCGTCCCCCCTCCTGTTCACGGGCACCCGGTCGGAGGTGCACTACGAACCGAAGGGCGTGGTCCTCATCATGTCGCCCTGGAACTATCCGGTCAACCTGACGCTCGGCCCGCTCGTGGGGGCCATCGCGGCGGGCAACTGCGCGGTGCTGAAGCCCTCGGAGCACGCCCCGCACACCGCCGCGGCCCTGGAGGCCCTCATCGGCGACCTCTTCGACGACCGCGAGATCACCGTCCGAACCGGCGGGCCGGACGTGGCCGAGGCCCTGACCGCCCAGCCGTTCGACCACATCTACTTCACCGGAAGCCCGGCCATTGGCCGCCGCGTGATGCGGGCCGCGGCCGAGCACCTGGCCTCGGTGACCCTGGAGCTGGGCGGCAAGTCGCCCGCCGTGGTCGACGCCACCGCCGACCTGGACCGGGCCGCCGGCCGGATCGCCTGGAGCAAGTTCACGAACGCGGGGCAGACCTGCATCGCGCCCGACTACGTGCTCGTCGAGCGGCGCGTGCACGACGCCCTCGTCAACCGCCTCCGTGCCACGATCCACCAGTTTTACGGGGCCTCACCTAAGGCGCAGCGCCAGAGCCCCGACTACGCCCGCCTCGTCCACGACGACCACTACGACGCGGTGGTCGGGCTCCTGACGGAGGCCCTGGAGGCCGGGGCCACGGCGGCCGTCGGCGGCGAGCACAATGCGGACACCCGCTACGTGGCCCCCACCGTGCTGACCGACGTGCCCTCCGGCACGCGCATCCTGCAGGAGGAAATCTTCGGCCCCCTCCTCCCGGTCCGGTCGTACTCGACGCTGGACGAGGCCGTCGCCTTCATCAACGAGCGGCCGGCGCCGCTGTCGCTCTACCTGTTTACCGAGCGGGACGCGACAGTCGACCAGCTGCTCGAAGCAACCACGGCGGGGAGCACCTGCATCAACGAGGGCTTCATCCACTTCGTCAACCCCGCACTCCCGTTCGGGGGCGCGGGCGAGAGCGGCATCGGTCGGGGCCACGGGGTCCACAGCTTCCGGGCGTTCTCCAACGAGCGGTCGGTGCTCCGCCGCG
>JAZKTD010000142.1:0-8938 GCA_036625705.1 Salinivenus sp.
CAAACTACCCAGAGGGATCGGGCCCTCGCCGAAGAGGAGTTCTGAATCGATCGGGTCTATATGGTATAAAAGAGACGCCCCGGTCGACAATCTCTCTTCGCTCGATCTGGTTGTGCACGCCCACTGGCATGCTCAACGAGGTGGACCAAACCCTTCGGATGGTGGGGCGGGGCCTCCTGGACCTCCTCTACCCGCCGCGGTGCCTCGGGTGCGGGGCGCGCCCCGAAACGGCCGCCCTTCCGCTGTGTCCCCGCTGCCTGCAGTCGATGGAGCGGGCGCCCCGGATGGGCGTGGCCGCCCGCCTCGACCGGCTGCCGGTGGGCCGTGGCCTCTTCGAGCACCAGCTCGCACTCTGGGTCTTCGACCGGGGCGGCACCCTGCAGGCCGTGCAGCACGCCTTCAAGTACGGCAACCGGCCGCGGTACGGCGTGGCGCTGGGCCGCCTGGTCGGCCGCGCGTTCGCCGAGACGGCCGCCTCGCCCGACGGCGTGGTGCCGGTGCCCCTCCATCGGACGCGGGAGCTCGAGCGCGGCTACAACCAGAGCCGCATGCTGGCCGACGGGGTGGCCGAGGCCCTCGACGTCCCGCTGCGGACGAATCTCCTGGCCCGGCCGCACCCGACTCGCTCGCAGACTCACCTCTCCCGCGAGGAGCGCTGGCAGAACGTGCGGGACGCGTTCGCCGCCGATCCGGCCTGTGCCGGGGGACACTGGCTCCTCGTCGACGACGTGCTGACGACCGGGGCCACCGCGGTCGCGTCGGGGCGCGCCCTGACCGACGCCGGGGCCGACGCCGTGTCGCTGGCCACCCTGGCCCTTGCCCGACAGTGACGATGTTCGAATGTCGAATTGCGAGTGGTTTTCCCCTCACTCGACTCCAACGTTCGACACTCGACACTCGGCACTCGACACTCTAAAATGATCATCGCAGCTTGTCGGCGTGCTTCTGCCGAAGCTTCGTGACCTTCGGACTGATCACGCTCTGGCAGTAGGGCTGGGAGGGGTTGTCGCGGTAGTAGTTCTGGTGCTTCGCCTCGGCCGTGTAGAGGGTGTCGAGCGGCTCGACCTCCGTGACGATGGGGTCGGCGAACACACCGTCGGCCTCCAGGTCCTCGATGACTGACTCCGCCACGGCCTTCTGCTCCTCGTCGTGGTGGAGAATAATCGACCGGTACTGCGGCCCCACGTCGGCCCCCTCCCGGTCCTCGGTCGTCGGGTTGTGGATGGTGAAGAAGATCTCCAGGAGCGCCCGATACGATACGACGTCCGGATCGAAGGTAAGCTGCACGACCTCCGCGTGGCCGGTCGTGCCGGCACACACCTGCCGGTAGGATGGATTCGCGACGTGGCCGCCGGCGTAGCCGGACACCACGTCCTCGACGCCGTCGACCTCCTGGTAGACCGCCTCGAGGCACCAGAAACAGCCGCCGCCGAGGGTTGCCTTCGCTGTGGTAGACACGATAGAATAGACTTCGTGGAGAGGAATGCCGAAACACTGAAACAACGTCTCGTGGATGGGGCTGTTGCGGCGCGCTCAGGGCCTTTCAACCTCGTTGCGATGGACGACTGGAGCCTCGGGAGGCGGCCTGTCTCCCGGGCTCCCGGGATTCACAAACGCCTAACACCGTGACCTCCGCAAAGGGTGCCCCATCCTCTAGGTTGAGGCATCGGAACGCTCGCTCACCCCTTCGTTTCACGACCCCGCAAAAAAACATGGCCGTCGAACGTACGCTCGCCATTCTCAAGCCCGACTGCGTCCGAAAAGAGCTGGTCGGGGAGGTCCTCCGCCGCATTCAGGACGCCGGATTCCAGCTCCGGGCCCTGAAAATGATTCAGATGTCGAAGGCCGAGGCCGAGGGCTTCTACGCCGTCCACGAGGACAAGCCCTTCTTCGACGAGCTCACCGACTTCATGTCCGGGGGGCCCTGCGTGCCGGTGGTGCTGGAAAAGGAAAACGCCATCGCGGACTTTCGGGCCCTGATCGGGGCCACGGACCCGGACGAGGCGGACGAGGGGACCATCCGGAGCGACTTCGCGGGGTCGATTCAGGAGAACATCGTGCACGGCTCCGACTCCCCCGAAAACGGCCGGAAAGAGACGGCCTACTTCTTTCCCGAGCACGAGATTGTCGCCAACTCCGCGTCCGCCGCATGACTCCTCGGTCCGTTCTTCGGCGCCTCTGGGCGCCGGCCCTCCTGGTTCTCCTCGGGGTGGGAGTCGGGGGCTGCACCCCGGACGCCCCGTCTACCGTTCAGAGCGGGGCCGACGTGCTCGCCGCGGACGGCTTCGACGCCGTGTCGGGGCAGCGGGTCGGCCTCATTGTCAACCACACGGCGCGGGTCGACACCGCGCACCTCATCGACCGCCTGCACCGGGCCCCCGACGTCGAGGTCGGGGCGCTCTTCGGGCCGGAGCACGGCCTGCGGGGCACCGCCGCGGCCGGGGAGGCGGTTACCGACGGCGTCGACGACCGGACCGGCGCCCCCATCTACAGCCTGTACGGGGACACCCGCCGCCCGACGCCGGAGGAACTGCGGGGCCTCGACGCGCTCGTGTTCGACGTCCAGGACGTGGGGGCGCGCTTCTACACCTACATCACGACGATGGGCCTCGCCATGCAGGCCGCGGCCGACGCCGGGCTCCGGTTCGTGGTGCTCGACCGGCCGAACCCGCTTGGCGGCACCTCGACCGCCGGGTTCATGCTCGAGCCCGCCCACCAGTCGTTTGTGGGCCGCTACCCGATTCCCATCACCCACGGGATGACGATCGGGGAGCTCGCCCACATGATCAAGGAGGAGGACTTTCTGCCGAGCCTGGAGGACCTCGATCTGACGGTCGTGCCCGTGGAGGGGTGGCGCCGCTCCATGCAGTGGCCGGACACGAACCGCGAGTGGAATCCCCCGAGCCCTAACCTCCCGACCTGGGAGACCGCCCTCGTGTATCCGGGCATGTGCTTCTTCGAGGGGGTGCGCGTCAGCGAGGGCCGCGGCACCGATCATCCTTTTCTGCAGATTGGGATGCCGTGGTCGGCGTCGGCCGCCCGGGCGGTGGTCGACACGCTGCGGGCCCGCTCTCTGCCCGGCATCGCGATCGACACGACGACCGTCACGCCCACCTCCCGGCCGCAGGCGGCGCCCTCGCCTCGCTTCGAGGGGGAGACCCTGCACGGATTTCGGCTGTCGGTCACGGACCGCCGGGCCGTCGCGCCGGTCGAGCTGGGGATCCACGCCCTGCACGCCGCCTACCATCAGGCTCAGGCCGTCGGGGACTCCGCGTTCATCAGTCGGCCCGAGCACCTGACCCGTCTGGCCGGCACCGACCGGCTCGTCGCGCTGCTTGAACAGGGTGCCCGCCCGGATTCGATCATAGCGAGCTGGCAGACGGCGGTGGGCGAGTTTCGGGACCGGCGCCGCCCGTACCTCCTCTACTGATCGAGTGGGCGTGCACAACTGGGTGGACGGAGCGCGCAGACTCCGCAACGGAGCTCGCCCCCTGGGTCTCCGTCGACAAGCAGGCCCGTCCGCCGGCTCACCGCGGCCAGGCGATACCGATCCGTGAGAACGTACGCAAATGACGTTCCCCGATCGCTGGGGACCGTGGACAGCCGCAGGCAAGAAGCGGACGTCGCGAATGTATTCACGGATCGGTACGAGCGAGTCCTAAACGGTCGTCCTCGAATTCGTCAGAGGAGTTGTGCAGGGTCACTGGCTGTCCTCCTCGTCGGGCACGGGCGCCCCCTCCGGGCGCCGCAGGATGCCGTAGATGAGCGTGGCGTAGCCCCCTATGATCAAGATGGGCGAGACGGTCAGGGCCACGGTGCCCAGGAACTGCCCGTCCAGGTACATCGCGATGAAGCCCACGGCGATGAGGAGCGCGCTTGCCGCAATCCACAGGTAGTTCGTCGACTCAAAGACGAGCGTGGATCGTGACGAGCGGGACCGTCCCTTCGATGCCTTCGGCATAACGTCTACAGCGGAACCGATGTGAGTAGTAGGCTGGGCAGGCGTTTTCCCACCGGACAGGCTTCTCTCCGGGCGCTCGCAGAAACCATGGCCCGCGCCGGGAGGTTCCACTGCTGACTCCCTTCTGTTTTCTCCCTTCTCCCCCACGCGATGCGCCGCTCGTTGTCCCGCTGGCCCCTTGTACTCGCCCTCCTGGGGAGCCTCCTAGTTGGGTCTGCCCCGTCTCCCACGCCGCCGCTCGGGGATCGCATCGACGATCTGCTGCGGCGATGGGAGGTCGACGAGGCCTTCTGGGGCATTGCCGTCTACGACGTAGAGGCGGAGGAGATGATCTACAGCCGGAACCCGAAGCAATCCTTCCTGCCCGCCTCCAATCAGAAGCTCATTACCAGCGCCACGGCGCTCGACGTGCTCGGAAGCACCCATCGCTACGAAACGGTGCTCCACTACAATGGCTCCACAGAGGGGGCCGTCATGTCGGGCGACCTGATTTTGGAGGGATCCGGGGACCCGACGTTTGGCAGCACGCAGGTCCGCGACGAGGACCCGCTGACGGTGTGGAGCGAGCGACTCGCGGAGATGGGCGTCGAGCGGATCGAGGGACGCCTGATTGGAGACGACAACGCGTTCGACGACCGGCCCTATCCGGAAGGGTGGACCGTCAACTACATCACGGACCAGAAGGGCCGGTACATGGGCAACAGCGCCGGGGGCCTCTCCTACCGCGACAACGTGGTCCCCGTCACCGTCCGCGCCACGAGCCCGGGCGCCTCCCCCCGCGTGGGGGTCCAGCCCAGCGGTGTCCTCAGCATCGACAACCGGGCCGAGACCAGCTCGCGCTGGCGGGGCAATAACCTCCGGATTACTCGCACCTTCTCGACCAACGAACTGGTCGTGACCGGGTCGGTCGCCCGGTCGTACGACGGGTCCGTCGCCGTCCCGGTCAGCGACCCGACCGACTTCACGCTCCAGAGCTTCAGAAATCGCCTGAACGAGGCCGGCATCGAGACGGACCTCGAGATCGTCGACATCGACAACTTGAAAGAGCGCCCGGAGCGCGGCTCCCCTCTTTTTGTGAAGTACTCGCGGCCGCTGGCCGAGATTGCGGCCGTCGTCAACAAGGAGAGCAACAACTTCTACGCGGAGCAGGTTTTCCGGAGCTACGGCTGGGGCGGCTCGGCCCGCGGCGCGGCGCGGCGGTCGAAGGCGTTCCTGCAGGAGGCGGGCATCAACGCGCGGAAGCTCCTGATTCATGACGGCTCGGGGCTCTCCCGCAAGGACCTCGTCACCCCGGACGCCATGGTGCAGCTGCTCGCCCACATGGCCGGCCACGAGGAGCGCGAGGCCTTCCTTTCGTCCCTGCCCCGCGGCGGGGAGGACGATACGACCCTGGATTACCGCCTCGCCCAGACCGACATGCGGGCCAAAACCGGCTCGCTCGAGTTCGTGCGGGCCCTCAGCGGGTACACCGAGCGCGCAAACGGCAACCGCGTCGCGTTTGCCGTCTTCGCGAACAACTACACCGGCCCGTCTTACCGCATCTCCCGCACGATCGACGACATCGTCCGGGCCGTCGCATCCACTGACTCGTAGCGTGCGGCCGCGCTCCCTTCATTTCTGAGACTGCCCCCACGCCCGATGTCCCGTTCCGTCCGCCGTCTCCTCGTGGCCGCCGGGGTGTTTGCCCTGCAGTGGCTCCTGCTCGGTCGGCTGCGCATCTACGGCACCTACCCGGACGGCGTGATGCTTTTTCTGACCTGGTACGCGCTCCACGAGGGCCGACAGCGCGGGACGCTCACGGGCTTCGCGTTGGGGGCAGCCATGGACGCGGCCTACGGCACCTGGGGCATCCACATGCTCGTCAAGACGCTCGTCGGGTTCTTCGCCGGGATGTTCGCGGTGGAGGAGCGGAAGCCCCTCCTCATCCAGCCTCAGCAGGCGTTTCTGGGGGGGCTCGCCATTGCACTCGTCCACAACGGGCTGCTGGTGCTGCTCCTGGCCCTCCAGACGCAGGCGACGAACGACTTTCTGGTGTACGGCCTGTGGCTGGGCTCGGCCCTGTACACGGCCGCGGTGGCCTACCTCGTCGCCCTGTTCATGCGGTAGGGGTAGAGGAATGGAAGTGTGGAAGGATGGAAGTGTGGGGGTGTGGAGGCAAGATCCGTCCACCCGTCCGTTCTTCCCGGCGTCCAGGCCCGAACGGCGCCCGCGGCGTTCGCGTCAGGCCGCCACGTCCAGAAACGGCTCGAAGGCCGCCAGCACGCGCCGCCGGACCGGGGCCCGCTCGTCCATGGTCAGAAGCGGGAGGCGGACGTGGGGCTCGATCCAGCCGAGGGTCCCGCAGACGTCCTTGATCGGGACCGGGTTGGTTTCGAGGAAGCAGGCCCGCATGGCCGGGAGCAGGTCGAAGTGGTGTTCGCGGGCCGTCTCGAGGTCGCCCTCGAGCCCGGCCGCCACCATCGCGTCCACCCGCTCGGGGAGCGCGTTCCCCAAGACCGACACAACCCCGTCGCCCCCCATGGCGAGCAGGGGCAGGGTGATTTCGTCGTCGCCGGAGTAGACGGCAAAGTCGTCGGGCCGATGCAGGAGGATGTCGCCGACCTGCTCGAGGTCGCCGGACGCCTCCTTCACGCCGACGACCTGAGGGACCTCCTCGGCCAGCTGGAGGGCGGTCTCGGCCTCCAGGTTGAAGCGGGTGCGGCCGGGAACGTTGTAGAGAAGAATCGGCGCGTCGGCTGCCTCGGCGATCGCCTCGACGTGCGCGACGAAGCCGGCCTGAGAGGGCTTGTTGTAGTAGGGGCCCACGACCAGGAGGCCGTCGGCCCCGGCCTCGACGGCCGCCGTCGAGTGGGCCACGCTCGTGTCGGTGTCGTTCGTGCCGGTCCCGACGACAACGGGCACACGGCCGTCCGCCGTCTCCACGGCGACGTCGACGAGGCGGGCCCGCTCCTCGTCGGTGACGGTGGGATTTTCGCCGGTCGTGCCCAGCACCACGAGCCCCGATGCGCCGCCCTCGATCTGTCGCTCAATCAGGGAGCGAAAGGCCTCGACGTCGATGTCGTCGTCGGCCGTGAACGGCGTCACGAGCGCGGGGGCCATCCCGCGGAAGAGCAGGTCGGTTGCCATGGAGACGAGGAGAGTCGGTTCACAGAAACAGAAAGGGGTCACCCCGCTCGCCAGTCTGCGAGCATATCGTCGAGCGTAAAGAGGCCCTGCCGGCCGTCGATCCACTCGGCGGCCCGCACCGCCCCGGCGGCGAACCCGCGTCGGGTTTTGGCGCGGTGTCCCACGGTGATCTGGTCGTAGGGCCCGTCGAAGCCGACGGTGTGCTCGCCGTAGATCGTGCCAGCTCGGGTCGAGGTCACGTGCACCGCCGAGGAATCGATCCGCTGGTGCTGGGTTTCCGTCTCGACGTGGTCTTTCCGCTCGAGGCCTTCGACGAGGAGCCCGCCCAGCATCTGGGCCGTGCCGCTCGGGCTGTCGACCTTGTTGGTGTGGTGCATCTCGCGCACGAAGGGATCGTAGTCGCCGAGCTGGTCGAGCAGCGGCAGGACACTCTCCAGGGCGCGGCGGACCACCGCGACGCCCACCGAGAAGTTGGGGGCGTAGAGCAGGCTCGCCCCGTGGTCGTCGACCAGCCGCTCCACCCTGTCGAGCTCGTCGTACCACCCGGTGGTCCCGATCACGGCCGGCAGGCCCCACTCGCAGTACCGCTGGATGTGGTCGAGGGCGAGCGCGGGCAGCGAAAAGTCCACCGCGACGTCGATGTCCTCCAGGGCCGCGGGCCCGGCCGCGGCGAAGGGACGTTCCGAATGGTACCGGGCACCGATCTCATGGCCTCGATCGAGCGCAACCTGCTCGACGGCCGATCCCATCTGCCCCGTTCCAACAAGTGCGACGTGCATGGACGCAGACGTGTCGTTTGTGATCAGTCAGGGCGGAGCCGCCCGGTCGAAGCAATGACATGAATGATGGGGCCGGGCGGGAGATCCAGCGCACAAATTTCGTGAAACGAGCCGTCTAACGGCGACCCCCGGAACGCGCTCTGAGCGCAAAAGTACAGCGGATAGCCTTACTTGATGTGGTTATCTCCCGATGGGGCCATAGCTCAGTTGGTAGAGCGCATGCATGGCATGCATGAGGTCCCGGGTTCGAGTCCCGGTGGCTCCACATCCTCTTTTTACGATGCCCTGAGCCGCGTCCCTCCCTCCCCGCCCCGCGGTTCGGGGCATCGTTTTGTTTTGGGCGGGTTTCCCAAAACATCGGAGCCGAGGCACCCTACGTCTTCCGCCCCGAGGATCCACGAGGAATGATCAGACCGATGCATCCGAGTGACCGACACCCAGCAGCTTAAGAAGTGGGAGCGCCTCCGATGGGGAGGGGGCTCCGATCCCTCCGTATCCGCTTCCTTAAGGCGCTGATTCTTCACCGTGGCTCTCTCGCTCGCGGGCTGCAGCAGCTTTGGGAGCGACGAGTATCGACCGCGGTCCGGCAGCAGGCCTGGCTAAAACGCGATGAGCGCATCTCTCAGCCCGAAGCACCACAGCCCGCAGATCACGAACGGAATGCCATTCAAGAGAGGACGTAAGTCATCGCGGCCCCTCCCCCCGAAGGCCGCGAGTCTTCCGTGACAAGTGCTCGCAAAGGATCGCACCCGAAGTAGAAGATGACGAGGCTCAGAACGTACTGACAAACGGCCTCCACCAAGAAGCTCCTGGGTTCATTGTGGGTTCGTCGTCGGTGGATTTTCGCTGTTCATCCGGTGCCACTCAAGTGTCGAGCGCTCGTTCCCGATCGCCCCTGCGACGACGAGACGGGCCTATGTCTACAATTCCGGAGTGCCTCGGCCGACGGGGAGGTCCGTTGCCCGCGTTCTCACGTGGGTGCCTTGTCGCCCCCTCCGTCTCGGGCACAGTCCGTTGGTTCATTTCCCACAGTCTCCACACGATTCCCGCAGTTCGGTCGCGGCCCGTGGTG
>JAZKTD010000143.1:0-8932 GCA_036625705.1 Salinivenus sp.
CCCGCACTCCTCCGGCCCGGGCGCTTCCTCTCATCTGCCCGTTTCATTTTGCTCTCGCTGGCATGAGCTCGTACGCTATTGGCATCGATCTCGGGGGCACGAACCTGAAGGCCGCCCTCGTCCACAAGACCGACGGCATCGTCGAGATTACCAAGCGGCCCACGGAGGCCGATCAGGGCCCCGAGCACGTGGTCGACCGGATCGCGGACCTTGCCGGCCACATCATCGACGGCGCGCCCGGCCCCGTTACGGGGATCGGCATCGGCTCGCCCGGCCCCATTAACTGGGCCCGCACCACGGTGACGCGCCCCCCGAACCTGCCCGGCTGGGAGTCCGTCGACCTGAACGCAAAGCTCCAGTCGAAGCTCGGCCGGGAGATGCGGGTCGTCGTCGAGAACGACGCCAACGTCGCGGCCCTCGGGTCCGCCTTCTACGGGGCCGGAGAACCGCACGACTCCTTCATCATGATCACGCTCGGCACAGGGGTAGGGGGCGCCGTCATCTACCGCAACAAGATCTTCCGCGGCAGCACGGGCGGCGCGGCCGAGATCGGGCACATGACGATCGACTACGAGGGCCCCTACGCGAACTCCGGGGTGGCCGGGGCCATCGAGGGCTACATCGGCCAGTCCTTCCTCTCCTCCCATGCCCGCGACCGGCTCGTCAACTATCCCGAGAGCCTCATCCACGACCTCGTCGACGGGGACCTCGACCAACTCACCCCGCGCGTGCTGCACGACGCGGCGAAGGAGGGCGACGAGGCCGCCCGGGACATCCTCGCGTGGGCGGGCCACAAGCTGGGATGCGTGCTCGGCTCCGCGGTGAACCTGCTCGACATTCGGACCGTCGTGGTGGGCGGGGGCGTGTCGGCCGCGGGCGACTTTATCCTGGACCCGGCGCGAGAGACCCTTCCCGACTACGTCATGCCCGGCCTGCGCTCGGACCTGTCGATTCTCCAGGAGGTCCTGGGGAACGAGGTGAGCATGCTCGGCGCCGCCCGGCTGGCCATCGAGGGCCGGGAGGCGCATGTGTAGGCGGGACATCAGGCCGACGAGTCGCCCGCGGTCCCGTGCGTCCTCGGGCCCGAACCGTCTCTTCGATGAGAAGTACGGGGTCCACGAAGACCGCGGTCCTTCGTCGTTCCTGGCTGGTGCCTCAATGTCTGTGCGCGGGCTACTTCTCATCCTGGGGGGCGTGCTCCTGTCTCTCGTTTTTGCGGGGGAGGCCCGCGCCCAGGAAGAGCCCGACGCGCCCCCCGACACCAGCGTGCAGGACACCAGCCAAGTGCCCCCCCGGCCGCCCGACAGCCTGAATCGCTCCGCGCCCCCGGGCAGCCGTCAAACCTCCCGCCCGCCCGGTGCGCCCTCGGGCCCGGGCGGGGGTCGTCCCGGCGCCGGCGGTTCCAACAGCGACGCCGTCACCTTCTCTGCGCGGGACTCGATGGTGATCCGCACCACGCCGGACGGCCAGGACCAGGGCACGCTCCACGGCAACGCGAGCATGTCGTACCAGGGGGCGTCTCTGCAGGCCAAGACGATCGAGATGGACTTCCAGACCAGCACGCTCCGCGCCACCGGCGCCCCGTCGGACACGGCCCAGGGCAGCCGGCCCCGCTTCCAGCGGGGGAGCGGAGGACAGGGCGGCGGGGGACAAAGCAGCGGGGGGCCCCGCCCCCCTGGCGGAGGAGCCGGCGGCGGCCAGTCCTTCACCGGAAAGGTTCTCTCGTATAATCTCAATACGAAGCGGGGGCGGGTCGTGGCGGCCCGCACCCAGCAGCGGGACGGATACGTGCAGGGGGGCGCCGTGAAGGTGTTCGAGGACAGTACCCTCTTCGTGAATGAGGGCACCTACACGACGTGCGAGGTCTCGCCCGACGTCACGCCGTCGTACTCGCTCCGCTCCGGCGAGATGAAGCTGTCGGACCGGTGGGTCTATACCGGGCCCATCCAGCTCTACCTCTTCAACGTCCCGACGCCCCTCTGGCTGCCGTTCGGGTTTCTGCCGAACATCGAGGGCCGCCGGAGCGGGCCCCTGGCCCCCCAGTACGGGGAGGACCGCCGCGGCTTCTACCTCAGGGACTGGGGATGGTACTTCGCCCTCAACCAGTACACGGACCTCACGATTCGGGCCGGCATCTGGTCGCAGGGAAGCTTCGAGATTCAGCCCCGGTTCCGGTACGACAAGCGCTACAACTACAGTGGGGACCTTCAAATCACGTACCAGCGGGTGCGGCGCGGCGAGGAGGTCGACCCGAACTTCGTGAACCGCCACGAGGGCCGGATCCGATGGAACCACAGCCAGGACCTGTCCCCGACCGCCTCGATCAACGGCGATGTAAACCTCGTCACGTCGAGCAACTTCGCCCGCCAAAACAGCCGGAACTACGACGACGCGGTCAGCCAGGAGGCGCGCTCGTCGATCAACTACCGCAAACGGTGGCCGAACGGCGGGCGAAGCTTCAACATCAGCGCGAACCAGTCCCAGCAGTTTCAGAGCGGGGCCGTGAGCATGACGCTGCCCAACCTGGGCTTCTCCCAGAACTCCTTCAAGCCGTTCCGGCAGCGGCAGGGCGTCGGGGAGGAGCAGTGGTACGAGAAAATCACGACCTCCTACGACCTCGACGTTCGGAATTCCTACAGCTTCCGGCCCCGGGATCCCCAACAGCTTCGGGACCGGGGCACGCCGGCCGACTCGGCCCTCGCCGACTCCATCGAGCAGGCCGACATTAACTGGTACGAGGCCCTGGTGGACCGGCAGAAATACCGGCTGGCCACCGGCGAGGACGAGGTCTACGACTTCCAGGCCACCCACCGGATTCCGCTAAACATGTCGTTTCGGGTCGACCGCTACAACCTCACCCTGTCCCCCAACGCCCGGTACAACTCCGAGTGGCGCATCAATACGGTTCGCCGAACGGCCCAGCGGAACGACAGCACCGGCCGGGTCGAGGACATCGTGGAGCGGACGGAGCCGGGATTCTACGCCCGGCACGACTTCAGCACGTCCTTCTCCGCGAGCTCGGAGCTCTACGGGACCTTTCCCGTCGGCGTGGGCTCCTTTCAGGGCCTCCGGCACCGACTGTCCCCGTCCCTCTCGATGAACTACCAGCCCAACTTCAACGCGCCGTTCTGGGGACGGACCCGCGTGCTCCGATTCCCCGACGGAACCCCCATCGCTCGGGACTCGACCGGGGCACTCGTGCCTCGGGATTCGACGACCGCAGAGCCGGTCCGATACGACATCGTGAATGGGCAAAGCGCCCGCCGGAGCACGCAGCGGTGGGGCCTCAGCTTCTCGCTGCGAAACGTCTTCGAGACCAAGCGGGTCACCACCGACAGCACCGGCCGGCAGAACTCGGAGCGCGTCCAGCTCCTCAACCTGGACGTGTCCGGCCTCTCCTACAACTTTGCGGCCGACTCCTTCCGGGTCGGGAACAACATCGGCCTCAACGCCCGGACTCGCATCGACCCCTTCAACATTTCGCTCCGCTCCAGCTTCTCGCCCTACGCCCTTCGGCGCGTCTCCACCACAGGAGGCGCCTCTCGCTTCCGCCGGGAGGACCGGCTCATGGTGGCGGAAAGCCCCCTCACCCCCGCTCGCCTGACGCAGTTTCAACTCAGCCTAGGGGCCGACTTTTCGAGTGAGAATGGGGGCCGAGGGTCGGTCGGTCGGGGTCGCGGACAGGGGGCGCAGCGCCGCTCCCAGACCGGCGCCCCCGGCCGCCAGGGCGGGCCGTCGGCCCGAGGCTCCGCGGAGGGGTCCTCGTCCGCTCAGCTCTCGGACATCCAGATTCCGTGGTCGCTGAACTTCAACTTCAACTACCGGCTCCGGAAACCCCGCAAGGAGGTGACAAACCGCAGCGCCACCCTCAACGCAAACTTCAACCTCAACCTTACGCCGGAGTGGCGCGTGCGGGGCAATACCGGGTACGATTTCGTGGAGGGGGAGCTCAGCACCACCAACATTCGGATCAGCCGAAGTCTGGGCTGCTGGAACATGTCCTTCCGGTGGGTCCCCTTCGGCCGCTTCCAGCAGTACGGCTTCAACCTGCAGGTGAGCAGCGGACAACTGTCCCAGCTGCTCCAGCTCCAGGTTCCGAGCCAGGGCGGCCAGGGCCGGCTGGGCGGCTTCGGGAACCAGCTTCGGGGCACCGTCCAGGGGGCGGCGGGCGGTGGGCGGGGCGGCGGCCTGGGAGGCGGGAGCAATTATCGACGCCGAGGTGGCAACGACAAGAGCTGCTCCGCCGGTCCGGTCCGCCGGTAGCCACCGGCCGCGCCTTCGGCCAGGAATGGAGCGTTGCTCCTTCCGCCCGCCCCCCTTCGTCCGACCGCAGCGTGGGGTCATACGACCAGGGCGTGGGGAGGCGACGCCGGACGCGTCCCCGAGGCCCCATGCCCACTCCGCGTGCCCTCGATCTCCGTCGGGTACGCTTCGTTGGGGGACGAACGCGTCCCGACTCCCGTGCGGAGGGCGTTTGTGACCATTTCGCGTCCAGACATCCACCCATCCCGCCCTCTATTCCCAATCCGACAGGCGGAGTCGGGATCACGCCTCGACGCCGAGGGCCTGCGTGACCTTGTCGGCCGCTTCCTTCAGGAGGACCGCCGACTCGACGGTCACGTCGCTCTCGTCGAGCAGCGCCTTGCCTTCCTCGGCGTTGGTGCCCTGGAGGCGCACGATGAGGGGCACCTCGATGTCCACGTTCTTTGCGGCCTGGATGACGCCCTTCGCCACGCGGTCGCACCGCACGATGCCCCCGAAGATGTTGACCAGAATGGCCTTTACGTTCGGGTCCTTCAGGATAATGCGGAATCCGGCCTCCACCGTCTCGGCGCTCG
This sequence comes from Salinivenus sp., assembly GCA_036625705.1. Lineage (GTDB taxonomy): Bacteria > Bacteroidota > Rhodothermia > Rhodothermales > Salinibacteraceae > Salinibacter. The sequence continues at coordinate 4,839 of JAZKTD010000143.1, forward strand.
CCGAGCCGCCGACGTCGAGAAAGTTCGCGGGCTCGCCCCCGGCCAGCTTGATGATGTCCATCGTGGCCATCGCCAGGCCCGCGCCGTTCACCATACAGCCCACGTTGCCGTCGAGCTTGATGTAGCTGAGCCCGTGCTCGCCGGCCTCCACCTCGGTGGGGTCTTCCTCGTGGAGGTCCCGCATCTCCTCGAGGTCCGGGTGGCGAAAGAGGGCGTTGTCGTCGAGGTTGATCTTGGCGTCGACGGCGGCGATGTCGCCGGCCCCGGTCTGCACGAGCGGGTTGATCTCCGCGAGGGTGCTGTCCGTTTCCTCAAAGGCCTCGTACAGTCCCGTGATCGCGTTGACCGCCTGCTTGAAGGCGTCGCCCTCCAGGTCCATGGCGAAGGCGAGCTGACGGGCGTGAAACGGCCGCAGGCCAATCGAGGGGTCGACGCCCACCCTGTGAATCTGCTCCGGCGACTCCTCGGCGACGGTTTCGATGTCGACGCCCCCCTCCGTCGACACCATAATCACGTTCATGCTCCGCTCCCGGTCGAGGGTCACCCCGAGATAGTACTCCTGCTCGATGTCGACGCCCGCAGTGACCAGGATCTTCCGGACCTGCTGGCCCTCCTCGCCGGTCTGGTGGGTCACGAGGTTCATGCCCAAGATGGCGTCGGCGTGGGTCCGCACCTCCTCGATGCTTTCGGCCAGCTTGACGCCGCCGCCCTTGCCCCGCCCGCCGGCATGGATCTGCGCCTTCACGACGAAGAGGTCGGCGTCGTTCTCGCGCTGAAGCCGCTCAGCCGCCGCGACGGCGTCGTCGACCGTCTCCGCCACGATGCCCCGCGGCACCGGCACGTCGTAGTCTCGAAGGATGCCTTTTGCCTGATATTCGTGGAGTTTCATGGACGTCGGACGGATTGCATGAACGGACAATGCGCCGGTAAGTAAATGATCGGGCGTGAGAAGGTCTAGTCGAGCGTTCGATTTTGCGTCGTGTTCGAGGAGCGGTCTGCGCCGCCTGCTCCGCTCGGTGCCCGTCCGCCCTCCCGAACGGTATTTCTCTCCATGACGACCTACGAGCGACACATCATCAAGCGTCTGCTCAAGGGATTCGTGTTCTTCATCGGATCCCTCATCGTCTTTTTCATTGTGCTCCACTGGGTCGAGTACAGCGACGACTTCCTCGACGGGGGCGCGGCGGCCTGGGAGGTCTTCACGGTCTTCTACCCGAGCTACATCCCGGAAATTATCCGGCTCACCTCTCCGCTCGCCCTCTTTCTCTCCTGCATTTACCTGACGGGGACGCTCGCCCAGGAGCTCCAGCTCACCGCCCTGCAGACCTCCGGAGTGTCCCTCTACCGGCTCATGCGGCCCTACCTCGTGGTCGGGGTGCTGGTGACCCTCTTCATGTTCGGCTTCAACGGATGGGTGGTCCCCCGCACCAACGAGATCGTGGTGCAGTACGAGAACGAGTACCTTCCCCATGGCGGACAAACCACCGACCTGAGCGAAATCCACCGGCAAAACACGCCTCGAACCGTGCTGTCGGTGGGCTACTACGATCAGGATCGGGGGCGGGCCCACGACGTGTCTCTCCAGGAATTTGCGCCGAACTCGCGCCTCGTGTCCCGCCTCGACGCCGAGCGGATGGATTGGGTCGATTCGCTGGCGACCTGGCAGATGCAGGACGTGGTGCGCCGGTCGTTCACGGACAGCGGCCTCGTCGAGCAGCAGCACTCGACCCTCGACACCACGCTCCAGATCTACCCCCGCGACCTGGCCCGCTCAAAGAACGACGTGGCCGCCATGACCATACCGGACGCCCGCGAGTACCTGGCGGCCATGCGCCGGGCCGGGGTCGGCAACCTCGAGCGCCCGCTGGTGGCGTACTACAACAAGTTTGCCTACCCCTTCGCCAACCTGATTCTTATTCTCATCGGCGTCCCCCTGGCCGCCGTACGACGACGGGGCGGACAGGCCGTGCGCTTTGCGATCGGGCTCCTGACGGCCTTCGTGTACCTCGCGCTGCAGAAACTGGCCGAGCCGTTCGGCTACTCGGGGGTCCTGCCCCCGTCCGCGACCGCGTGGCTGCCCCACGCCGCCTTCGCGATCGTGGCGCTGGTGATCCTCTGGCAGGCCCGGAAGTAGGGGCCGATGTCGTTTTCCTGCCTCTACGGCACCGGCCGACGCGACCAGCTCCGCTCCCCCCACCGCAGAATTCGGGATCAAAGGATCCACGCGAGGAGGCCGCCGAGGGCCGCCGCGGCCCACACCGCGAGGCTGGCCCGGCGCAGGGCAAGCCCGCCCGCTCGTTCCCGCTCCTGGAGGCGCTGGCCCGCGAGGCGCAGCGCAAACCCCAGGAACACCCCGATCAAGACCCACGTGTTCGGCTCGGTGAAGGGCTCGGTCCACGGCACCGACACATAGAACTCCAGCACGAGGGCAGCCCCCAGCAGTCCCAGGACCCACCAGAGCAGCGGGCCGGTGTCGAAGGGTTCGACGTCGCGAGACGGAAAGCGATTCATCGCGGAGCAGACCTGCTTCTGATACCGAATCCAATAGCAGGATTTACGTTGTCAGTCGGCCTTCGGCCTCTTATGGGGGTGGATGTGAGGACGTGCGCGTCCCGACAGCTGTCGGGACCTGCGCTTCCGAACATCCATCCCCGAACGGAGCATGCACTCAAGGGCGAGTGCAGGCGGAGTTCGAATGACACGACCACGGCTCCGGCCGCCCTCCCCCCGGAGCCGCGGCCCCCTACGGCATCGGCCCCCCGTCGTCACCGAAGTCGCCAGCGTTCCCGCGGCGGCCCTCCCGATCCGGGCGGGGGGTCTCGGAACGACCGAAGTCGTAAGTCAACCCCTATCGCGGGTTGAGAAGCAAAGATGACCGTCGGAGTAACCGGTTCGTAGGATGGAGTGACCGCTCGATACTCGAACCGATCAACTCCGACGGCCTGTGACCAACATAGAAACCAGTGATCTCGAAACCCACCTGCTCGAATGCTACCTGTTCGTCGACGACTACCTGCAGTCGAATCCGAAGGTGGCCGCCTGGCGTCGGTCGAACAATGACGATCCGGATTTTACCGACGCCGAGGTAATCGTGATCGCCCTCATGCAGGGCTACTTCCGAACCGATACGCTCAAACACACCTATCAGCTCGTCATCGCCAACACTGAGGGGGCTTTCCCCGATCGTGCTGGCTATAAGCAGTGGATTCGGCGCCTGCAGCGACTGCCCGATCAGGTCGGCCGCCTAGTTCGGGCGGCCGCCCTGCGCGGACTCGCCGGGGAGGGCCGGATGCTCTATGCGACCGATTCGCTGCCGATTCCGCTGTGTGAGCCAGCACGTCACGGCCGAGTCCGTCTGCTGGCCGAGGACGGCGGGAAGTTCGGCGTAACAGCCTCGGGCCGCTGGTTTTACGGGTTCAAAATCCACGCCCTCATCCATCAGCCGACCCAGATGGTACCCGCTGCGATGCTCCTTCCGGGAAACCGAAGTGACCAGGTCGCCGCTCGTGCCCTGGCGCGGTCGACGAGCGGAGGCGTCCTCCTGGCCGATGAGGGCTACCGGGGCAGCGACCTCTTCGACTGGCTCTACGACCAGGCCCAAACTCTTCGCGTGATGCCATCGGATGGACCCTCCGGAGGTGAAGGCCACTCGGCCATCAGCCGGGCCCGACAGCAAGCCGAAAGTAGCTTCTCCAGCCTTTGGCACCGGTTCTCCGACCGGGTCTACGCCCGGTCTTGGCACGGCCTCTGGACAAGCCTGCTGCTGAAAGTGCTCCACTTCAACCTGGAGCGGGCTGGTATCGCGTCCCACCCCGCCGATTCAACCCGCAAGGTCCGCCTTACTTATCGTGATATCTCATCCGGCGTGTCGTGTGCTGTGCGAATGACTGGATCTGCTCCAAGATTTGGATAATAAACATACCGTGGTCCTTCTCCTTCCTCAGTTCTCCAAGAGTCTTTGATGTCAAACCGAAAGCGGCCGCTAAGACTGTCAGGAAAAGTATAAGGTCTATACTCTCCAGAAGGAGGGGGATCAATGGGAAACTCCGCAACACCCAGCTGACCGTATTCATTAATTCCTCCGTCAGCAAGGC
>JAZKTD010000144.1:0-8878 GCA_036625705.1 Salinivenus sp.
GGGGTGACTGTCTTTTTTGTCGTCGAGTCGGACGTGTCCAATGCGGACCGCGGCGTGTTTGCCACGCAGGAGCCAAACACCCGAGACGCCGACATGGTAGGGCTCCGATACGACCCGGAGGGGGCCTTCAGCGGCGAGTCGGACGTGATGAAGTTCGTCGTGAAGACGGAACCGGACGCGTCGGGCGGCGGCTTTGATCCAGAAAATGAAAATGTTGAGGCACTGCCCACTGCCGGGAGCAACGATATAACGAACAACTCGACGAACCCCCGCCTCTACCGCGTGGAGTGGGCAAGCGGCGAAAACGCCGAGCTCTTCACGAACGGATTCCTGGCAAATATCGCACAGCGGACCAACGAGGATGGTGGAGGTCTCCCCCTCACTGGGACCCTGTCGGAAAGTACAGGGTCCAACGTGAAGAATATCCTCGGGCAGGGTCCGAAAGGTGGGGGCACGAACGCGTACTGGGACGGCAAGATCGCAGAGGTCATCTTCTACGGCGAGAAGATCAACGAGGCTCAGCACCGCATCGTCGAGAGCTATCTCGAAACGCGGTACAACTTCGAACCCGAACCCATCAAAAACGACCTCTACGGCTTCGACGACAGCCATCCGGGCGAGGTGGGTGGAATTGGCCGGACGAGTGGAGGGGAAACGCACCTCAAGGGCGGATCCTCGATTATCCAGCTCGACGACAGAGACGAGTCCAGCCTGAGCAACGGCGACTTTGCGCTGCTCGGCCATGACGGGAGGGCGCTCACGTACACGACGAATGAGCGCCCGAATGGAGACACGCGCACAGACGGCGGTTCGAATGCGCAGAAGACAAGGCGTGAGTGGAAAGTGGATCTGACCGGGGCCTCCAGCCAGACGGTGAGCGTGGACGTGGAGTTGTCCAAGCTGTCGTTCCCGGCCGGATTCAACGACTTCGCCGTCTTCGTGGACGACGACGGCGACTTCTCGAACGGGGCCACCTTCTACGACCTCGACGACAGCGGCGAGGCCGGCGGGGTGACCATTGAGGACGGGCAGTACCTCACCGTGGCCACCATCAAGCGCACGATTGCCTATACGAACGGCACGGCAAGCGACTTCGAGGACGCGGGCGGAGGCGCGGTGGGCGATGCGTTTGCCCCTGCGCTCGACGTGGAATTGAGTTATCCGAACAGCGCCCCGATTAGCGGGGTCCCCTACACCGTGTCGGAGGTCACGGGCACGCTGGTTCAGGACACCGACAACACGTTTGGAAACGAGGGGCCGGGGAATCAGGAGGACTACCGAGGCGCCGACGGCACGTTTACCATTCCGGCGGACACCGAAACGGATAATATCAACGCCGGGGGCGGCGCGCTCGAGATTCTGAACGATACCCGGGACGCGGCCAATAAGAGCGACGAGCAATCGTCGGAAGTGCTCGACGTGGCCCTCGACACCGGAAGTCTGCCGGCTGCGCTGGCGGCCGGGGGCACCACCACGTTCTCCTTCACGATCAACGACGACGACGATCCCCGAAAGGTCTCCTTTGCGACCGGCAACCTCAAGCCCATCGCGATTCAGGGGTCGAATCCCCAAGAAGACACGGACACGAACGCCGACAATCAGAGCGACAATGAGAACGACGTGTCGACGGTAAGCTTCGAGGTCGCCCTGCCGGAAGGGATCACGGGCTCCGTTTCAACCAAGGCTGTTTTTGAAGTGAACGGGGCAGCGGTCAATGACTTCTCGATTCCCGCCAATGGCGACAACGAAAAGGTCAGTGACCGAAAGGGGAAGGTTGTCATCAGCACTACGAAGTCCGTGGACGGCCCCGACCCCGATTCGGACCCCAGCAGTACCGGCTACGGGACTTTCGACATTGCCATCGACAACGACGCGTTGCACGAGAACGACGAGACGATTACGGTCACGCTCCTCTCGGCCGAAAGTGCGAGCCTGGACTCCCGAGACGGGGCGGACCTTGACTTCGACTACGCGATTCTCAACGACGATCCGGTCCCGTCGGTCCAGTTCACGTCCAGCAGCGACAGCGACCAGGAGAACGTGACCGGGGCGGTTGGCACCCTTCAGCTCGACGCGGCAGCCGGGAAGGACCTGGATGTGGCCTTCAGCGTCGGCGGCTCCGCGACCGGCGGGGGCACCGACTACACGCAGAACACGACGAGTCCCGTCACCTTCCCGGCGGGCACGACGGAGCGGGATGTGAGTTTCTCCGTCGTGAACGACAACGTGCAGGAGATCAACGAGACCATTGAGGTCTCGATCAGCAGCGGGTCGACGGAGCCGTCAGTCGGCTCGCCCGACACGTTTACCTACACCATCCTCGACGACGACAACGTCGGCCCGGACGGCCCCGGCGGGGTGGGGGACTCCGATGCGCTGCAGGTGTGGATGCGGGCAAACGGCGAAACCAATCAGTCGCCGGGGGGCAGTCCCGCCACCGGCGGCGATCAGGTGGGCGAGTGGGTCGACGAGAGCGGCAACGGGAACGACTTTACGCAGTCCGGCTCGGCCCGTCCCGTGCTCCAGACGAACGCCATCAACGGACGGCCGGCCCTTCAGTTTGACGAGACCAACAATGAGGTCCTGACGGATCCCGACGGGAACGACAACTACGTCAACGGCGAGCCCGCCTTCTCCTTCCTCACCGTGTCGGCGTCGAACGAAATCAGTACGGAGTCGGGGGTGTTCGTCGCGGACAACGGTGATGGGACTGGAGGGGGAACAGATCAGAACGACATCATCAGCGTCCGCTACGACATCGATGGCGGCACCGAGCACCTGGAGCTGGGCGTGAGCACGAACGAAAGCGGCGGCACCGACGTCACGTTCAACAGCAACGACGGCACGCTGAGCACAAATCCGCAGCTCCTGCAGTACGAGTGGGCCAGTGGGTCGATCCTCCGCTTCTTCGTGAACGGGACGAACGAGGGCAGTGCCTCCCCGCCCTCGGGCGGGCTCAGTGGAGCCGAGTCGGTCGCCGTGGGCCGGACCGACGGCCCGGAGCCGTACTGGGACGGGCTCATCGCCGAGACCATCCTTTATTCCGGCCAGACGCTCAATCAGGCCCAGCGCCGGATCGTGGGAAACTACCTGTCGGCGAAGTACGACATCCCCTACGCGAACGACATTTACGCGGGCGACACCGGGTTTGGACAGGCGAACGGCAACGACGGCGACCCCAGCACCGGCGGCGACTACGACCTCGCGGCCATCGGGGTCGGCCGGGCCGGGGGGGAAGTCCATCCGCGGGCCCGCCTGGACGGCCTCGAGCTGCAGGCGAAGAGCGGGCTCGACGACGGCGACTTCGTCATGGCGGGGCACCGCATCCCCAACAACAGCGTAACCACTGACCTCAATGGATTTACTCCTGATGCTGACGACCGGCGCTCGCAGCGTGCGTGGGCGGTGGACTGGACGGACGCCGGTGCGGGCCTTACGGTGGACCTCACCTTTGACTTGAGCCGGCTTGGCTTTCAGGGTCTTGCCGGGGATGCGAGCAACTACAAGCTCATCGTAAGCAGCCAGGACAGCACGGGTGCACAAAACTACAGTTGGTCGGCTACGTCGGCGACGGCCAACGTGTCCGGCAGTAAGATTACGTTCAGCGATGTCACCTTGACGAGCGGCCACTACTACACCCTGGCCACGACCAACAACAGCGCCAGCCCGCTCACGAACGAGACGGCCCTCGTCGTGTCGGGATCGGCCGGCAACGAGGGCAACGCAAACACCAGTACGTACGGCGGAGACGCCGGCTGGCGCCTGCTCGGCGTGCCCGTCGAAGGCGCTCAGGCGAACGACATCTTCTCCGGCACCGACGACCCGTTCGTCGAGTTTCTGCTCGATCCGCCGATGATGGTGACGTGGGACGATGACATCTCCAATACTCCTGCGGACGGGAACTACGCGAGGGTCGGCAGTGGCACGGCGCTTCCCAGCGGACGCGGGTTCGCGCTCTTCTTCTTCGACGATACGGGGACGTCCGACGCCGACCCGATCGACCCGGACCTCGTGCTCGACGTGCCGGACACGAAGTCTGTCCCGGGCGACGTGGACGTAACTGTCGGGGACGGCACGCCCAGCAGCGACGATGCCCTCAACAAGGACGCTGAGTACCACCTCCTGTCCAATCCCTACTCGGTGCCGTACGACCTCACGAGCCTCCTGAACGGGGTGTCGGGCATTCAAAGCACTGTTCAGATCTGGGACGGGAATCGGTCGAGTGGAGGCACGTACGAACCCGTCGTGGTCAACAGTACGGCGGGACAGACGGAGATGGCGCTCTCGGGAGATGTTGTTGCTCCCTGGCAGGGCTTCTTCGTCCAGCGCAGCACGGTGGGCTCGGGGCCGGCCTCACTCACGTTCGATAACGCCGGGCGCACGAGCGGGTCGCGATCCATCATTGGGTCGAAGCTTCAACAGAAAGACAGAGAGAAGCCGACGCAGGTTACGTTGAAGCTCGTAACCCGCAACGGGCAGGATAGCCTGCTGACGCGGGATCGGGCGGCCTCACTCTACTTCGACACCGACGCCTCGGCGGAATGGGACACGTACGACGCCAGCAAGCTCTTTCCACTCACCGCGCCCGGCGACCCCTGGGCGACGATTGCGCCCCTGGGGACCGGTAATGACGGTTCGACGGAGCCGAAGGCCGTGGAGAGCCGCTCCAAGAGCGCCGGGTCGTTCGAGGTCCCCCTTGAACTCCGTGCGAGTGACGGACTGGAGGGCACCATGACCATAACGGCCCCGTTCTGGCGCAACGTGCCCGAGGACGTGTCCCTCGAACTCGTGGACACGAAGGGCACTACCGACACGGGGGACGACGAGGTGCACGAACTGACGCCGGGCGGCGATGGCTATTCCTTCTCGTACAGCGCGTCGACGTCCCCTTCGTCAAAGGCCCGCCAGGCCGCGGAGGACGGAGAACGATCGCCTCCGGCCCTGCGGCCCTCCGGTGCTGCCATGCAACAGCCCCGAACGATGGAGGTGACCGAGAAGCGCAACGGGGCGGCCGAAACGGACGAGGCGACGGCCAAGGACACGGACCTCTCAACGCGCTTCGCGCTTCGGGTGGAATCGGGGGGTGCGTTGCCGGTTGAATTTGCCGGAATAGACGCGGCGGTCGATGATCGCGACGTTGCCCTCAGCTGGTCTACCGCGTCGGAGACAAACAATACCGGGTTCTACGTCGAACACCGAGAGGCGGACTCGGAGAGGGACTTCGAATCCCTCGGCTTCGTTGAAGGAGCAGGGACAACGGATGCGCCCCAGAACTACCGCTACCGCGTCAACGGGCTCGACGTCGGGGAACACACGTTCCGAATTCGTCAGGTCGACACCGACGGGAGCGCCGGCTACTCGACGCCGGTAACGGTGAACGTGCGCCTCAATGAGGCGTTTGCCCTCTCGAAACCCTACCCAAATCCCTTCCGACAGACGACCACGCTGGACCTGACAGTGCGCGAGAAGCAAGAGGTGACCGCTGAGGTGTACGATGCGCTCGGTCGTCGCGTGCAGATGCTCCACGACGGCATGATGCCCGCAGGAAAAACGACGCGGCTCCAGTTCAGGGGCGAAGATATGTCAAGCGGGCTCTACCTGATTCGCGTGCAGGGAGAGACCTTCTCGGTCACCCGGCGGGCGACCCTCGTGCAGTAGCCGGGAGCGGACGATAGACGACGTTGGGGCGGAACAGCATACAGACCCCTCGAAAAATTGGAATGGCTTGATGATCTGTGTAAATTGTCTGACACCGAGCAAGACCGGGAAGGTGGTTGGTGTTTTTCTTTTGGTAGGGGTGTTGTGCGTGGACACGACCCAGGCTCAGTACGATGCCCGAGAGCGACAGCAGCCTCGTACGCTGAACGACGGCCAGGTGGGGTCTCGATCCGCTCCTTCGAGAGCCCCTTCTCGCCCGGGCGCAAACAGAAGTCGCCCGCAGAGAGGGGGAAACCCCGCTGCGGGGTTGCCCGATTGGGCCCGGCCCAGCCCCTCCGGGAGCAGGCCTTCTGTGGAGTCCGGTCAGAAGATGCAGCCGAACGCAGGGCCTCCGTGCCCCGGTGGAAACTGCGAGGGAGGCAGGGACCCGGTGCGGGGCAATGAAGTCCCCCTCGGCGGCCTCGAATGGCTGCTGGCGATGGGCTTTGGGTACGGGCTCTGGAAGCTTCGGGAAAATGATTGACCGGACACGCGGTCCCTCATCGCTGCATCGTCCAGTACTTCTCAGTCCGGTCCCATCAGTCGATCCGGCTCCGTCAGGTGGGCTCGTTCCAGACGGACCGGTTCTACCCATCCCGACTGGCTCACAACCGACCCCCGAGCTGCCCGGCCAGTTCCCCGGACGGATGCTCAATCTCGGTGCCCGGCGGCAGGCGCCCTACCAGCGTCTCGATCAAGTCATCGCCGCCTCGGAGCTTGCGCTGAAACTCCAGATCTGGATTCGGCCCGGGCGAGGCGTAGATCTGGACCGACCCACCCCCGATAAACACGCGCTGGATCTCATCTAGAGAGATCTCTCGATCCGGACGCAGGGGGCGTTCCTGACGGAGCCGGCTTTGGGTCAGTCGGAACGTCGAGTGGCTCCTTCCCCCTGACTGGTATTCAGTCACCAGGGAAAGTATGAGAGACACCAGGGCTGGGAACAGATCTGATAACGACGCTCCCGTCACGGCCATCCAGGAGAGAAGGGCAGCCAGAACGACAGGGGACGCGGAGGCCGCGTAGGACAGGCCCCGGAAGAACGGACTGTGCGTGTAGGTGTCCCCGGCGGGGGCTTCGGGACTAAACCGTCCCGGCTCGGCATCGCGTACGGAGAAGGCCATGACTCGGTGAGCATGTATCCAGCAGGCCGACTACGGTGCTTGATGATCCGGGCGAGCAATCTAGTTTATGATAAGGACAGCGATGCCGTTCGGATCCGCTATTTCGACCCGGAGCAGAAGAACCGTTTCCACGAGAATGAGAAGCGACAGACCGGGGGCTACCTGATCTCCTCGGCCTCGGAATGTGGATTACGTACGTTCCCAGGCTCTCAGGGATCGGTGTTCTCGCCCACGCCCGTGCGTTCGAACGGCGGTTCCACTCGGCCATCGTCGGAACGGAAAGGACCCGTGAGCCTCCGTCGCGTGCTTCGGGCCTCAAGATACGATTGGCTTGAGAGCAGGGTGGCGTTTCCGAACTTGCCTGCCCCCCTTCTCATTCAACCGACCCGTCATCACGCCGGCTCACGGACCCCGCGCCTTCATGATTGAGTTCGAGAAGCTCGAAAAAATTAAGCGCCGCTTCGAAGAGGTCGAGAGCCTCATGGCCGACCCGGAGGTGGCCACCGACCCGAGCCGGATGCAGGAACTGGGTCAGGAGCACAGCCGCCTCGAGGACATCGTCGCGGCCATCGACCGCTACGAGGCCCTGCTGCAGGAGCGGGAGGACCTCGAAGAGCTCGTGCAGACCGAGAGCGGCGAGATGGAGGCGATGGCCAAGGACGAGCTCGAGGAGCTGGAGGCCCGCATGCCGTCGGTGGAGGAGAACCTCAAGAAGAAGCTGATTCCGAAGGACCCCGAGGACGAAAAGAACGCGATTGTCGAAATCCGCGCCGGGGCCGGCGGGGACGAGGCGGCCCTCTTTGCGGGGGACCTCTTCGAGCTCTACACCAAGTTTGCCAAGAAGCAGGGCTGGACCTACGAGATGATGGACGTCTCGGCCGGGACGCAGGGCGGCTTCCGGGAGGTCATTTTCGGCGTGAAGGGCGAGGACGTCTTCGGGACCCTCAAGTACGAAGCCGGGGTGCACCGCGTCCAGCGCGTGCCCGAGACGGAGTCGAGCGGGCGCATCCACACCTCCGCCGCCACCGTCGCCGTGCTGCCGGAGGCCGAGGAGGTCGACGTGGACGTCAACCAGAGCGACCTCAAGATCGAGACCTTCAAGGCGACCGGGCCGGGCGGGCAGTCCGTCAACACGACCGACTCGGCGGTGCGGATCAAGCACATTCCCTCCGGGGTGGAGGTCTCCTGCCAGGACGAAAAGAGCCAGCACAAGAACCGCTCGAAGGCGATGCGCGTGCTCCGCTCCCGCCTCTACGAGAAGAAGCTGCAGGAGCGGCGCGAGGAGCGCGAGGAGGCCCGGCGGTCGATGGTCGGCAGCGGCGACCGTTCGGCCAAGATCCGGACCTACAACTTTCCGCAGGACCGGGTCACCGATCACCGCCTGGAGGGCGATCAGAAGAACCACTCGCTCCAGACCATCATGGACGGGACGCTCGACCCGATCATCGACGCCCTCCGCGCGGAAGAAAACGCCGAGCGCCTGGCGAACCTCTGAGCCCTTGGGGAGAGGGTCCCGCCCCGTTGGGCTCGCCATGAGGCCGCCCGACAATCCTCACTCCGTTTTCAAGGCGTGCCTGCGACCTGTCCGCCGCCCAGTCGTTTGTAAGATTTGGACTTTCGTCCCCGCTCCTCTGCACGCCGACAGCCGTCGGCGTTCTAGGAGGGGCATGATGCACACTCATTCCACAGGGACTACCCGTCATGGCTAGCAACAAGTATCAGTACGAGCTCACGTACGTCATCAGTGGGGTCGTTCAGCAGAACCAGGTCGACGACATCGTCCGCAAGGTCAACCACCTCGTCGAGAACAACGGGGGGGACGTCCTCGAGGTCGACGAGTGGGGCAATCAGCGCCTCGCCTACGAGATCGACCGGAAACGCAGCGGCTACTACGTCAATATGTACTTCAAGGCGCCCGGGACGCTGATCGAGCGCCTCGAGCGCGAGCTGCAGATCAACGACGACGTGCTGCGCTACCTCACGCTCCGGATGGACGCGAAGATGAAGCGCCACTACAAGCGGCGGAAGGAACGGGAGGCCCGGGAAGAGGCGGAGGC
>JAZKTD010000145.1:0-8829 GCA_036625705.1 Salinivenus sp.
AAGGCCCCGTGGCTGGCCGTGATGATGAGCAGGGCGGGTCCGGCCAGCGCCCGGATGCGCAGGTAGTTGAGGGCCGGCCCCATCAGCTCGGCGCTCGCCCCCATGAGCCGAAGGATCGGGCCGGCCAGGAGCTGCAGCGCGACGAGGGCCCCCGTCCCCGCCAGGACCGCCAGTGTGAGGGCCCGCACCACCGCCCGCCCCGCCTCGGCCCGATCGCCGTCCCCCACGGCCCGGCCCACCCGCGGCGTCGTGCCGTAGGCGAGGAAGTTGAACACCACGAACGTCATCGAGAAAATCGACGTGTTGACCCCGAGGGCCCCCAGCGGCACGCGACCCAGCTGGCCCACGAAGGCGGTGTCGATGAGGGACACCAGCGGGTCGGCCGCCAGGCCGGCGAGGGCCGGCACGGCCAGCCGCAAAATGTCGCGGTCGCGGGACGGAACGAGAGAGCGGAGCACGGGCGCGGCCGGTCGGGGCGGACGACTCGGACGTCCCTGCACGGCGCCCGGCCGCGAGAGATTCGCGGGCACCCCTCTCCCCGCCCACAGTCCCCGAATTTCACCGAGGCATTACCTGCCCCTGCCCCGTCCTACGATCAACTCTGTCTAACATATTTATTTGTAAATAAGTGTACAAATAAAAAACAACTTGGAAGCGCTTTTCCCGAAAATCGGCGCTCAGCGTTGTTTGACGGGAATGTTATCGAAAGCGATTCCGGGCCGATGGAATCGCTTCCTTCAAATTGTGCACATAGGAAATGCACGTTTTCCCGACAGAATTCTGCCACATCTCCGGGGACCGCTCGTAGGCTGGGATGAAGAATCGGGTGGGGTCGGGCAGCGCTCGCTGTCCCGCCGGTCATCGGCGCCCTCACTCGCCGTTGCGTTCACACGCATTTACCTACCCAACCCGAACACGACTCATGGCTCGACTTCAGCGTATGATCTCGGCCCTCGTCCTGGCGCTTGCGCTCCTTCCGATGAGCGCCGCCGCCGTTCCCGCCGACACGTCCGACACAGCCGACACCCCGGAGGAGACCGTCGCGAAGGCGGAGGTCCTCGGGCTTCTAAACTCCGGCTCGCTCGAGAAGCAGGAACGCGCCGTTCGCCTCATCGGCCACTACGCCCACACCGACCAGTACGACGAGGACTTCTACCGTCTCATGGTCACGCCGCTGCAGTACCTCGTGGTGAACGGACAGACCGAACCGCTCCGCATCATGGCGGTCTCGGCCCTCTACTCCATCGGCACCGATTCGGCGATGCGCGGCCTGCAGGCGCAGGTCGACGCCCTCGACTCGGACCGGGTCATGAAGGTGACGAAGAATGCCCTCGGCCAGTACGCGGCCGACCGCGCGGAGAACCGCACCAAGACGGTGCCGTAGCACGCGGCAGGATGCGACCGTACCGGCATCCCGGTCCGGTTCGTCCCCGTACATTTCGGCTCGGCATTCCGCCCCCCTCGGCCGCAGAGGCCGGAGGGGGCGTTTTTGTTTTGGGCGCCCGTGGGGCCCGCTCTCCGCCGGCCCTCTTCCGCCGAGACGGCACCGCTCGCGGGGGTGCCCGCCTACCGGGACAGCTTCCGCAGGATCTGGCGGGCCGCCCGGTTGTCGGGATCCAGCTCCAGCACCCTCCGAAACATGCGGCGGGCCCGGGCGGGCCGGTTCGTCTGCAGGTAGACGATCCCGAGGCTCCCGTACGCCTCCGCGTGGGTCGAGTCGACCGCGATGGCGCGGCGGAAGTGGTCGGCGGCCGCCTCGTACCGGTTGCTCTTGGAGGCCAGGCGCCCGAGCTGCATATGTCCCTGCACCAGATCGGGGTCCACCCGAATGGCCTCGGCGAAGGCGTCCCGGGCCGACGCCGACCGGCCGTCCTTGAGCCGGATCACGCCGAGGTTGAACCAGGACTGCGCGGAGTAGACGGGATTGTAGTCGACGACGGTCTGGAGCTGCGCCTCGGCGGCGCCGAGCTGCCCGGCCCGGAAGAGGGCGCCGGCGAGCTGCACCTGCGCCTCCAGCATGCGGGGCTGCAGGCGGAGGGCCCGGCGGTAGGAGGCGATGGCGGCCTGGGTCCGACCCCGGCCCTCGTTCATCGCGCCGTGCCAGTAGTGGGCCCACGCGCTGCCGGTTGACCGGGCGGCCGTCTGCATCACGGCGGCGGCCGCTCCGGTGGAGTCGGCCTCGGACAGGGCCCGGGCCAGCGCGATCCGTCCGTCGGCGTCGGCGCTGGGGAACGAGCTCGTCCGGCCGCGGGCGATGGCCCGGTCGATGTACTCCGGATGCCGGTGCATGCGCTCGTAGAAGCGAAAGTAGGCGACGGTCGCCTCCACGTCGGCCCGGGATCCGGGGGAGGGGCTCGATCCGTCGAGGGCCACCATGCGGCGCAGCGGCACGAGGTCGAGGGGCTCCGAGGAGCTGAGCGCCGAGACGCGGCTCGAGGAGTCGCGGGGGGCGGGCCGCCGCCGAATCCAGTGGTCGGTGAACGTGACGTGGGGCACGTTGCTCGTCCCACCCTTCTGCATGTGGCAGTCGACGCAGTTGCCGGTCATCGCCTCCTCGCGGGACACCGGGCGCCCGGCGGGCCCCGTCCGGGCGCACACCGGCTCGGCGGACCGCTCGCCGCCGTGGCAGGACGTGCAGGTGGCGTTGTACTCTGCCGTCGTCGTGGCGGCGGCGGGCTCGTGGGCGTCGTGGCAGGTGGCGCACGTCATGTCGCTGTTCTCGAAGCAGCCACTGCGCGCCAGCCGGATGGGGTGGGAGTCGATGCCCACCCAGTTCGGGTCCTTGAGCTGCTTGTCGGGGACGTACACCGTCCGGTTCTCGCGCAGGGGCTCGCCCGGGCGGAAGGTGCTCGGCGTCTCGCCGGGGCCGAATACGGTGATGCCCGCGAGGTGGCACTGCTGGCAGACCGACAGCTGCTCCTCGCGGGGCAGGTCCGTCGGCGTCACGATCGCGAGGTCCTCACCGGTCGACGACGTCTCGGTCTGCTCCTCGGCCCGCCGGCGCTGGACGTGGGTCTCGCCCGGCCCGTGGCAGCGCTCGCAGGTGATGGGCTCCGGGACCTCGGGGTAGTGGTTCTGCGTGAACTGGGTCCGCTCCGGGCGCCCCGAGTGGCAGGTCATGCACTCGCGGTTGATGGGCCGGCCGAACCGGCCGTTCTCGCCCTCGTACCCCGGGCTCATGTCCCACCTCTTCTGATCGGCGTACCAGGTGAGCGGCATTTCGGTGTAGTAGCCGTTCACCGCCATCATGTAGGAGCGGGTGGCGTTGCCCGACCCGATGACGAGGTCGACCCGGTGGACGCGCTGGTGCACGGTGTCGCCCTCGGGCCCGCGCCGGAACTCCCGCTGGTAGAGAGCGCTGTCCCGCACGAAGGGCTCGTAGGAGAAATTGCTCTTCTCGTGGTGGACCGTCGGCCCTCCGGCGAACTGCTCCGGGGCCGTGCTCGGATCGAAGGACGACACCGACCGGCCGTGCCCGGTCTTCTGATAGGACGCAGCGACGTCGGCGTGGCACGACTCGCAGGGCGCGTCCCCGACGTAACGGGCCGAGTCCGGGACCGACACAGCCGCCCCGCTCCCCACGGGCGACCGGGCCGCCGTCGTGTCCGCTCCGGCCGTCGACGAGCCGGGCGGCGCGTCCGACGAGCAACCCGCCGCGCCTCCGCCGACGAAACACAGCAGAACCATCCCAAAAATCGCTTCGCACCGAAGAGAAGGCATTGCTGGGGCGGTGGGGAGAAGTGGCTGTCGCTGTGGCTCTTCGGGCCGGGGCTCCGGCGTCGGGAACCCCTTCGTTTGTAAAGAAAACGACAAGAGGCGTAGAGTAAAAGAACGCGCGCCCTCGTCGGCGATCCTCCGCCCCGGCGCTCCGCCCCCGTCCGACAAAGTCAGCACGAAGATCCGCGGATTTTGCCCCGAGCCGGGCGATCATAATGATTCGATAACAACAGCCGCCGAGGCCACGGGGTAACAATGTGAGATGTGTGTTTTCTCAGACCAACTGCTCGCACTGTGAGTCCACCAGAACTCGGGGGAACGGGATCGACGGTGCTCGTCGTGGACGACGAGGAGGACCTGCTCAGCCTGCTGGAGTACAACCTCGAGCAGGAGGGCTTCGAGGTGGTGCTGGCGCGGGACGGCGTGGAGGCCATCGAGCAGACCCGAAAGCACGAGCCGGACCTCATCATCCTCGACGTCATGATGCCGAAGATGGACGGCATCGAGGTCTGCGAGCGCCTGCGGAAGGACGCGCACCTTCGCACCATCCCCATCATGATGCTCACCGCACGGACGGAGGAGGAGGACAAGGTGGAGGGCCTCGACGTGGGGGCCGACATCTACCTCGGCAAGCCCGTCTCGGTCTCCGTCATCGTGAGCCAGACGGAGGCCCTTCTCCGCAGTGCCCGGCGCCACGCCGACCCGCCGGATCAGATTCAGGTACACAACCTGCGCATCGACCGCGACCGCTACCTGGTCTACCAGAAAAATGGGGAGGGGGAGAACGAGCTCCGGATGCCGCGGAAGGAGTTCGAGCTTCTCTACTTCCTGGCCTCTCATCCCGGCAAGGTGTTCTCCCGGCAGGAGATTCTCGACGAGGTGTGGGGGCCCGACGTGTACGTCGTGGACCGGACCGTGGACGTCCACGTGCGGAAGATCCGGCAGAAAATCGGAAGCGAGTACATCGAGACCGTCAAGGGGGTGGGCTACCGGATGAAGGAGTAGCGGTCCTGCCGTCCGAGAGAGCTGCGAGGCCTCCCCAAAGATGCAATTGCCGGAAAGCGGTTTCTCTTGTTCGACGCGAGCGTTAAAATTCAGCCTTCCCTCAACACCCTCTACCACCGCCCGACGTCCCGCAATGATCACGTTTCCGTTCATTTCTGCGCCGGATGCTCCCTCCCTTCGCCTGCCGGGATGGGCCGCCGTTGCCCTCGCATCGACGCTTGCCCTGGCGCTTGCCGGGTGTGGCGGCGGCTCGGTCGACTCGGTGAGCATCGACGGCTCCAGCACGGTCTTCCCCCTCACCGAGGCCGTCGCCGAGGAGTTCATGGCGGACACTCAGGGCGCGCGTGTGAACGTCGGCGTGAGCGGCACGGGCGGCGGATTCTCCAAATTCCTGCGGGGGGACATTGCCATCAACGACGCCTCGCGGCCCATCTCCCCTGGGGAAATCGAGAAGGCCGAGGCCAACGGCATCGAGTTCATCGAGCTGCCGGTGGCCTACGACGGACTGGCGGTGATGGTGCACCCGCAGAACGACTGGGTCGACTGCCTCTCGACGCGGGAGCTCCGGGCGCTTTGGCGGCCGGGAAGCTCGATTGATCGGTGGAACCAGCTCCGCGACGCGTTTCCGGACCGCCCGATCGAGCTGTACGGCCCCGGCACCGCCAGCGGCACCTACGACTACTTCACGGAAGCCATCATGGGCGAAAGTGGGGCCAGCCGCTCCGACTTTACGGCCAGCGAGGACGACAACGTGCTCGTGCAGGGCATCCGGGGCACCGAGAACGCCCTCGGGTACTTCGGCCTGGCCTACTACGAGAACAACGTCGACGACCTGAAGGCCCTCGCGATCGACCCCGACAGTATGGGCGGCGGCACCTCCTGCGTCACCCCGAGTGCCGAGACCGTGCAGAACGGCACGTACCGCCCGCTTTCGCGACCGCTCTTCATCTACATAAATGCGGACAAGATTACGCCCACCGTCGAGTCGTTCGTCCAGTTTTACCTGGACAATGCCGGCGAACTGGCGTCGGACGTCGGCTACGTGGCGCTGCCGGACGACGCCTACGAGCTGACCCGCCGGCGCTTCGAGACCCGCACGTCCGGCACCGTCTTCGGCGCCGAGGGCCGAGACGTAGCGGGCCTGCGGGTCGAAGACGTGCTCCGCTCCGCGATGGACACGACCGCCACCGACACGACGACCCAGTAGACACGCGCCGCCCGAATCTCCTGTACTCCCATGAGCCCCGAGGCCCCACCCGCCGATCCGGACACCAGTACCCCTGCTCGGCCGGACGACGACCTCCGTCAGCAGGTCTACGACAGCCCCAAGGAGCGGGCCATCAAGTACGCCCTCGGGGCGTGCGCACTGGTGAGCGTACTTACGACGCTCGGCATCGCGGCGGTGCTCGTGATCGAGTCCATCCCCTTCTTCCAGACCGTCGCCCTCACCGAGTTTTTCGGGGACACGCGCTGGACCCCGCAGTTCGCGGACAAGCACTTCGGCATCTGGGCGCTGCTGAGCGGAACGGCGCTGGTGACGGTGATCTCGGCGGTGGTCGCCCTCCCGGTGGGCCTGGCCAGCGCCATCTTTATCTCGGAGTACGCCGCCGGCTGGGCCCGCAAAATTCTGAAGCCGGGGCTGGAACTGCTGGCCGGCGTGCCGACGGTCGTGTACGGCTACTTCGCCCTCACCTTCGTCACGCCGCTGCTGCAGACGGTCATCCCCGGCCTGGGGGTGTACAACGCGCTCAGCGCCGGCATCGTCGTGGGCATCATGATCATCCCGATGGTCGCCTCCCTGAGCGAGGACGCCCTGCAGGCGGTGCCCGACAGCCTGGAACAGGCCGCCTACGCGCTCGGGGCCACCAAGATCGAGACCGTCCTCCGCGTGAACGTGCCGGCCGCGTTCAGCGGCATCATGGCCAGCTTCATCCTCGCGGTGAGCCGCGCCATCGGCGAGACGATGATCGTCACGCTGGCGGCGGGCGCCTCGCCCAAAATGACGCTCGACCCGACGGAGTCGATCCAGACGATGACGGCCTTCATCGTACAGGTAAGCAAGGGCGACACGCCCCAGGGCACGATCGTCTACCAGAGCATCTTCGCCGTCGGGCTGGTGCTGTTCCTCATCACCCTCGCCATGAACGTGCTCGCCAACCGCATCACGCGGCGCTACCAGGAAAAATACTAGGACGGTTGAAGGTTGGTACGTTGAAGGTTGGAGGAGATGGAAAGTATCGCCTTCACAAACACCCACCCTTCAACCTTCCAACTTTCCACCTTCAACCCGAATGCCCATGGAGCCTTCCCCGAACGGATCTTTTGAGTTGCACCGGTCGCGCCGGAAGCGCATCGGCGTGATTCTGGCCGGCGTGCTCTTCCTGGCCACGATCTTCGGGATCGTCGTGCTCGTCACGCTGCTCGTCGACGTCGCCCTGGACGCCGCCCCGTGGCTCGACGGACAGTTCGTCGCGAGCTTTCCGTCCCGCACCCCCGCGGAGGCCGGCATCAAGTCCGCCCTGTTCGGATCGCTGTGGCTGATGGGCCTTACGGCGCTCATCTCGGTGCCGCTGGGGGTGGCCTCGGCCGTGTACCTGGAGGAGTACGCCCGGGACGGCTGGTTCCTCCGGCTCATCCAGGTCAACATCGCCAATCTCGCCGGCGTGCCGTCGGTGGTGTACGGCATGCTGGGGCTCGCCCTCTTCGTTCGGTTTGCGGCACTGGGGCAGAGCCTCCTGGCCGGGGCCCTCACCCTGAGCCTCCTCATCCTGCCCATCGTCATCATCAGCACGCAGGAGGCGCTCCGGAGCATCCCGAGCGGCCTCCGCGAGAGCGCCTACGCCCTGGGGGCCACCCGCTGGCAGGTCATCCGCAGTCACGTGCTGCCCACGGCCGCCCCCGGGATCTTCACCGGCGTGATCCTGTCGCTCAGCCGGGCCATCGGGGAGACGGCGCCCCTCATCCTGGTGGGGGCCCTCACCTTCGTCTCCTTCCTCCCGCGGGGCGCGATGGATCAGTTTACCGCGCTGCCGATTCAGATCTTTAACTGGGCCGCCCGCCCGCAGGATGAGTTTCGGGGCCTCGCGGCCGCGGCGATCGCGGTGCTCATGATTTTGCTCTTCGCGATGAACCTCTCGGCCATCCTGCTGCGCAACTACTTCGAAGAGCGCCGGGCCGGCTCGTAGGACCCGCCGGCCGCGTCGCCTCGCTCCCTCCGCACGACGCCCTCGTCCTCATGCCGACCGACACGCCCTCCGACGACGCGCGCTCCTCGCCGGCGTCCGTCGACGACCCGACCCCCAACGGCCGCCCGGACCCCGAGCGGGAGGACGCGGAGGCCCAAACGGCCGCCTCCGCCTCGGAGTCCTCGACGGCCCGACGGCCGAAAATCGAAATCACGGACCTCGACTTCTGGTACGACGACAACCACGCCCTGCAGGGCATCTCGATGGACATCCTGTCCAATCAGGTGACCGCCCTCATCGGGCCGTCGGGCTGCGGCAAGTCGACCCTGCTCCGGTGCCTCGACCGGATGAACGAGCTGATCGAGGGCACGACCCTCGAGGGCGACATTCGCGTCGACGGGCAGAACATCTACGCGCCGGACACCGACCCGGTGATGGTGCGGCGGCGCGTCGGCATGGTCTTCCAGAAGCCCAATCCCTTCCCCAAGACGATCTACAAGAACGTGGCCTGGGGCGCCGAGGTCAACGGCTACACCGGCGACCTCGACGCCCTCGTGGAGCGCTCGCTGCGCCAGGCCGCCCTGTGGAATGAGGTGAAGGACCAGCTTCACAGCAGTGCCTACAACCTGAGCGGCGGCCAGCAGCAGCGCCTCTGCATTGCCCGCACCCTCGCGGTGGAGCCGGACGTGGTGCTCATGGACGAGCCGGCCAGCGCCCTCGACCCCATCGCCACCTCGAAGATCGAGGAGACGATCACGGAACTGAAGCAGGACTACACGATCGTCATCGTTACGCACAACATGCAGCAGGCGTCGCGGATCAGCGACGAGACGGCCTTCCTGTACATGGGCCGCCTCATCGAGATGAACCCGACCGACCAGCTGTTCACCCGGCCCGAGAAGGACCGCACCGAGGCGTACGT
>JAZKTD010000146.1:0-8783 GCA_036625705.1 Salinivenus sp.
GTTCATTTCCCACAGTCTCCACACGATTCCCGCAGTTCGGTCGCGGCCCGTGGTGGATCCACTCGTGACGATTTTGTATAATTACGGAGATGCACCTTCCGGTCGCACGATGGCGCCCGGCGCGAACGTTTTTGCTCCCTCTGTTGCACCAATCTCCTTGTCCCTATGGCCGAAGCCACCCTTTCCCGCACGGCTGACCTTCTCGGCGACGAGGCCGAGTCTCTTCTCGAGCACGACTGCGACACGATTCCAAAGGAGGACCTTCACCTTCCCGGGCCCGACTTCGTGGACCGCGTCTGGTACGAGTCCGACCGAAATGCGCGCGTGCTGCGGTCGATGCAGACGATCTTCAACCACGGCCGCCTCGGCGGGTCGGGGTACCTCTCCATCCTGCCGGTCGACCAGGGCATCGAGCACTCCGCCGGCACCAGCTTTGCCCCGAACCCGATCTACTTCGACCCGGAGAACATCGTGAAGCTCGCGATCGAAGGGGGGTGCAACGCCGTGGCCTCCACGTACGGGGTGCTCGGCTCGGTGGCGCGGAAGTACGCCCACAAGATTCCCTTTATTCTGAAGCTCAACCACAGCGAGCTGCTCTCCTACCCGAACCGGTACGACCAGGTCCCCTACGCCCGGATCGACGACGCCCACGAGATGGGCTGCCTCGGCGTCGGGGCCACCGTCTACTGGGGCTCCGAGGAGTCGAACCGCCAGCTGCAGGAGATCTCGGAGATGTTCTCCTACGCCCACGAGCTGGGCATGACGACCATCCTCTGGTGCTACGTCCGCAACAAGGAGTTTGTCGTCAACGGCACCAACTACGAGGCCTCGTCCGACCTCACGGCCCAGGCCAACCACCTCGGCTCCACCATCGAGGCCGACATCATCAAGGCCAAGCAGCCCACCGTCAACGGGGGCTACCGGGCCATGCGCGAGCACAAGGACGACGGCTACGCCAAGGACCCGTCGCTCATCTACGAGAACCTGCTGACGGACCACCCGATCGACATGACGCGCTACCAGGTGGCCAACGGATATATGGGGCGCTGCGGCCTCATCAACTCCGGGGGCGGCAGCGGCAAGAACGACCTGCAGCAGGTCGTGCGCACGGCCGTCATCAACAAGCGCGCCGGCGGTATGGGGCTCATTACGGGCCGCAAGGCGTTCCAGAAGCCGATGGACGACGGCGTCGAGATCCTCAACGCGGTGCAGGACGTCTACCTCGACGACGACATAAGCATTGCATAGCCGAGAACGGATCGCGCCGCGACGGATCCCGGATCGACGGCCCAGCGGACGGTTCCGACGGCCGACCCGTCGACCGTGTAGGGCAACGACAGGCATGGGGGCGATCTCCACCCGGAGGTCGCCCCCACCCTATTTTGGGTCGGGAGTCGGGAATCCTGTCTTCCGCCCCTTCGTTCAGGCATTCCCTTCTCGCTGTTCCCCCCGTCTCTGCACTGCCTCCGATGCCCGAGCCCTCCTCCGAGGATCCCCCCTCGGGGCCGTCCCCGCCCGAGGCCCCGTCCCCAGAGTCGTCGGCCGACGTGCCCACGCCCCCCGCCCTCGAGCCGTACACGGCCCACTACCCGCCGTGGGCGCAGGAGCTGGCCCGGAAGTACTTCACGAAGACCATCTCGGCCTTCATTCTGCACGGAGACATCCGCGACGTGGTGCCGACCGAGGACCCGGACGGCCGGCGTGTCTACCCGCCGCTCCGCGACTTCCTGGTGCGCGACCTGTTTGCCGCACGCGACGTGGTGGTCTTCTACGACCGCAGCGCGGGCATCCACTTCGCCGACGACGCCTCCAAGACGGACTTCAACCGGGCCCTCTCCGGGCACGACACGATCTTCGGCACCGACTACCAGAACAGCCTGCCGAAGGACCCGCCGCGCGTCTTTTCGCTGCTGGAAAACTACTTCCGCCTTCGCCTCGCGAATGGGACGCGCGTGGCCTGCATCATCGACTACGCCGAGACGATCGCCCCGATGGCCGAAGCGTCGATGTACTCCGCCGAGGACCGGCAGGCGCTCGTCTACCTCCAGAAGTGGACCCGCGACTCGCTGTTTCTGGAGAGCGACTTTACGCTCACGCTCCTCACCGAGAACCTGACGGACCTGAACCAGCAGCTCGTCCAGAGCCCGCACACGGCCGAACTCTCGGTCCCGATCCCCGAGGAAGACGACCGCCGGGCCTACGTCGACTGGGCGATCGCGGACCGCGAGGAGACCTTCGAGGCCCACTCCGACGTCTCGGCCCCCGCCCTCGCCAGCAACACGGCCGGCCTCAACTTTACGCAGCTCCGCACCATCCTGGCCGACGTCCTCGAGAACAAGAACCGGCTGACGGCCGACGCCCTCTCGGACCTCAAGAAGGAGTTTATCGAGGCGGAGGCCTACGGGATGCTCGAGTTTATCGAGACCGACAACTCCCTCGACCTTGTGGCCGGCCATACCGCCGCGAAGGCCCACCTCCGCAAGGCCGCCCGGGCCGTGCAGCGCGGCCGCCACGAGGTGATGCCGATGGGGTATCTGGTGAGCGGGCCCGTGGGCTGCGGCAAGACCTTTCTCATCAACTGCTTCGCCGGGGAGATCGGCATCCCGATGGTGAAGCTGAAGAACTTCCGCTCGCAGTGGCAGGGCGTGACGGAGGGCAACCTGGAGAAGATTTTGAACCTGCTGGAGGCGATGACGCCGGTGGCCGTCATGATCGACGAGGCCGACGCCGCGCTCGGGGACCGCAACATGCAGGGCGACTCCGGGGTCAACCAGCGCGTCTTCTCGCAGATCGTCTCGTTCATGAGCGACCCGGCGCACCGGGGACGCGTGATCTGGTTTCTCGTCACCGCCCGGCCGGACCTCATGCCCGTCGACCTCAAGCGCCAGGGCCGGGCCGAGGAGCACCTCTCACTCTTCTACCCCTCGACCCGCGAGGACCGCGAAGAGCTCCTTCAGGTGATGATGGACCGAACCGGCGTGGATCTGCCGATGGACGAGGTGCCGCCGGAACTCTTGGAGGGAGAACGCACCTACAGCGGGGCCGACATGGAGGCCGTCCTCACCCGTGCATCCTTCCGCGCCGCGGGCACCGACGACGGCGTCACGCCCGGGCTGCTGCAGGAGACGGTCAACGACTTCATTCCGCCCACCTACCCGACGGAGGTAGAGCTGCAGCAGATGGCCGCCGTGCTGGAGTGCACCAGCCGCGACCTGCTGCCGGAGCGATTTCGCTCGATGAAGCGGGCGGAGGTCGTCAAGCGACTGGAGCAGTTGAAGCGGATGGTCGGGTCGGCGATGTAGTTCGATGCTTCACGACAACTTGGCGTCTACACTCTTACCCCGCCTGTACCCCACTCGTCACAATGAAAGTGCAGCGCGTTTACGTTGACACGTCGGTGATTGGGGGCTGCTTCGACGTGGAGTTCTCACCGTGGTCAGAGGAACTGATGAAGGACTTCCGACTCGGAGATTATGAACCTGTGGTTTCCGAGATCGTGGCAGCGGAGATCGAAGAGGACGCTCCCGAGAAGGTCCAGAAACAGTATGCGTGGCTCCTGGAACTCAACCCTGAGGAGCTTGAGGCCGATGACCAAGTCGTTGAGTTGGCAACCACCTACCTGGAGCGTGACATTCTCACGTCGAACGATCTCGACAAGGACTTCCGCAACCGTACGGATCAGATCGAGACGGAGGAAGCAACCTCTCAGGCGACTTGCGAACGCAAGAAAAGCTAGAGCATCTCAACAGACCAGTTCCCCCCACCGGTCGCGGCCGGAGAACCCGCCCATCCGACGAACTGCATCTCTCGTACGATGAGTCGGATGACTTTCTTCTGAGGGGGCGCTTATGTTGAAAAGGATTCTTCGACTCCTTCACGGCTGCCGACACTCCGCATGACTGGTTTGACTCTCCGCCGCGGCCTCGCCGCACTCCTCTCTACGGCGCTCGTCTTCCTGACTGTGCCGATCGCCCACGCACAGAGCGTCGACGACCTGCCCAGCGTCACCGATACCTACGCCCTGGAGAACGCCCGTGTGGTGCAGGCTCCCGGCGAGGTCCTCGAATCGGCCACCGTCGTGGTCGAAGATGGACTCATCGAAGCGGTGGGCGACGACGTGGACGTCCCCTACGACGCGCGCCGCATCGAGGCCGATTCCCTCGTCGTCTACGCCGGATTCATCGACGGGCTTTCCCACGCCGGTGTTGAGATGCCGGACGATGACTCAGAAAACGGGGACGACGGCGAGGACGTGAATCCGGGCAACCCCCCCTCCGACCTCGCGGGCATACAGCCGGACCGGAGCGTCCGCCCGTTTCTTACACCGGACGACTCGGATCTCGGCACACTGCGGAAGAACGGGTTCACCGCCGGCCACGTCGTGCCGGACGGCGACATGCTTCCGGGGGCCGGGGCGATCGCGTTCTACGGCGGAGATTCGGCCGACGATATGGTCCTGACGGAGAATCCGGCGCTCTTCGCTCAGATCTCCACCGCGTCCGGTTACGTGTATCCGGCCACGGACATGGCCGTCATTGCGAAGATGCGTCAACTGTTTCGGGAGGCGGACCGTCGCAAGCAGTTGGAGGCCCAGTACCAGCAGAATCCGAGGGGCATGCGACAGCCCCCGCAGGACCCCGTTCACAGCGCCCTCTTCCCGGTGCTCGGCGACGAGACGCCCCTCGCCTTCTACGCCGACGAGGCCCTCTCCCTCCACCGCATTCTCGACCTTCGGCAGGAGCTCGGCTTCCCGGTCATGCTCGCCGGGCTAGCCCAGAGCCACGAGCTAATCGGGGCACTTGAGGGGGTAGACGCGCCGCTTTTCCTGACGCTCGACCTCCCCGAGGAACCGAAACGCTCGGCTGAGTCGGACACCACCGTGGCCGACACTACCGATCAGCCGTCGGAATACTACAATCCGGACCTCCGAACGCCGTCACAGGACGCGATGGACGAGGAGGAGCAGAACCTGGAGCTTCGCCACGCGATGGAGCGACAGCAGTACCTCGAAACGGCGGCGACGCTCCACGAGGCCGGGATACAGTTCGGCTTTACGACGCGGGAGGCCAAACCCGGCGACGTGCGCGGTAACCTCCGCGCAATGATCGAGAACGGGCTCCCCGAAGAAACCGCATTGGCTGCCCTCACGACTCGACCCGCGTCCCTCCTCGGCCTCGACAATCAACTCGGCACCGTCGAGGAAGGCAAAATCGCCAACCTCGTTGTGACCGACGGGGACTACTTTGCCGAGGACACCGAGGTGCAGCACACGTTCGTGGACGGCCGGCTGTACGATTACACCTCGGACGCGGAAGAGGGCGAGATCACCGCCGACGTGTCCGCCGTGGTCGGCACCTGGTCCTACACGCTCGAAACGCCACAGGGAGACCTGGAAGGCACGATTACGATTGAGGGAGACCAATCGGGCCTGGAGGGCACCTTCACCGGGCCGCAGGGCGAGGAGGAAGACCTCCAGGGCATCTCCTTCGACGGGACGACCCTCTCCTTCTCTGTGTCGTCGCCGCAGGGGACGATCTCAATTTCCGTCACCGTAGAAGGTGATACCTTCGAGGGTACGGCGTCGGGCGACTTCGGCTCCTTCCCCATCACGGGCGAACGCACGAGCGGACCTGGGCGATAACCAAGTAGCCGACGCGCCCTCCTTCTCTGTTGATCTCTTCGGACACGCTTGACCTACCGATGACTGCTCTTTCCTCCCTTCGCCTCACCGCCTGCCTGCTTCTGGCCTCGCTCTTGGCACTTCCGGGAGCCGCCCAGGATCGGCTGCGCGCCGATGCCCCGGACGACTGGCTGATTCAGGACGCCACCGTCCTGACCGTTACGAACGGGACCATCGAGAACGGCGACATCCTCGTCCGGGACGGGGACATCGCCGAGATCGGACAAGACCTCTCGGCCCCAAGCGGCGTGGAGACCTACGACGCCGGCGGCGAGTTCGTAATGCCCGGCATCATTGACGCGCATCAGCACTTTGCCCTCAGCAACGTGAATGAGGCCACCAACCCCGTCACGGCCGAGGTGGGCGTCGGCGACGTGCTCGACCCCTACGACGTGGGCCTGTACCGCGGACTGGCGGGCGGCGTGACCGCCGCCCACGTCATGCACGGGTCGGCCAACCCCATCGGCGGGCGCAACGAAACGATTAAGCTCCGCTACGGCGCCACAAACCCGGATGCGCTGAAGATGGAGGGCGCCCCCCGAACGGTGAAATTCGCCCTCGGTGAGAATCCGACGCGCGTGCACGGTCAGGGTCGCGACATTCAACCGAGCACACGTATGGGGGTCGAGCAGGTCATTCGCGACGCCCTGACGGAGGCCCGGCGCTACCAGGAGGCGAAGAACGCCTACCAGAATGGCGAGCAGGACCGCCCCCCCGAGCACAGCGAACGACTAGAGGTGCTGGCCGGCGTCCTGAGCGGGGACATCATCGTGCACGCCCACTCCTACCGGGCCGACGAACTGGTGATGCTGATGAACGTGCTGGAGGACTTCGGCGTTCAGGACGTCGTTTTTCAACACGTAAATGAGGGCTTCAAGGTGGCCCCGGAACTGGCCGCCTTTGGCGACGACGGCGCCGGCGCCTCGGTCTTTTCGGACTGGTGGGCCTACAAGTTTGAGGTCTACTACTCGACGGCCTACAACGCCGCGATCCTCACTGAAAACGACGTGGTGACCTCCCTCAACTCCGACATTCCCGGCGAGCAGCGAGACATGTACCTGCAGGCCGCGAAGACCAAGCGGTACGGCGACCTCACCGACCGGGAGGCCCTGTCCCTCATTACCATCAACCCGGCTCGTCAGCTCGGGATCGCCGACCGGACCGGCTCCATCGAGGAAGGCAAGGACGCCGACCTCGCGATCTTCAGCGAGCATCCACTGTCCGTCTACACAAAACCCCAGCGCACCTACGTCGATGGCGTCGTTCGCTTCGACCACGAGGACGACCCGGATGACATGCGGCTTCGCGTGGATCCCGAGGGGACCGTGGACCTCGCCCGGGATGGAGCCTACGGCCGGACCGACGCCAACAGCTGCCTGCACGGCGCCTTCCTGCGCGCCACCGAGAGCGGCGTGACGCTTGAGGACGCGGATCAATGGAACCGCTAGCGACCGAGGCTTCCCCGCTCCCACACACTTGCTGATCGAGATTGCTGCCTTCTATGCTTTCCTTCCTTTTCGACCTTCGCTCTCGTCTTGCACGGCCCCTCGGCCTTCTCCTTGTGCTTTTGGCGGCGGGACACGCTCTCGCCCCCTCCACAGCCGAGGCTCAGAAACAGCCCGGCGTTCAGGGCCCCTTCGCCTTGACGAACGCGCAGATCATTCAGACGCCGACCGACACGATCGACAGCGGCACCGTCGTCATTCGCGACGAGACCATCGCGGCGGTCGGCCCCAACGTCACGGTTCCCCAGGACGCGCAGGTGCTGGACGCAGACGGGCTGACCGTCTACCCCGGTCTCATCGACAGCGGGACCCAACTCGGCCTCCAGGAAGTGGGGTCCCTCTCCGAGACGACCGACCACAACGAGATTGGGGACCTCACCTCCAACATGGAGGCCCTCACGGCCGTCAATCCGAACTCGGTCTCCATCCCCGTCACCCGTGTCCACGGCATCACGACGGTCCTCACAGAGCCCACCGAGGGCCTGCTTCCAGGCGTGGCCGCCCTGATTTCCCTGCACGGCTACACGCCTCAGCAGATGCATGAGGGGAGCGTTGAGCTCACGAAACTCGACTACCCCTCCACGGGACGGTCGGGGCCTTCGGACGGCCGTTCGCCACAGGCCATTGAGAAGGAAACCAAGAAGGCTCTCAGTGAACTCAACGAGGTGTGGGACAAGGCCGAGCGCTACGCCCGGATTGACTCCGCGGTGGCCGTGGAGCCGGAGGATCGGCGCCGGCCGAAGTATCTTCCCTCCATGCAGGCCCTGATTCCCGTCATCCGCGGGGAGCGGCCCCTCCTCGTGGAGGCCAACACGGCCTCCGACATCTCTTCTGCCCTCGACTGGGCCGACAAGCGTGGGGTGCTCGATCAAGTCATCCTCAGCGGCGCCCTCGAAGGGTGGCGCGTGGCCGACAAAATTGCCGAGTCAAACGTACCGGTCCTCGTCGGCCCGATCATGCAGCCGCCCAGTCGTGACAGCGACCGCTACGACAAAGCGTACCGCAATCCGACGCTCCTGTACGAAGCGGGCGTCACGGTGGCCCTCCGCACCAACAACGTGGAAAACGTTCGGAACCTCCCCTTCCACGCGGGCTTCGCCGCCTCGCACGGCCTGGGCAAAACGGAAGCCCTCCGGGCCGTCACCACCACCCCCGCCGAGATCTTCGGCGTGAGCGACCGGATTGGCTCCATCGAAGAAGGCAAGCGCGCCAATCTCTTCGTGACCGACGGCGACGCCTTCCAGCCGGCCACCGACGTCGAGCACCTCTTCATCGACGGGTACAAGATTCCCCTCGAAAGCCGCCACTCCAAGCTGTACGAGGAATTCCTGAACCGAAATCCGGGGTTAGAGAAGTAACTGCCCAGCCGGGGATAGTCTAACTCGAGTTGTGATCCACATGCCGTTGTCCGAAGCGACGGCGGACGACAGACCGCAGACCGCCGGATAGGGCAGTTGAGGCGGTCCGTCGTCTGCGGCGCTGTGCACGGAGTAAACAAGTACTCTCCGGGGTGTCAGCCGTCTATCCCGACGGAACGACTGTACCACACAACTTGGGTTAGTCTACACGCGGCCGAAGAGCGCCCCTTCGATCGTGAG
>JAZKTD010000147.1:0-8697 GCA_036625705.1 Salinivenus sp.
GCCTCGCCGATGAGCACGGCGGCCCCGAAGACCGCGGCCTGCGTCAGGATGATGGTCGCCCCGCTCGGCAGGTCGAGCGCGTAGCTGCCCAGCAGCCCCCCGGCGGCGGTGGCCGCGCCCAGCCCCACGGCCAGGAGCGTCATGCGGGCAAAGGTGCGCGTCAGGAGGCGGGCCGCGGCGGCCGGGATCACGAAGAACGCCGCCGCCAGCACGATGCCCACGACCTTCACGGCCGCGACGACCGTCACGGCCAGCAGGGCCGCCAGCACGTAGTCGTCGCGGTCGACCGGCACCCCGTCGGCCCGCGCCAGGTCCCGGTCGAAGGTGGCGTACGCCCAGCGGCCCCAGAGGGGAAGGGCGGCCGCGGCGAGCCCCCCGATGGCGCCCAGCGCCCAGAGGTCGGCCGACCGCACCGCCAGGATCGACCCGAAGAGGTACGCAAAGGCGTCGGTCGTGTACGACTGCTTGAAGGTGAGCAGGACGACCCCCGTGGCCATCGCCGCGGCGAAGAAGACACCGATCGCCGTGTCGCTGCTCACGACGCTGTGGTGGGTCACCCACGTGATGCCCAGCGCCACGGCCACCGTGCACGGCAGGGCGGTCCAGAGCGGGTTCACCTGCAGAAGCAGCCCGAGCGCCACGCCCCCGAACGCGGCGTGCGAGAGGCCGACGCCGAGGAAGCTGAGGCGCCGCTGCACGACGAAGACGCCGTAGTAGCTGCCCAGTGCTCCCGCGACAATGCCTGCGAGGAGGGCCCGCTGGAGAAAGGGAAGCGAGAGGGCTTCAGGCATCATTGGACGCGGTCCCCATCAGCATGGCGTGGGCGTGACCGGTGTGACCGAAGGCGTCGCGCAGCCCCGCGTCGGTGAGGACGGCGTCCGGCCGCCCGAACCCGACCTGTCGGCCGTCGAGCAGCAGGACGTGCGTGGCGTGGTGGTAGGCCGCGTTCCAGTCGTGGGTCACCATGACGATGGTGGTCTCCCGCTCGGCCTGGTCGGCCTCGAGGACGCCGTAGAGGTCCGAGGCCCCGGCCACGTCGATCCCGGTCGCCGGCTCGTCGAGCAGGATGAGGCGCGGCGTGCGGACGAGCGTGCGGGCCAGGTAGACGCGCTGCAGTTCCCCCCCGGACAGGCGTTTCAGCGCCCGGTCGGCCAGCGCCTCGGCCCCCACGCGCCGGAGGGCCCGGCGGGCCCGCTCCCGGTCCTCCTGCCCAATCCGGAAGGGCCAGCGCTGACGGAGGGCCGTGAGCACCAGGTCGACGGCCCGCGCCGGAAACGTGCGGTCCAGGTGCTTGACCTGCGGGACGTACCCCACCAGGGCCGGCTCCACCGACGACGGCCGCTGCCCAAAGACGCGGACCGTGCCGGCGTCCGGCTCGAGGAGGCCCAGCAGCATGCGGATCAGCGTGGTCTTTCCGCCGCCGTTGGGCCCCACCACGGCCACGAAGTCGCCCGGCGCGGCCTCGAACGTGAGGCCGTCGAGCACGGCGTGTCCGCCCCTGCGCACACCGAGGTCGGACACCGCAATGGCAGAGGGGGAGGTTGACACAGGACGCGGGCGCTGGGGAAAGGAGACTACTCCGGAAGGATCAACGGCCCGGTTGGTGGGCAGATCCAGGGACGCTCCGCGCCGCGGCGAGCGAGTCGCGGAGAATGTACGCGTTGGCGAGAAGGAGGTTGGCGTAGGTGGTTCGTCCCGCCCCGCCCCCGAGCGGGTCGAGCGGCACCAGGGGCAGGGCCGTTGGCTCGGCGACTGCCCGGGCCGCCCGCTCCGACAGCGACTGCTGGGTGAGGATGGCCCGGGCCCCGGACGCCCGCGCCCGACGGACGAGCCGGTGCAGTTGTCGGGGCGTCGGCTCCGCCCCCGGCCGCGGCTCGACGACGCCCACGAGGCGGGGCCCGTAGCGCCGGAGGAAGTAGCGGAAGAACGGCTGGGCAAGGAACACCGGGGTCTCGCGGACCGGCTCGATGATCGACCGGAGACGCGCGTCGAGGGCCGCCAGGTCGGCGGCGAAGGTGTCGGCGTTGGCCCGGTACGTCGGGCACCCGGGCGCGTCGATTGCACAGAGCGTATCGGTCAAGGCGGGCAGAAGCTGTCGCACCGCGTTCGGATCGGTCCAGAAGTGCGGGTCGACGGCCGGCGCGCCGCCGGAGTCCGGCGGCTCGAAGGCAAGACGGGCGGTCGGGGGAAGCAGGTCGAGGAGAACGAGACGGCGGCCGGCCGGCAGGTCCGCCGCCCAGCCGTCGAGGGGCTCGGCGCCGGAAACGAGCGCCGTAGCGCGGGTCGTGGCCCGCAGGTCCGACGGCGCCGGGTCGTAGGTATGGGGGGACGCCCCCGGCGCCAGGAGCCGCTCGGCCGTCGCTCGCCCCTCCACGAGCGGCCGCAGAATCATCTCGAACGGCGGAATCGTCGTCACGAAGTGTGGGCGGTCTTCACCGGAGCGCGGCGCCGGCTGCTCGCAGCCGGCGAGGACGAGCAGCCCGCCACACACGGCAGCGAGCACGACACGAAACGAACTGACACGCACGGTGTGGGCGCGCCCGATTTGGGAGAGGAGAGGTCGCCGTGGTCGCTCCGGGACACGCCCGGACCGACGAGATCGCCGCTCGGGGCTCTGCGCAGAGGAGCGCCTGTGAAAAGGTTGCCCCCGCACGGCGGTTCCCGGCCGCAGGCACGGGTGGCCTCGCCTTAGAGACTGTTTTGATTTCACAGGTTCGCGTCAAGAGCACCCCGTGACGACTGCGGGCCGGTCAATTCCAACCGGTATTCTCTCCAGCCCGGTCCAATAATTCTCCGGGGGCAGAACGAAGCGGTGTCGATTGCGACAACGACTCAAAAATCAAAACAGTCTCTTAGGCCCGGGCCGCCCGTTCGCGCTCGACGAGCTCGCGGCGCAGGATCTTTCCGGACGCGGTCTTCGGGATCTCCTCGACGAACTCCACCCGCCGCACCTTCTTCTGCGGGGCCACCTTGGGGGCCACAAACTCCATGATCGCGGTGGCCGTGACGTCGGCCTCGCCCTTCACGACGAACGCCTTCGGGACCTCGCCCGCCTCCTCGTCGGGACTGGGGATGACCGCCGCGTCGGCCACCTGGTCGTGGCCCTGCAGGAGGGCTTCCAGCTCGGCGGGCGCCACCTGGTAGCCTTTGTACTTAATGAGCTCCTTCACCCGGTCCACGATGTAGACGCGCCCGTCGTCGTCGACGGTCGCCACGTCACCGGTATGGAGCCATCCGTCGTCGTCGATCGTCTCGGCGGTGGCGTCGGGGCGGTCGTGGTACCCCTTCATGACCTGCGGGCCCCGAACCCAGAGCTCCCCCCGCTCTCCGGGACCGAGGTCGTCGTGGGTGTCGAGGTCCACGACCCGAAATTTCGTATTTGGGACCGCGGGGCCGACCGACTCCACCGTTACCGTCTCGGCGTCGCGGGCCGCCAGGTGGGTCACGGGGCTCGTCTCCGTCAGGCCGTACCCCTGCTTCACCAGGCACCCAAGCCGGTCGGCACAGGCCTCGGCCACGTCCTTCCCGAGGGGCGCAGCCCCGCTGGTGATGTAGTCGAAGCTCGAGAGGTCGTAGTCGTCGACGACGGGCGACTTCGCGAGTCCGAGAATGATGGGCGGCACCAGATACCCGCTCTCAATGTCGTGCTCGTCAACGAGCCGGCAGAACGTGTCCATCTCGAAGCGGGGCATCGTGACCACCGTTGCCCCGCACCGGAGGGCCAGGCTAAGGATGACGGTCATGCCGTAAATGTGATAGAACGGCAGCACGCCCACCGTGACCTCCCCCTCCCGGATGCGCTCGACGGGGAGGGTCTGGCAGATGTTGGCGACCACGTTCCGGTGCGTGAGCATGACCCCCTTCGGCAGCCCCGTCGTCCCGCTCGAGTAGGGAAGCGCGACGAGGTCCTCGTCGGGCGCGATGGACACGTCCGGGGGCTCGTCGGCGGAGCGCAGCAGCTCGGAGAAGGGGAGTGCCCCGTCGTCGGCCGCGCCGAATACGAAGACCTCGTCGATGTCTGCCGCCGCGGCCGCCGCCTGGGCCTTCTCCAGAAATGGAGGGACGGTGAGGAGATACCGGGCGTTGGCGTCGCGGAGCTGTCGGCTCGCCTCCTCGGCGGTATAGAGCGGATTGATCGTCGTGACCGTCCCGCCCGCACGGGCCACGCCGTAAAACGCGATGGCGTACTCTGGAAGGTTGGGGCTGTAGATGGCAAAGACCTCTCCTGCCTCGAATCCCCGCCGGGCGAGCCCGCCCGCACAGGCGTCCACGCGCTCCCGGAGCTCGCCGTAGGTCAGCGTCCGCCCGCTCGGGCCGTCGATCAGGGCGGGCTGGGCGTCTCGTCCCTCGAAGGCGCCCAGAACGAAGTCCGGCAGGGACCGGTCCGGAATGTCGACGTCGGGATGGGGGCTCGAGTAAACCATGGCGGGGCGGGCAGGTGCGTGCGCGGGAATGGGCGACACCGCTCAGACGGGCCGTCTGGGGCGCCGTCGACGCGCCTTCTTCGACGGACCTTCATCGTACCGAAGCTCTCCGTACCATGCAAGTCGGCACGCCCCGCGGGAGAATGCCCTCGTGCCCCGGAGCGACCACTGATCCGCCGGGGGATCCCTTCGCCGGGACGGCCCGCCGTCTGTGTCGGAGCCCCAGAGGACGGGAACGGGCAACGGGGGCCGCGGCCCGGGCACATTCTTCGAGGGGATGTCCTCGGGGTCCGGCCCTCTCCCGGTCACGCACAGAGCTGGAGCGTCGGGGTCGTCACTGCCGGGGGCTGGCAATCAGCACCTCCGACGGCACGCCCCACGCCCGGACGATCTCGCGGTGGCGGACGGTCCATCGGTCGGCATCGAGCAGCGGCTCGACGCGAAGGGGGCGACATCCCCCCACCCATTCGGGCCGCAACGCATGGACGGCGGCCCAGGCATCTGCGACAAGACGCCCCAGCGCTTTCTCCCCCCATGTCAGCCCGGCCAGACAGAGCCGGCCGGTCGGGACCAGGAGGCGATGCGCCTCCGCGAGCAGGGCGTGGATGTCGGGCGGGGAGAGCAGGTCGAGGACGTAGGTCGCCAGCACCCGGTCCTGTGAGGCGTCGGGCGGGTCGAACGAGAAGCCTCCGTCCGTCTGGACGACCTCGGCGTGGTCCCCGAACGTCGCCAATCGGTCGCGGGCGATCTGCACCATCGTCGGACTCAGGTCCGTGCCCACGTACCGCGCGTCGGGGGGTGCAGGGCCGCGCAGCAGACGCTCGGCGACGCGCCCGGTTCCGCATCCGATTTCGAAGAGGGTCGAGGCCGCCTCGAAGTCCGCGTGGGCGATCAGGGCGTCGACCGCGGGCCCCTCGTAGAACACCTGCGTGTCCTGCCCCCGCCCGATGCGATCGTAGACGGCGCACACCTCGGATCGGGAGAGGGTCGAACGGGCAGTCACGACGACGCGCCAAAGGACGAATGCCAGACAGGGAGGGCCAGACACCTACGACGCGTGATGCATGACTCGCGATGCGTGAGGACTCTTCGTTCCCAACGTATCACGCTTCACTCATTCACGCTTTCACTCATCACGTCTCATCGCGCCGGGACGGGCTCGTCGCCCTTCGCCACGAGCGGATAATCGGCGTCGATCTCTCCGTTCGTCATCTGACGGAGGCTGCGGCGCAGCAGCCGCTTCCGGAAGCTGCTGAGGTAGTCGGTGAAGAGCACCCCCTCGAGGTGATCGTGCTCGTGCTGCACGACGCGGGCCAGGACGCTGCCGGTCTCGAGCGTCTGCTCCTCGAAGTCGCGGTCCCGGTAGCGGACGCGAACACGCTCGGGGCGGGTGACGGCCTCCCGGACCTCCGGGATCGAGAGACATCCCTCTTCCATGTCCGTCGTCTCGTCGCTCTCGGCCACAATCTCGGGGTTGATAAAGACCATCGGCTGCGGGGGCACCGGCTCGCCGTCCTCCTCCATCTCGGTGGCCATCGGCGTGACGTCGACCACGAAGAGACGCTCCTCGCGCCCGACCTGCGGCGCCGCCAGGCCGATGCCCGCGGCGTTGCGCATCGTCTCGATCATGTTGTCGATGAGGGCCTGAAGCGCCTCGCTGTTCTCGTCCACCGGAGTGGTCTCCTGGCGGAGCGCGTCGTGGCCGTAGAGGCGAATCGGGAGTACCATGGGTTGGATCATACTGTGCGTCGGAGGCTTGTCACAATGCCAAACGCACCGGTCCGGCAATCGTGCCCCCACCGACGCACGAGGATGGAATTTTGCGGAACGTTATACCGGACGCCCCCGGCGGTGCGGGGTCGGCGGTGCCCGTCCGCCGGTCGTCGGTGCTATTCTCGCCCGTAGTCGTCCTCGAATCGAATGATGTCGTCTTCGAGGCAGAGGCCCATCTGCGTCTCGATAAAGACGAGCGGCTCCTCGCCGTCGTTCTCGATGCGGTGCACGTCCTCGACGTCGATGAAGCAGGTGTCCCCCGCCGATACCTCGATCTCCTCGTCGTTGCGGGTGAAGACGCCGCCCCCCTGCACGATGACCCAGTGCTCCTTTCTATGCTCATGCTTTTGGAGGGAGAGACGCTGGCCGGGGTGGACGACGATGCGCTTCACGCGGTAGCCGGGCTCGTTGAGGTACTCTTCCCATCGGCCCCAGGGGCGGTTGTCGGCGTCGAGATACATGGTCGTGTCGGGCGGATGAGGGGGAGCGGCGATGCGGTTGAGACGTGCAGAATAGGGGACGATGGGCCGCCGGGCAAGATCGAGTGCGCGCGTCCTCGGTGAATTTCGTCGCGGGGCGGGAGCCCGAAGACGGGGCTATACCGCTTCCCCGGTGACCTCGCGGTCGGGCGTGTAGGTCGGGATCGGGGTGCCGACGACCCGCAACAGGCCGTACAGCAGAACGCCTCCCACGAGGAGCCCGACCCAGAACGGCATGCCGAAGCCGGCCGGGAGCGTGCCGAACAGGATGGCGACCGTGCCCACGCTGAGGGCGTAGGGCAACTGGGTGCGCACGTGCTCGATGTGGTCGCACCCGCTGGCCATCGAGGAGAGAATCGTGGTGTCGGAAATGGGCGAGCAGTGATCGCCCCATACCGCTCCGGCCAGCACGCACGAGACCGCCGAGTAGAGAATGTGGTAGTGGGCCGGATCCGCCATGCCGTTTTGGTCCAGGATGGCCCACACCAGCGGCACCACCAGCGGCATGAGGATGCCCATGGTGCCCCAGCTCGAGCCCGTCGCGAAGGCCGTCGCGGCCGCAAGCACGAAGATGATGGCCGGCACCACGCCCGGTGGCAGCGTCTCCCCGAGCACGGACACCAGATAGTCGGCCGTGTGCAGCACCTCGGTGATGTTGGACAGCGCCCAGGCCAGAACCAGAATGATCATGGCGAAGAGCATCGACTTGAGGCCCTCGTACCAGGCCTCGACGGTCTGCTCCAGGTCCAGGATGCCCTGCCCGAGCGAGAGGGCCGCGGCGACGAGCACACCGAGCAGGGAGCCCCACATGAGGGCCGTGTACGAGTCGGCCTCCCCGATGATGTCTTTGAGCGGCGCCTCCGCCCCGACCACCTGGATCCCGGTCGCGTAGAGCCCGGCAAGCACGCCCCCCACTAGGACGATGATGGGAATGATCGCGTTGAACGCCCGGAGCGGCGTCCCCGCCGGGGGGTGGAGCTCCTCCCCCTCGGCCGCCGCCTCGTCGACCTTTGCCTCCTTGCCGAGCACCGCTCCGGTGTCGCGGGCGCGCTTCTCCGCCGCGTACATCGGCCCGAAGTCGTACTGCGTATAGGCGATCAGAAACACGAAGAAGAGCGCGAGGAAGGGGTAGAAGTTGTAGGGCAGCGAGCTCAGAAACACCGAGTAGGCCCCCTGCGAAAAGCCGTCGATGCTCTCAATGGCGGTCCCCAGCAGGCCCACCTGATAGCCAATCCACGTCGTTACGAACGCGAGGGTCGAGATGGGCGCGGCCGTCGAGTCGACGATGTAGGCCAGCTTTTCTCGCGAGATGCGCAGCCGGTCGGTCACCGGCCGCATCGTATTGCCCACGATGAGCGAGTTGGCGTAGTCGTCGAAGAAGATGCTGATGCCGAGCACCCCGGTCACGATTTGCCCCCGCCCCGAGTCGCTGGCCCAGCCGGTCAGCCGCTCCACGATCCCGAGCGTGCCCCCGTTCCTCGAGATGATGCCCACCATCCCTCCAATCATGAGCGAAAACAGGATGATCGCGGCGTGGCTGCCGTCGGCCAGGGCTCCGAGGACGTACACCTGCAGCGTGTCGAGCAGTCCCTTGAACGCGGCCCACGGCGTAAAGCCGATGGCGAGCACGGCCCCGATCCACACCCCGAAAAAGAGTGCGGGCACCACGCGCCGGTACAGGAGAGCCATCCCGATCGCAAGGAGGGGCGGCAGAATCGAGAGCCAGCCGGGGATGGCCTGGGTGTCGGCGGAGCCCAGCGTTTGGCCGCCGGCCTCGACCTCGACCGTCGCCCCCCCGCTCGACGGCACGGTGACGCCGTCCGCCGTCCACTGCTCATTCGCCGCGTCGTACGACAACGCGTACGTCTGGTCGCCGGCGCGCACCCGGGGCGTCCCGGCCTCGGCCAACGACGAGTCGCCCGGCACCGTAACCGAAAACTCGATGCCTGTCAGCACCGGATCGGGCACGTCGACCGGGCCGTCCGCCTGCGCCCACGCGCCGGGCACGCCGACCAGGAGGA
>JAZKTD010000148.1:0-8683 GCA_036625705.1 Salinivenus sp.
CCGACGAGGACGAGGAGTGCCCCGAGCACCAGAAGGGAGGCAGAGACGACGGACTGTGGAACGGGAATCATCGTGCACCGTGGTCGTGCAGGCAAGGACCGGGGCGACGCGCTGTGCGGCCCCCGCGGCGCGCCGGTCGCAGTGTGGGGCGGGGCCGGGTGGCGCCCTACGGCCGGGTGTACTCGAGGGTATTCTCGTGGGTGCGCTCCGGGGTGTTGGCCGGCGGGCGCTCGATCATCCGGCTGGGCCCCCCGTCGCCCGGCCGCACGAGGTCGAAGGCGTCGTACGGCTTCCCAGTGGTCGTATAGGAGCGGAACTTGATCGTATCCGCCCCGACGCGCACCACCTGGTAGAGCTGGGTGTTCTCCGCGCCGCGCTGCATCTCGATCCCGTCGAAGTTCCCCCAGCGGTCGGGCTTAATCTCGTACATCTTCGCGCCGCTGACGGAGTTGACGTAGACGGTGCCGCCCTCCGGCGAACGGGCGCTCACGCCCTGCTCCAGGTTCTGCGTCTGGCCGCGGGCGTAGGTGTGGTCGTGGCCCTGCAGGACGAGGTCCACGTTGTGCTCGTCGAGGATCGGCCGCCAGGCCTCGCGGAGGGCCTCGTTGTTTCGGCCCTCGCCGGAGGAAAACATCGGGTGGTGGAAGGTGACGACCGTCCAGCGAATCGCGTCGTCCTGCCGGGCGTCCTCAAGCGTCGACTTCAGCCACTCGGTTTGCGTGGCGAGGACCTCCTCGTCGTTGCGGGCGGCCTCCGAGTTGAGACCGATGACGCGCATGCCCTGGTGGTCGAGGTAGTAGACCGTCTCCTCCATGCCCTCGGGCCCGTTCCGGGGCAGGGTGAACTGCGGGTGCCAGTGGATGGAGAGCCGCTCCGGACTTTCCTTCTGGATCTCCATGCGGAAGTAGCCTGTCAGCGTAGTTCCGTCGACGGATACGTCCCGGAGGGGGAACTCCTGACCGTCCTCGCTGACGAGGGTGGCGCTGTAGCCGGACCCGCCGTCCTCAATTTCGAGGGTGCCCACGTACTCGCCGTTGTCGACGTTGTAGGCCCAGTTGCCGGCCGGGTAGCGGTCGCTCGACGGGGTGGCGCCGCTGCTGGTGGCCTTCAGCGGCTCGGGATTGCCGTCCGGCTCCAGAATCGTCCCCGTCATCTCCTGCCCGGAGGCTTCGACCTCGACCTCGAAGGTGTCCTCGACGATCCGTGAGCGGTAGCCGTCGTACTCGTGGTTGCCGGGCACCGCGATGTTCGGCACCATGCTCTGGATGAAGCCGCCCGCCGCGTTCCAGTGGCCCCATTCGACGTTGCGGTGGGCGTTGTTGACGAGGTCCCCAGCGTGAAGCAGAAAGTCGACCCGCGGGGCCTTCGCGTAGGCCTCCCGGATGAGGCGCGACCAGTGGGAGCGGACGTTGTTCTGCGCGTCGCCGACGTAGATGAACGAGAAGGGCTCCGGCTGGGCGCTCGCGGTGTTGGCGTGGAACCATTCGCTCCAGTGCTGCCCGTCGCCGACGCGGTAGGCGTAGAGGGTGTCGGCCATGAGCCCCTCGAAGGTCACGGAGTGGTACGTGGCGTTCACCGACTCGCCGGTCACCTCGTGGGAGTGGAGGTCCTGCGTGGTGGCCTCCACGGTGCGGGCCTCGGTGTAGAAGGAGGGCTCCCCGAGGGCCGGGGCAATCTGGGCCTTCGCGTCGGTGACGGTGCTGTCGGTGCGCCACGTCACGCTGAGCGTCGAGGCCGGGTCCTGTTCCCAGTTCAGGACGATGCGGTCGGGGTACGGGCCCGGGCGGGTGGAGGGCAGCGCCGCCGCCGCGGCGTCGGGGGAGGAGGCCGCCTCGGCCGAGTCCGACGAGGACGACGAGCAGGCCGCCACGAGCAGGCCCAGGGGAAGAAGCAGGAGCGAGAGAACGAGAAGCGATCGGGGAGCGCGATGACGTTGGCGCATCGAACGGAAAATGGATCGTGGTAAAGACACGAAGCGACAGTCATTCGAAATCACGCGCCCCCTTCCTCCCCGTCCGGGGAAGAAGGGGGACGTGAGGAGGGACGACCTCAACGGACAGGTCCGGCTCGGGTTAGAACTCCGTCGTCAGGCCCACCGTTACGGTGCGGCCGCTCAGGTAGTGGTAGTTGAGCGCTCTGGACGGGCCCACCTCGGTGACCTCGGGCTGGTTGGTGATGTTCTCCACCTGCAGCAGCAGCTCGGGCTCGCCCAGCAGGCTCTCGAACTGGTACGTGGCGTTCACGTCCACGGTGGTGCGCTCCCCGATGAACTCGTCCTCGAGCGGCGAGCTGCCGTCGATCTGGTCCAGATACCCCCCCTGGTAGTTGATCGCCACGCGCGCCTCGAAGCCGCCGGTCTGGAGGTAGGGGATGATGTTGTAGACCCAGTCGGCCTGCTGGAAGAAGGAGTAGTCCGGCCGGGTCGGGTCGTCCTCGTACTGCGGCACGTCCACGTCCGAGGTCGTTATGGTCGTGTTGGCGTTGAGGCCGAGGGCGTTGAAGGGCGCCGGCAGGAAGGTGAACGGCTGCTGGTAGGCGATCTCCAGGCCGGTGACCGTGCCCAGGTCCGCGTTGCGCAGCTGCGACCGCGTGACGCGCTCGAAGGTGCGGCCCTGCCCGAAGGGATCCTGCACGTTCCGCTGCTCGGAGGTGAACGTGTAGATGGCGTTGTCTATCCGCTTGTGAAAGCCGCCGACCGAGGCAAGCCCACCGGTCGGGAAATAGTACTCAGCCGCGAGGTCGAAATTCATCGCCTTGAAGGGATCGAGGGACGGATTCCCTTCGCTCACGCTCGCCCGGAGGGTGCCGCCTTCCTCCACGATGTCGACCTCGCTGAAGGCCCCGAGGTCGTCGTACTCCGGTCGGCCAATCGTGTTGGACCAGGCGGCCCGGAGCTGGAGGGCCTCCGTTGCGTCCAGGGTCAGGTGTACTGAGGGAAGAAAGCTCGTGTAGGAATTCTCGAAGGTCTGTCTGACGAGGTTTTCGTCGGGATCAAAGTCCTCGTCCTCCTCAGTGCGCAGCTGGAAGCGGTCGGTCTCGGTGACGGTGTGCTCGACGCGCAGCCCCCCCAGAGCCGTCAGCGGACCGAACTCGGCCGACGCCATGGCGTACCCGGCGTAAATTGTCTCCGCGTTTTCGGAGTCGTCCTCGAGGTCGGCTACCGCGAGGTCCTGGGCCGAAACGCGCTCGTACACGGCGTCGGCGGCCCGGCACTGTCGCTCACCCGAGAACCGCTGCTCGGTCGTGGGGTTGCAGAGAGTCCCGAGAAAGTCGTCAACCATCGCCCCGGTGTTGGCGAACGGCATCAACCCGTTCCCAACCTGCACCGTCTGCACGCGGGGCGCCTCGAAGTCGCCCAGCGTGAGGCCGCCGTCCCCGACGTAGTCGTATCCCGTGTCGGCCACGTCGATTGACTTGTCGCGGCTCTGGAATTGGCCGCCGGTCTTGAAGTAGCCGGACACATCGGAGGTCGAGAACGGAACGCGGAGGTCGGCCTCCGCCGCGTAGGTGTTCTCGATGTTTTCCTCGTACTCCAGGTCGACCTCGTTGGCCACGTAGTTGGCTCCGTCTCCGACGTAGCCGGGGTTCTCCGGGTAGTAGTCGAACAGGAAGTTGCTCATGTCGGCGACGCCGGCCGCCTGCGTGGTTACCGGGGTCTCGAACTCACTGTCCACCTGACGCTCGTCGAGCACGCCGCGCGAGTAGGTGCCGCTCGCCGAGAGGGTAACGGCCCCGTCGAACTGCTGCTCGAACCCGAGATTTGCGCCCCAGAGCGCCTCCTCCTCGTTGGTGTCGGCGAGGTCGACCGAGCCGAACCCGCGGGAAAAGCGGGCCCCGGACCTGGTCATGGTCGGCCGCGGATCGGTCTCCGGGTCGTACGCCATGTTGTACTCCAGCTCGTTGTCGAGCTTCTTCTCGTCGGTGAACGTGTAGTAGGGACGGACGAACACCTCGGTGTTGTCGTTCGGGCGCCAGTCAATGGTGGAGTTTACCGCGATGCGTTGGCGGCGGTTGCGCTCCACAATCTGTTCCTGGGCCTCCGGAACGACGATCCCGCCGAAGTCGGGGCGGAGGTCGACGTCGCTCTCGCCGGAGAACTCGCCCCAGCCCTCGCCCTTCAGGCCCGAGGTCGTGAAGTCCCGGCGCGAGCCGCTCGCCGAAATCAGCAGGCCGAGGTTGTCGTCCGGCCCGACCTTGGTGCC
This sequence comes from Salinivenus sp., assembly GCA_036625705.1. GTDB lineage: Bacteria > Bacteroidota > Rhodothermia > Rhodothermales > Salinibacteraceae > Salinibacter. The sequence goes on from JAZKTD010000148.1 coordinate 4,203, forward strand.
GGCGGTCACGTTGGCGCGGAACGGAAACTCCGTCTCGCCGAGACCGGCCACCTGCTGGTCGTGGGACAGTGCCCGGAAGGAGCCGACGGCGAAGGAGCCCTCCCGGTCGAAGGCCGAGAGCGTGCTGATGTCAATCGAGCCGCCGATGGCGTTGCCGGGCATGTCCGGCGTGACGGCCTTCGTGACCTCCACGTTCGAGACCATCTCGGCCGGCAGCAGGTCGAGCGCCGTCGCCCGCGAGCCGGCGGTGGAGGCCATGGTACTCCCGTTCAGCCGTACGTTGTTGAGGTTTGCCGCGCCGCCGCGGATCGACACGAAGCGGCCCTCCGTGCGGTCGTTCCGCAGCACGATGCCCGGCAGGCGCTGCACCGCCTCAGCGATATTTTTCTCCGGCAGGTTGCCGATGTCGTCGGCCGCCAGTGCGTCGACGATGTTCATGGACTGGCGCTTCTGGTTGACCGAGCGGAACTGACTCTCCCGAATTCCGCGAACGATAACCTCTCCGCCCTCAAGCACCTGACTGGAAAGCTCGACGTCGAGGGTCACCGTCTCGCCGGCAGGGACCTCGACGGTCTCGCTCGTCTCCTCGTAGCTCACGAAGGAGACGGTAAGGGTCTGCGAGCCGGACGGGACGTTCGTCAGTCGGTATCGGCCGTTCTGGTTGGCGGAGGCGCCGATCGAGGTGCCCTCCACGACCACGTTGGCGCCCGGAAGCGGAGCGCCGTTGCTCGCGTCGACGACACGGCCCTCGACGATGCCGGTCGACTGGGCGTGGGCGCCGACGGCGAGGACGAAAAAGAACAGGGCGAAGGTGGTGAGGGTGCACAACACGCGGTAACTGGGTCTACGCATCAGTAGGTGGGGTTGTGTGCTGATGAGGATGAGCATCGAAGGCGCGGGGCGCCGCCGAGGGGCGGATCCGCGCCTGAACCGGTGGGATGACCACTCACATATATAGCGGTCCCAGATTACGACCCTCGTAACGCAGCATTTCGATATCATGACCCTTGGATTTTCGAACTGTTAAGGTCCAACGGCTTCGTCACACCATCGGGCCGCAACGGCGGCTCGTAGGTCCGGGAGGCGGACCACGATGGCCCCGGCCCTGGTGGGGGTGCACACCTGAATCGAGAGAACTCGCCGATGTCATGACGCTGTTTCCCTCCATTTCTCCTGTGTGGAAACTGCGCTGCCGACCGCCGGCAGACGCTGGCGGTTGTGGCGCCGGAGGACCGCGGCTCGAAACCGTCAGACCAGTTGTGCAAGGTCATTAGGCCCGCGCCGAGCGGTAGCGGAGGACGTGTCGCTGAGGAGGCGCGGTTGAGGAAGTCGGGCCTGCCGGGCATACTATAGGGTGCCTCCCAAGACCTAGCGGCCCGCCCCATGGCATTGGACGCCGCATCCTACGACGCCCTATCCTTCGACTGCTACGGCACGCTCGTCGACTGGGCGGACGGCCTCACGTCGGAATCGGGGGCGTATCGACGGGTCAAACGAGTCGCGGGGCGTTTCGAGGGCGGCCGGGACTGTGGCAGTGCCGGTGGGGCTCGGCCGAGCCTCCGACGATCCGTAGAGAACCCCGAAGACCACAGGCACGAAGGCGATTTCCCAACGCAGAACGGCAATTCTCGGCGGGAACCCACGTTGGATTGAGCGCCGCTGGGACCTCGCTGTCCTATTTTCTCATAGAAGAACCGTCATCTTTTCCCCTTCGAGCCTCGGACAGCAATGAGCACGACGACTCGTTCCGACGCCCTTCGGTCGTTTGCGTATCGAGCTCGAGAGATTCTCCCAGCCGAGGTGTACCTTCTCGATGGGCATCCGTACGAAGGAGATGACGACAACGTGCACGTTGCCATCATCGCGGACGTTGGCAACGACCGTTTGAACGCAGCACAGCCCGCTCTCGCTGAGGCAGTCGAAGACACGAACATTGATCTCGGCTTCGATCCGTTGATCGTCTACCACGTCGGACAGCCGCACAATCACCTCGCCGGAATTGCACGAAAACAGGGTGTTCAATTGTGACGGAGGTCGATCCTTATGAGTGGATTGAGAATGCGCGTCGCCGATTGGATGATGCGCAGTTCTTGTTTTTAGATGGTCGCGTGGAAACTGCGCTCGCACAGGCGTATTTCGCCGTCTTCTACGCCTGTCAGGCGCTTCTTGTACGGCGAGACCTCCGCTACAAAACCCACAGCTCTGTGGTTGGCTCTGTCGGACGATTTTCCGAGTATCGAAAACAGCTTAACACTCGGCTTCCTGCTCAACTGCAAACTGAGCCAGAACGATGTGACTACGAACTGGAGCGATACTCGGCCGAGTACGTTGGGCAGAGGCTCGACGAAGTGAACCAGTTTATTGAACGGGCTGAGAATGTCTTGCGCTAGTGGCACGTCGCCTCGATTTTCACCTCTTTCCGTCCAATGTCTGTCAGTCCCAACCAGTACGACGCCCTCTCCTTCGACTGCTACGGCACGCTCGTGGACTGGGCCGACGGGATCTCGTCGGCCCTCCAGCCGATCCTACAGGACCACGACGTCGAGGTGGACGACGAGGAGCTCTTCCGGCTGTACGGCCGGTTCGAGAAGGAGGTACAATCCGGCGCCTACGTGCAGTACCGGGAGGTCCTGCGGCGCGTGGGCCGGCGATTCGGGGACCACTTCGGCTTCACTCCGACCAACGCCGAACTCGAGCGCGTCGCCGACTCGGTGGGGCGGTGGCCCGTCTTCGGCGATACGAACACGGCCCTCGGTCGGCTGGGCGAGCACTTCCGCCTCGCCGTCGTCTCGAACGTCGACGATGCCCTCTTTCACGAAACCGCCCGCCAGTTCACCGTCGCGTTCGACGAGGTGATCACCGCCGAGCAGGTGGGTACCTACAAGCCGGCCCTCGCGCCCTTCGAGGCGGCCTTCACCCGCCTCGGCGTGCCGCCCAACCGGCTGCTGCACGTCGCGCAGAGCGTCTACCACGACGTCAACCCCGCCGGCCGGATGGGTCTCTCCTGCGTCTGGGTGCAACGCTACGGCACACGCTTCGACCCCCCGACGCCGCAGACCGAGCCCGCAGAGACGGTCCCGGACCTCGCGACCCTCGCCGACCACCTTCTCGAGGGGGCATGACCGTCGCCCGCATTCTTCGGCCTGTGCGCCTGGAGCCCGCCGGCACGGCCGCCGAGGCGCCCGACGCACGAGACGAGGCCTCGCCCCGACCGACGCGCATACAGGGGCGGCATCAACCAGAAGGCATCCAAACCCATCCCTGTATCCATGTCCGATCTGACCATCGACCGCGAGCGGCTGGTCGACGAACTCGCCGACCTCGTCCGCCTCGACTCGACCAATCCGGGCCTGGTGCCCGACGGAGCCGGGGAGGCGGAGGTCGCCGCCTACGTGGCGGACGCGATGCGCGACCTGGGGCTGGACGTCGAGGTGTGGGCGCCGGAGCCAGGCCGGCCCAACGTGGTCGGCGTGTGGCCCGGCACCGGCGACGGGCGGTCGCTGATGCTCAACGCGCACACCGACACGGTCGGCGTCGAGGGGATGGCCGATCCGTTCACGCCCCGCGTCGAGGACGGGCGGATGTACGGGCGCGGCACGCAGGACATGAAGGGAAGCCTCGCCGCGCAGCTGGCCGCCGTTCGGGCCCTGCAGGCCGCGGGCGTCGCCCTCGACGGCGATGTGATCGTAGCGGCCGTGATCGACGAGGAGCACGAGAGCCGCGGCACGGAGGCGGTCGTGGAGCGGTACGACGCCGACGGGGCGATCGTGACGGAGCCGACGGACCTGAAGCTCGCGCTCGCCCACAAGGGCTTCGCGTGGGTCGACGTCGAGACCCGCGGCCGCGCCGCCCACGGCAGCCGGCCGGACGAGGGCGTCGACGCCAACATGCACATGGGCCGCGTCCTGGCCCGCCTCGACCGCCTGGAGCAGGACCTTCGGCGTCGGGACGGGCACCGCCTCGTGGGGGCGCCCTCCCTTCACGCCGCGCAGATCGAGGGTGGCACCGCGTCGAGCGTCTACGCCGCCCACTGCCGGCTCCGGGTCGAGCGGCGCACTGTGCCCGGCGAGACGGCCGAAGAGGCACGGCGGGAGGTCCAGTCGATCCTCGACGCCGTGGCCGACGACGACCCCGCCGTCGACGCCTCCTGCACGCTTGCCTTCTCGCGCCGCCCGCTCGAGGCCGCGGCCGACAGCGCGATCGCGGCGGCCGTTCGGGCCGGGGGGGCGGCCGTGATGGGGCACGCCCCGCCGGACGCGGGGCAGACGTTCTGGACCGACGCGGCCCTGCTGGCCGAGGCGGGCACGGAGACGGTCGTGCTCGGGCCGGTGGGCGAGGGCCTCCACACGACCGAGGAGTGGGTCGACCTCGACTCGGTCGTCCAGCTGGCGGAGCTGCTTGCGCGGACGGCCCGCCGCTACTGCTCGGCGTAGGCCGCTGCCCCGAATCCCTGTAGCAGGATCCCCTTCGTCGGTCGGCCT
>JAZKTD010000149.1:0-8670 GCA_036625705.1 Salinivenus sp.
ACGGCGCGCGGTTCCGGTCCCGGCTCACCCTCGCCAACAACGGCGAGACGGCGCTTCCCGCCACCGGGTGGACGCTGTACTTCAACTTTCTGCGCCCGATCGATCCCGCCAGCGTTGCCGGCGACGTCGAGATCGCGCGGATCAACGGCGACTTCTACCGGCTGACGCCCGGCGACGACTTCGCGGCCCTGTCCCCCGGGGCAGAGCGGTCGATCACGTTCGAAACCCCCGGGTCCGCCATCAAGCACATCGACGGCCCGGCCGGCTTCTACATCGTCTACGACGGCGCGGACCCGGCCCCCCTCCCCGAAGCGACCGTGACGCCGTTTACCCGGCCCGAGCAGACGAAGCGGGCCCCGAACGACGTGCTGCCGGTGCCCACGCCCAATCGTCGCTACCGGGCCAATCGGTCCCTGTCGCCGCAGCCCGCCGACTCGGTCGGTCGCATCGTGCCGGCGCCCGCCCAGACGACCCCGCGGGACGGGGCCTTCTCCCTGCCGGAGACTCCCACCATTCAGTACGAGCGCGGCCTCGAGTCGGAGGCCCGGCGCCTCGCCGAGGGCCTGGAGGCCGCGGTGGGACCCGCAACCACGACGACCACCGCGGACGCCCCCGCGATTCGCCTCCGGCGGGCGGACGTGCGCCATCCCGAGGCCGACACGGTCGACGCCGAGGCATACCGGCTGCGGATCGACGCCGACGACGGCATCGAGATCGTCGGCACGACGGCCGCCGGCGTCTTCTACGGCGCGCAGAGCCTGCAGGCCTGGCTGCCGGTCGCGGCCTACGGGGCGGGGACGGACCCGGTCTCTGTGCCGGCCGTGAGCATCGCGGACGCCCCCCGATTCGGGTACCGGGGCCTGCACCTCGACGTGTCGCGCAACTTCCAGTCGGCCGACGCGGTGAAGCGGCTGCTGGACGTGATGGCCTTCTACAAGCTCAACACCTTCCACTTCCACCTGACCGACGACGAGGGCTGGCGCCTCGCGGTCGAGGGGCTGCCCGAACTCACCGAGGTCGGCGGGCGGCGCGGCCATACGCTCGACGAGCGGAATCACCTCGTGCCCTCCTACGGCTCCGGGCCGGACCCGCGCCCGTCCGTGTCCCGCGGAAGCGGCTGGTACACGCAGGCCGAGTACGTCGACCTCCTCCGCCACGCCCGCGACCGCCACATCGAGGTGGTGCCCGAGATCGACATGCCGGGCCACGCGCGGGCCGCCCTTCAGGGAATGAAGGCCCGCACCCGCCGGCTGCTCGAGAACGGGGACACGACGGCCGCCCGCCGCTTTCGACTCCACGATCCGAACGACACGTCGGACTACGAGTCGGTGCAGGGGTGGGACGACAATGTGGTGAACGTGTGCCAGCCCTCCACCTACCGCTTCCTCGCCCACGTCGTCGACGAGCTGGTCGCCCTACACGAACAGGCCGGCGCGCCCCTCCGCACCGTCCACGTGGGGGGCGACGAGGTGCCGGAGGGCGCCTGGACCGAGTCGCCGATCTGTGACGACTACATTGCCCGCACCGAGGGCGTCGAAGGGCCGGAGGACCTTTTCGGAAACTTCTTCCGTCGGTTCCGCGACACCCTCGCCACGCGGGGCCTCACCATGGGCGGCTGGGAGGAGGTCGGGATGACGGAGGCCGGGGGGCACCGGGCCACGACCACCACGCCGAACGAGGACCTGGTCGGCAAAGGCGTGCGCCCCTACGTGTGGAGCAATATCTGGGGTAGGGGCACCGAGGACCGGGCCTACCGCCTCGCCAACGCGGGCTTCGACGTGGTGATGTCGCAGGCCACCAACTTCTACTTCGACATGGCCTACGACAAGCACCCCCGCGAGGCCGGCTTCTACTGGGCCGGCTTCGTAGATCTGCAGGATCCGTTCGCGTTCGTGCCGCTGGACCTCTACAAGAGTGCGGAGCGCACCTCTATGGGCCAGCCCATCGACCCGGACTCCGCCTTCGCCGACCACGTGCGCCTCGCCGACTCGGCGCGATCAAACATCCTGGGCCTGCAGGGCCAGCTCTGGGGCGAGACGCTCCGCAGCGTGGACCGCATGGAGTACATGGCGGTGCCGCGGCTCCTGAGTCTCGCCGAGCGAGCCTGGGCCCCGCAGCCCGACTGGGCCTCCCTCGACGACGTCGATCGCCTCCGCGCGCGGCGGGACGAAGCGTGGAGGGCCTTCGCCCACCGGCTGGGCCGGCGCGAGCTGCCGCGCCTGAGCCGGCGGGCCCCCGACTGGTCCTACCGCCTCCCCCCGCCCGGCGCCACGGTCGAGGACGATACGCTCCGCGCCAACGCGGCCCTGCCGGGCCTCCCCATCCGCTACACGACGGACGGAACCCCGCCCACGCCCGACTCGCCCCGCTACCGCGGCCCCGTGGCGGTGAGCCCCGACGCGACCGTCCGCCTGCGGACGTTCGACGGCCAGGGCCGGGGCAGCCGGACGGCCGTCGTGCGCCCGTAGCCTCCCAAATCGCTCCACGGTGCCGTGTCCCGCCGTTCCGTCTCGTTCCTGCTCGTCCTCGCCGCGGCGGTTGGGCTTCTCGCCGGCTGCGGGCAGACTGGACCGACGGCCCGCCTCGCCGAGCAGGGCCTCGCGCCGCCGGACGTGCCGCGCGAGTTCCGGGCAGCCTGGATTGCGACGGTCGCCAACATCGACTGGCCCTCCGAGCCCGGCCTGCCGGTTGCCCGGCAGAAGGCCGAGCTGCGCCGCCTGCTGGACGAGGCGGCCGCCCTCAACCTGAACGCCGTCATCTTTCAGGTGCGACCCCACGCCGACGCGCTCTACGACTCGCCCCACGAGCCCTGGTCGTACTACCTGACCGGCGCGCAGGGCCGGGCGCCGGCCTCCTCTGAGTACGATCCGCTGTCGTTCGCCGTCGCGGCGGCGCACGCCCGTGGCCTGGAACTGCACGCCTGGTTCAACCCCTACCGGGCGGGCCACCCGGCCGACACCTCGGCCCTGGCCCCCACCCACGTGCAGCGACAGCACCCCTCCTGGGTCCGCCAGTACGGCGACTACCTCTGGCTCGACCCCGGCGTGCCCGCGGCGCGCGACCACACGCACCGCGTCATCATGGACGTCGTGCGCCGCTACGACATCGACGGCGTCCACTTCGACGACTACTTCTACCCCTACCCGTCCTACGCCGACGGGGCGCCGTTTCCCGACAGCGCGAGCTGGGCGCGGGCCCAGCGGAACGGCTGGACCGGGAGCCGGGCCGACTGGCGCCGCCACAACGTAAACCGCCTCGTGGAGCGCGTCTACCGTTCGATCAAGGAGACGAAGCCCCACGTCCAGTTCGGGATCAGTCCGTTCGGCATCTGGCGCCCCGACCATCCGCCCGGCACGCGGGGCTTCGACGCCTACGCGCAGCTCTACGCCGACGCCCGCACGTGGCTGCGGCGGGGCTGGGTCGACTACATGACCCCGCAGCTCTATTACCGCATCGACCAGTACGGGTACTCGTACCCGGAGATGCTGCGCTGGTGGATCGAGCAGAACGAGGAGGGCCGCCACGTCTGGCCCGGCCTCTACACCAGCCGCGTGCGGATGGCCGGCGACCGGCACTGGCCCGACGCCCAGATCCTCGGGCAGATCTACACGGCCCGCTCCCACCCCGGCGCCACCGGCCAGGTCCACTTCAGCCTGCAGGCCCTGATGCCGCCGCCGGACTCGGTCCAGCGGCCGGGCCGGCCCGACACGACGGTGCTCGCCCCGGTCGTCGACACGCTCGTGGCCGACTCGGTCGTCCTGGGCGCGCGGCCTGCCGATTCGGCCGCGGCGGACTCGGTGCGCGTCAATTCTGCGGGGGCCGACAGCGTCGCCCTCACGCGGTCGCGGCCGCCGCCCCAGCACTGGCGGGCCACCCAGCGTCTTCGGCGGCGCCTCCGCACGGAGGCCTACGCCGAGCCTGCGCTCGTCCCCCCCTCCCCGTGGCTCGACGACGATGCCCCTGGGCGTCCGGGCCTCTCGGCCCGCCGGACGGACAGCAGCGTCGCGGTGACGCTAACGCCGGCCCACCGCGGGCCGCAGTGGTGGCTGGTCCGCTGGCGCCGCGGGGGCACGTGGTCGACCGACGTCGTGCCGGGGGCCCGGCGCCGCTACACGTGGCGCGACCGCCCGACCGCCATTGCCATCTCGGCCGTCGATCCGTTCGGAAACGTCGGTCCCCCCGCAGGCGGTCTCGTCGAGGACCTGATTCCCGCGTCCGAGGGAGAATGAGCCCCCGCGAGGCCGCCAATGGGGATTCCCCTCCCCTGCCAATAGCTCGATGTCGTCGCCCTGGGAGCCCGCCGGTGCGCCGTGCCCGTTTCTACAGGGTGCTGCCCTATCGCACGCCGGAGAGGTCGAAGCCGGCCCCGTTTCAACATCGGCGAGAGCGAGCCGATGAGGAGTGTGCACCGGCCCGAACCTACGGCCCCGCTGCGCATGTGATAACGTCCGGCCCGAGAGCTTTTCAGCCACGCACTCCGCCGGTAGGGACGTCTTCTCCCCCCGGCCAAACGACGGGGCGGGATTCTCTCGCTCCCCTCTCGCCGGAGGCGGCCTGAGACGTCTCGCCGCCTGCGTCCGTTCTCCCGTCACGCCCCAACGCCCACCATGGAAAACGAGGAGGACATGACGATCGACCAGGTCGCCGAACTGGCGTACGTGTCCCGCTCTGTCGTCTCGCGGGTGCTGAACGACCACCCGAACGTGAGCGACGAGGCCCGGGAGCGGGTCCTGAAAGTCATCGAGGAGCACGACTACCGCCCCAACTCGGTGGCCCGGAGCCTGGCGACGGACCGCTCCTTCGAAATCAGCATCCTCACCCCGCGTCGCAGCGAGGGATCGCCCAACCACGGACACTGGCCCCTCCACGAGTCGCTGGCCAACGGCTACTGGCCCCTGCTCTACTCGGGCATCTTCGACCAGTGCCTCGAGCGCGGCTACTTCGTCTCGCTGTCGATCGTCTCCGCGGCAATGGAGGACAAGATCAATGCCCGGGCCGGCGACAAGCGGTTCGACGGGTACGTCCTCATCACTCAGGAAGTGACCGACTTCGTGGGATCGATTCTCCAGGAACGCGGGGCCCCCACCATCCTCATCGGGGCAAGCTCCGACCGGGACGCGTTTCGCTCGATCGACATCGACAACGTCGAGGGCGGCTACAAGGCCGGCGCGCACCTCTGTGAACTCGGCTACCGGAACATCGGCGCGATCCTGGGCACCGCCGACCTGGAAGAGACGCAGGACCGCAGGCGGGGCCTCGAGCGCGCCCTCGACGAGGCGGGGTGCACGATCGCCGAGGCCCACGTCGGGCACGGCGACTACTCGCAGGGGAGCGGGTATGAGATCGTCCACGACTGGGCCGCGAGCGGCCCGCTCCCGAAGGCCCTCTTCTGTGCGAGCGATACGATGGCGGCCGGGGCGCTCCTCGCCCTCCACGAGACCGGCCACCGCGTCCCGGACGACGTCGCGGTCGTGGGGTTCGACGGCCTGCCGTCGTCCCGGTACACAATCCCGCCCCTCACCACCGTCCGGCAGCCCGTGTACGACAAGGGCAAGGCCGCCGTCGATATGCTCGTCGACGAGATCGAGGAGTCGAGTTCGACCCCGGTGCACCGGGAGCTGGAGCCGGAGCTGGTGGTGCGGGAAAGCTGCGGTGCCGCCCGGGACTGAACCCGAATCCTGTAGCAGGATTTACTGCGTCGGTCGGCCTTCGGCCTCTGGTGGGGTTGGATGTGGGGAAGTGTGGAGGTATGGAGGCGAAATACGTCCATACATCCACCTCTCCAGACCTCCACACCCGAACGGAGCGCGCACTCGACGAGGTCGAGTGTAAGCGGAATTCGTCCAGCCGTCTGTTCGCTCACGATTGGGGGTCCGATTCATCGCCGAGGTGGCCCGCATCGACGAGGTGGTTCTCCGCGTCGGGGGTGCGGCGGCCGGCCTCGAAGCCGGACCGGAGGGCGTAGGTGCCAATCTCCCCCTCCGGCGTGAGGGCCACCACGCCCACCTGAATGTCGGACGTGTCGGTCGGCAGCGCCCGGACCCGCTCGACGACCCGCCGGCACGCATCGGTCGGGGAGGCCCCCTGCCGCAGGGCCTCGACCGCGAGGTGCGCCCCGGCGACGCGGACGATGGCCTCGCCCCACCCCGTTGTGCACGCGGCCCCCACCTCGTTGTCGACGTAGAGCCCCGCCCCGATGAGGGGCGAGTCGCCGACCCGACCGTGCATCTTCCACTTCGTGCCGCTCGTGGTGCAGGCCCCCGACAGGTTGCCGTCCGCGTCGAGGGCCAGCATGCCGATGGTGTCGTGATTGCCGCGGCCCGCCGCCTTCTCGACGTTGGGCTCCGGCCGCGCGCCGTCCGTTGAGGTCTGTCCCTCGGCCTGCTCTCGCCTCCACTCGCGCCAGTCCTTTTCCGACTGATCGGTGAGCAGGGCCGTCGTGTCGAAGCCCTGGTCCCGGGCAAAGGTGCGGGCCCCCTCCCCGACGAGCAGAACGTGGGGGGTCTCCTCCATCACCGCGCGGGCCACCGCGGTGGGGTGCAGAATGTCCTGCAGGGCCGCGACGGCCCCGCAGCGCCCGCGCTCGTCCATGATGCAGGCGTCGAGCGTCACGACGCCGGTGCGGTCCGGGTAGCCCCCGAGGCCGACGGTGCGGGCCTCCGGGTCGGCCTCCGTCACGGCGACGCCCGCCTCGACGGCGTCGAGCGCCGTCCCGCCGTCCTCCAGCACCGCCCAGGCCGCCTCGTTGGCCGGCAGGCCGTGGGGCCAGGTCGACACCACGACCGGCGGGCCCGACGCCCCGGACGGTGGAGACGGGCTCGCGGCGGACTCGGAACGGGACATGGGCACGCGGGGGGGTACGGAGTCATCGGGAGACGGAGCGCCCCCGCGGCCGGAGAACGCCACGGGAGGGATGGGGTGCCGGTCGCCGGGCATGCGCCGGTGCACACCGCGGGGACGGGGCCAGGAGGGATCGCGTCGACGTCAGAAAAACGAGGAGCGCCGCTCCAGCAGCTCGGGGTGCGCCTCGTCGGTGTCGCCGAGGGCCCGCTTCTTGCGGAGCAGCGTCCGCTTTAGCCGCTCGGCGACGTTGCGGTAGGCCGGGTCGTCATAGACGTTGTCCATCTCCTGAGGATCCTTCGCCAGGTCGTACAGCTCCATCCCCGGCGTCGTGGGCCGCTCGAGGTCGCCGTGGCCGAGCGGGAGGCCGTAGAAGAAGATGAGCTTGTACCGGGCGGTCCGGACGCCGTAGTGAGCCGGCCGGTTGCCGTTGGCCGTATGGTACCAGTAGCGGTAATACAGGGCGTCCCGCCAGTCATCCCGGGCGCGTCCCTGAAGCTGAGGACGGGTGCTCTGACCCTGCATGTAGTCGGGCGTCTCGACGCCCGCAAGGTCGAGGAGCGTGGGGGCCATGTCGACGTTGAGGACGAGGTCGTCCACCGTCGTGCCCGGTTCGATTCCGCCCGGGTACCGGATCAGAAACGGCATGCGGAGCGATTCCTCGTACATCCAGCGCTTGTCGATGTAGTTGTGCTCGCCCAGGTAGTAGCCCTGATCCGAGGAGTAGACCACGATGGTGTTTTGGGCGAGCCCCGCCGCGTCGAGGTAGTCGAGCAGACGGCCGACCCCCTGGTTGATGGCCGCCGCGGACCGCAGGTACCGCTTCACGAAGCGCTGGTAGGCGTGGCGTCGCCGCTCGCGGGGCCGCATCTGGTCCAGCGGGCGCGGCGGGGTCCAGTCCCCGAACGGCGCCCGGACCAGCCGGCGGGCCATCGTTTCGATCGACAGCCCGTAGTCTCGGGAGCCGGGCGACCGATGGGCCTTGTCCTCCCACAGGCTCGGCGGCTCCGGGAGGGTCGTGTCCGCGAATAGGTCGGCGTTGCGGTCCGGGTACGCGAAGGGGCCGTGGCAGGTCTTGTAGTTGGTCATCAGGAAGAAGGGCGCGTCCTCGTCGGCGTGCGCCCGCATCCACTCGATCGACTGATCGGTGATGACGTCGCTCGAGAACCCCTCGTAGGTCGTGTAGTCGGCGTCCCCCTTCGCCTTCAGCTTCGGGTCGAAGTAGCGCCCCTGTCCGGGCAGCCGGAGCCAGTCGTCAAAGCCGGCGGGGTCGTTCTTGAGGTGCCACTTGCCGAACAGGGCGGTCCGGTAGCCCGCGGCCCGAAGCGCCTTGGCGAGGTGGGGGCGCGCCGGGTCGAGCCCGTCCTCGAGCGTGTAGACGCCGTGCTCGTGGCTGTACTGGCCCGTAAGCACCGACGCTCGACTCGGGCAACAGATCGAGTTGGTGCAGAAGCAGTGGTCCAGGCGCCCCCCCTCCGCCGCGATCCGGTCGATGTGGCCCGACCGCGCGATGTCCCCCAGCCGGTCGTCGACGGTCGGGATCGATCGCGCGTTTGCGTAGGACCGGATGCTCTGGGTCGTATGGTCGTCGGAGAAGACAAACAGGATGTTGGGCCGGGTGTCCCCCCGGACGGCGGGCGCCTCCAGGGAGTCCGGAGACAGGAACGACGGATCGGGCCGGGACGACGTCGTGGCCCAGCCGGCGGCGCCGAGGCCCAAGGTCTGCAGAAAGGACCGACGATCCATGAGGGCGACGATGTCGTGGTGGAAGAGACCTTTCCTGACGGGGGGATCACCACACTCCGCAGGGGCCGCGGACGGGCCTTCCGG
>JAZKTD010000150.1:0-8536 GCA_036625705.1 Salinivenus sp.
GGCGAAACTCGACGTACGTGCCCGCCGGCAGGTCGATCTCGGCGCGCCAGACCGGATGGGAACGATTGCTTTGATGTATAAACGTCCGGGGAACTGTCAATCGAGACTGAACGGAGCACCCGTTTTCAGCTTGTTCTACAACGCAATGGCTCCTATCTTTTCGGTCCAATTACGTCTCGAACGCGGCCGCGACGGAGGGGCGCGGCCTCCCCGCTCGAGGCCGGCACCGAGTGCCCCGGATCGGGGCGAGCACGCGCGTCGCGTCGGTGCCGACCGGGCGCCGTACACGGAGCAGAGGGCTTCTGCTTTCCGGCCCCGTTTCGACCGCGGTCGCTTTCGCCCAACCAGCCTGCCCTCATGGCCACGCTCGAAGACGTCGCCCGCGAGGCCGACGTGTCCATCTCGACCGTGTCCCGCGCGCTCAACAACTCCGAGAAGGTCCATCCCGACACCAAGGCGCACGTGAAGCAAGTGGCCGAGGACCTCGGCTACATGCCGAGCCGGGTGGCGCGCCGCCTCCGCCTCGAGGGCGGGCGGGCCAATCTCCTCGGGCTCGTGATTCCCGACATCCAGAACCCGTTCTTTGCCGACGTGACGCGGGGGGTAGAGGACGTGGCCCAGGCGCACGGCTACGCCCTCATCCTCAGCAACTCCGACGAGGACGCGGACAAGCAGCGCCTCGCCCTCGAGATCCTGCAGACCGAGGACGTGGACGGAGTCATCGTGCCCCCGGTGGGGGCGGAGGACTCGGCCATCGACGAGCTCCTCGACTCCGGGATCGCCGTGGTGTGCGTCGACCGGCGCCTCCCGGGCACCCGCGTGGACACGATCCTGTCGGACAACCGGAAAGGCGCGTACCAGGCGGTCTCGCACCTGATCGACCTCGGGCACGAGCGCATCGGCTTTATCGGGGGCATCCCGCACATCTCGACCCTCACCGAGCGCCGGGCGGGCTACGAGCGGGCACTCCGCGACCACGACCTGCCGGTGGACCCGGCCCTGATCATGGAGGGGGACGACCGCCGGGAGCAGGGCAAGATCTTCACCAACGAGCTGCTGTCGCTCGCCGCGCCCCCGACGGCCCTGTTCACGGGCAACAACCTTACGACGCTGGGGGCGCTGGCGGCCCTGAACGAGCGCGGCGTAGAGGTCCCCGACGAGATGGCCCTCGTGGGGTACGACGACGTGCCGTGGCCCATGGCCCTGAACCCGCCGCCGACGGTCGTGGACCAGCCCGGCTACGAGATGGGCCGGCGGGCCGCGGAGATTCTGCTGGGCCGCCTTCAGGCCCCCGACCGCTCGCCCACGACGGTCACGCTCCAGCCGAAGCTCATCGTGCGCCGTTCCTGCGGGGCCGAGCGCGCCCCGTAGCTCCGGGCTCTCGGGCCGTTCCGGCCCCTCTGCGGTCGTCCGCAAAAAATGAAAACGTTTCTACGAAGTTTCCCTGAATGGCGTGCCCGCCTGCCAAGACCAGCGGTACTTTTGTCTTAATGTGAATAAATAGTTAACAAAAGCGGTTTATTTTGCAGTTTTTCGCGCCCGTCTTCTCATTCGAGGGCACAAGAAAAGAAAACGTTCCCATTTTCGGCGCGGAAATGCGCAGCGGCGGCGCCCCGACCGAGGAGGTCCAAGACCTTCGAGGGAGGAAGTAGTCTTGGGCTGCGCCCCATCCGAGCAGGGTCGCGGGGCCGCCGGAATCGCTCCTCCGTGTCGCCGAAACGGGCGTCGCCGTCCCCGCCCGGCGTCGTCGCCCGACCGGACGCGCTCTCCCAACCAACGGATTTCGGTACCATGACTTTGCAGCGGGTTCTCCTCCTTTCCTTTGCGCTAGTGCTCGCCCTGGCTGGCCCCGCGGCGGCCCAGGACCAACACGCCGTCGAGGGGACGGTCACCAGCGCCGCCGACGGGACGGCCCTGCCGGGCGTGAACGTGGTTGTGAAGGGCACCAGCATCGGGACCACGACGGACGGATCCGGCCGGTACACTCTTCGGGCCCCCGCCCCCACCGACACCCTGGTCTTCTCGTTCGTGGGGTACCAGACCCGGGAAGTCCCCGTTCAGGAGCGCACGAGCATCGACGTCACGCTCCAGTCGAGCACCCTCACGCAGGACGAGGTGGTCGTGACCGGGTATCAGTCCCAGCAGCGGCGCACGCTCACCGGCTCGGTGTCGAGCGTCGAGGTGCAGGAACTGGAGGACGACCCGTCGACCAACCCGATCAAGTCGCTGCAGGGGCGGGTGGCGGGCCTCAACGTACAGACCACCGGATCGCCGTTCGGGGACGCCACCCTTCAAATTCGGGGCGCGAGCACCCTCGGGGACAACTCGCCCCTCTTCGTCATCGACGGGATCCCGACCAAGAACAACGTGGAGCAGATCCTATCCCCCGGCTCCATCGAGTCGATTCAGGTGCTCAAGGATGCCGCGGCGGCCTCCATCTACGGATCCCGCGCGTCGAACGGCGTCATCGTCATCGAGACGAAGGAGGGCGGCGAGGGCAACACCCTGGAGTTCAGCTACGGATCCGACGTCACCTTTTCGAACTGGCCGGACGGGCGGACCTACGATCCCCTGAACACCCGGGAACGGGCCACCGCTCTCTTCCGCGCCGCCATCAACGACGGCCGCGACCCGAACGCCGTCGCTCCCCTCTACTCCTACGACTTTGACCGGCAGGACGACGGCACCGCCGGGTTGAACGACATCACGATCGCGGAGAGCATCGGCAACAACACGCCGGCCGCGGTGCCGGGGACCGACTGGACGGAGCAAATCAGCCAGACGGGCATCGTGCAGAGCCACAACCTGTCCGCCCGGGTCGGGTCCGATCGGGGGAGCGCGTACTTCGGCCTGCGTTTCCACGACAACGAGGGCATCATCGAGCAAAACGAGTTTCAGCGCGTCAACGCCCAGATCAACTCCTCCTTCAACTTCTTCGACGGGCGGGTGCGCGTCGG
The DNA here is from genome assembly GCA_036625705.1 of Salinivenus sp. Classification (GTDB taxonomy): domain Bacteria; phylum Bacteroidota; class Rhodothermia; order Rhodothermales; family Salinibacteraceae; genus Salinibacter. The sequence continues at coordinate 2,958 of JAZKTD010000150.1, forward strand.
CGAAAACCTCACGCTCTCGAAGGAGAAGGGGGTGCCTCTTCCGGAAGGAGCGGGCGGGAATCCGTTCCTCCTCTCGCTCCGGCTTCGGCCGATCATTCCGGTCCGGACGGCGGACGGCGCCTTCGCCGGCCCGACCGGCGCCGGATCGTTCAGCGACCGCGACAACCCGGTGCGGCTGATTGAGGACAACCGATGGGACGAGATCAACACCGGCGAGGTGTTCGGCAACATCAACGGGGCCGTCGACCTGACCGAGGACCTGACCCTTCAGGGCCGGTTTGGGCTCGACTGGGAGCGAACCCAGGAGCGCGACATCCAGCAGCGGTACCAGACCGGCTTCCTGGGACGGAGCGTCAACTCGGTGCAGAACGCCGACACCGACGACTTCATCTGGACGCTCAACGCGACCGCCGAGTACGACGTCCTGATCGGGGAGAGTCACAGCGTAAACCTCCTGGCGGGGGCCGAGACGCAGGATCAGCACCTCGTGTCGAATTCCTCCCTCCGGGAAGAGTTTTCGGTCCAGACGCTCGACTTCTTCGTCGAGAACGCCGGGACGGGCCGGCAACTCGTCGAGGGGTTCCGGACCGACTCGCGCCTGCTGTCCTACTTCTCGAAGGCCGACTACTCGTTCCAGGACCGCTACCTGGCGTCCGCCACCATCCGGTACGACGGCTCTTCCCGGTTCGGGGAAAACAACCGCTTCGGCCTCTTCCCCGCGTTCTCGCTGGGCTGGCGGGTCACCGAAGAGTCCTTCATGGAGGACCGGGCTGCGTTTCTCTCGGAGCTGAAGCTGCGGGGGAGCTGGGGCCGGGTCGGCAATCAGGAGATCGAGGACTTCGCGGCCCTTCAGCTCTTCGAGCCGGGCTTTAGCTCCGACGACGTGCTGTTTACCTCCCCCACCTCGACCGCCTACGACCTCGGCGGGAACGACGCGGGCGCAATTCCCGGCGGCTTTCGTCGCATCCAGCGCGCAAACGACAACCTTCAGTGGGAGGAGACCACCGAGATCGGCATCGGCGCCGACTACGGGCTCCTCGACGACAAGCTGGTGGGCTCCATCGACTACTTTACCCGCGAGACGACGGACATTCTCATCCAGCCCGGCTTCATCGCGACGGTCGGCGAGGGCGGCAACCAGTTCATCAACGGCGCGACGGTGGAGACCTCGGGCTTTGAGGTGCAGCTCGAGTATCGGGATGAGATCGGCGCCCTCAACTACAGCGTGAGCGCGAACGTGGGGCACAGCTCCGACGAGATTACCGAGCTTCCGGCCGACGTCGTGGACTCCTTCCCCGGGAACAGCGAGAAGAATATCCTGGGCCGGTCGCAGTTCTCCCACTTCGGCTTCGTGACGGACGGCCTCTTCCGGAGCCAGGAGGAGGTGGACAACCACGCCACCCAGCCCGGGGCGGCCGTCGGGCGTCTCCGGTTCGAGGACCTGAACGGCGACGGCCGCATCAACTCTCTGGACCAGAAATACCTCGGGGACTCGAATCCCGACTACGAGTACGGGCTCTCGACGAACCTCTCCTACGGAGGCCTCGACCTGAGCGTCTTCTTCCAGGGCGTGCAGGGGCGCGAGGTGAACGTGGCGGAGTTCAAGTCCTTCACGGACTTTACCTCCTTCTTCCGGGGCGAGAACTACGGCTCGCGGGTCCTGGACGCCTACTCGCCGAAGACGGGCCAGAATCTGGACTCGGATATTCCCTCCCCGACCCTTTCCGACACGAACGGGGAGCTTCGCACCTCCTCCTACCTGATCGAGGACGGATCCTACCTGAAGCTCCGCGAGGTGACGCTCGGCTACAACCTCCCCGAGGCGGTGACGGGCCCCCTCAGCCTGAATCGCGCCCGCCTCTACGCTCGCGGGGAGAACCTTTTCACCGTCGAGACAGGATCCGACGAGTTCACGGGCCCGGACCCGGAGACGACCAACTTCACCTTCCCGCGGCCGCGCCGGTGGACGTTCGGGGTGCGGCTCGGCTTCTAACCCGACGGGCCGAGCGGCCCCGGATTGTGACGGCGAGCTGTCTCTTTATTTCTACCACACCGTACAGCCATGCGCACGACCAAATTCTTCCTCCTCCTTCTCCTTGCGGTTGCGCTCATCTCGTGCGACAGCGCCCTCGACGAAAACCCATCGGGGAAGCTGAGCGGCGAACAGCTGAACACCCCCTCCCGGGTGGAGGGCCTCGTGACGGCGGCCTACGCGGCCCTGGGGAACGGGCACTGGACCGCGGCGACCTACACCGATCCCTGGCCCTGGGGCAGCGTCCGGTCGGACAACGCCTACAAGGGCGGCGGCTCGGTCGCCGACCAGGGCGAGTACAACAACTACGAGCAGTTCTCCTCCATCCGGACGGACCTGGCCAAGGCCGACCAGTTCTGGACCAAGAGCTACCAAGGCATCTCGCGGGCCAACCTCGCGATTGAGCGGCTCAACCAGCTCTCGGAGGAGGACTTCCCGGAGAAGACGACGCGGCTGGCGGAGGTGCGGTTCATCCGGGGCCACTTCTACTTCATGCTGAAAATCATGTTTAAGCACGTCCCGTTCATCGAAGCGGACGAGGAAGGGCCCCTGAAGAACGTGTCGAACCGCGAGTTCACGAGCCAGGAGCTCTGGGACAAGATCGCGGCGGACTTCCAGTTTGCGGCCGACAACCTGCCCCCCTCCCAGTCGCAGCCGGGGCGCATCGACCAGTGGGCGGCCAAGGCCTACCTGGCGAAGACCCGGCTCTACCAGGCCTACCGGCAGGACAGCACCAACCACCAGGTCGTCGAGATTCAGGACGACAAGCTGCAGGAGGTCGTGCGGCTCGTGAACGAAATTCAAAGCGCCGGGCCGTTTCGGCTCTTCGACGACATCCGGAAGAACTTCCTCTGGGAGTTCGACAACACGAGCGACGGGGAGGCGGTCTTCGCCGTCCAGCGCTCCCGGAACGACGGCACCGTGCGGGGACGCGTCAACATGGAAAACGCCCTGAACTACCCGATGAACGAGGGCTTCGGGTGCTGCTGGTTCCACATTCCCAGCCAGAACTTCGTAAACGCCTTCCAGACGGGAAGCGACGGCCTGCCGGAGTTCGACTCGTTCAACCAGACCTCCCTGACCGACCCGCAGGACTTCCAGCAGAACACGGTCGACCCCCGGCTCGACCACTCGGTCGCCATCGAGGGGCACCCGTTCAAGTACGACACCGAGCAGATCTACGACCCGAACGTCTGGGCGCGGACGCCGCAGACCTACGGGCCTTTCACCTCGATGAAGGGCCTTCAGCCCGTCGGCTCCCCCTCCGTCGAGCAGGTCGTGTTCTTCTACGCGAGCTCGAAGAACAACAACGTCATTCGCTACGCCGACGTCCTGCTCTGGAAAGCAGAGGCCCTCATCGAGCTCGGCCGCGAAGACGAGGCGCTCCCGATCATCAACCAGATCCGGCGCCGCGCCGACGACAGCAAGGTGAAAACCGCCGAGGGCGACAACGTCTCGAACTACAACGTCGAGCCCTACCGGGACGGGCAGAACATCAACTGGACGCAGGAAAACGCCCGGGAGGCCCTCCGCTTCGAGCGGCGGCTCGAGCTCGGGATGGAGGGCTGGCGCTTCTTCGACCTCGTGCGGTGGGGCATCGCCGCCGAGACCCTCAACGACTACTTCGAGGCGGAGGTGCAGCGGCGCGAGTACCTCCAGGACGCCAGCTTCCAGGAGGGTCGGGACGAGTACCTCCCGATCCCGCAGCAGCAGATCGACTTCAGCGACGGGAGCTACGTGCAGAATCCGGGGTGGAACTGACGACGCCGGAGACCGCCCTTGATGGCGTCTCTACGGGCCAGCTCTTATCGTAGTCCCCCGGGCCCTCCCGCGGCCGCGCCGGACGGGGGGGCCCGGGGACGAGGCCTTTCCTTGTCGGGACGCGCGGCCCGGGCGGAGCGGCCCAAGGTCGGCGGGCACACCCGAGGACCGGCCGCCCCGGCGCCCCCGACCGGCCTTCTCGGTCGACGCGCTCGCGAAACCCCGAACGCCCTTCGTCTTCCCTCACTCTTCCCGACCGTGCCGATGCTCTCCCTCGACCGTATCCAGCCGGGGTGGGTCGCCGGCATCGCCCTCGCCGCGCTCCTCGTCCTGACCGGATGCGGGTCCGAGCCGGCCCCCGACGCGGACGCCGGCGACGGCCCGTCGTTCGATGAGCGCTACCGGCCCCAGTTCCACTACTCGCCCCGGCAGAACTGGATGAACGACCCCAACGGGCTCGTCTACCACGACGGGACGTACCACCTCTTCCACCAGTACAACCCGGAGGGCCCCACCTGGGGCCATATGAGCTGGAACCACGCCACGAGCGACGACCTCGTGCACTGGGGGCACCAGGGCGTGGCGATCCCCGAGGAGGGCACCGAGATGATCTTCTCGGGCAGTGCGGTGGTAGACTCGGCCAACACCGCCGGCTTCGGCGACGGCAACGGCCCCGCCCCCCTGGTGGCCATCTACACGAGCCACTACACCCTGGAGGGCGACTCGATCGACCAGGCGCAGTCGCTGGCCTACAGCCTCGACGGGGGCGAGACCTGGACGAAGTACGAGGGCAACCCGGTGCTCGAGCATCCGGACCCCGACTTCCGGGATCCCAACGTATTCTGGTACGCCCCCGAAGAGAAGTGGGTGATGGCCGTCGCCCTCCCCACCCAGCACACGGTGCAGTTCTACGAGTCGACGAACCTCACGGACTGGTCGCTCCTCAGCACGTTCGGCCCGGCCGGGGCCACGGGCGGCATCTGGGAGTGTCCGGCGCTGTTTCGGGCGCCGGTCGAGGGGCAGCCCGACAGCACGCAGTGGGTGCTGCAGGTGGACCTGAACCCCGGCTCGGTGGCCGGCGGCTCCGGCGGGCAGTACTTTCTGGGCGCCTTCGACGGCACGACGTTCACCCCCCGCGAGGGCGGGCTGGAGACCGCCCCCCACTGGGTGGACTACGGCCCCGACTTCTACGCCACCATTCCCTGGAACAACGTCCCCCAGGAAGACGGCCGGGCGCTGTGGCTGGCCTGGATGAACAACTGGGCCTACGCCGAGAGCATTCCCACCTCGCCGTGGCGCAGCGCCCAGACGATCCCGCGCTCGGTGCAGGTCCGCGAGATCGACGGCACCCCGCGGCTCACGCAGCGGCCCGTGCGGGAGCTTCGGCGGCTGCGCACCGACTCGGTGTCGCTGGACGCCCGGCCCGTCGCCCCCGGCACGACGGCCCTCGGGCCCGACGGCGTGTCCGGTCGGACGCTCGAGATCGTCGCCGAGTTTGCCCCCGGCGACGCCGAGACCGTCGGGCTCGCCGTGCGGGAGGGGGAGAGCGAGCGGACGGTCGTCGGGTACGATGCCGCCACGGACTCGGTGTTCGTCGACCGTCGCCGGGCCGGCGCGTCCGACTTCCACGACGACTTCGCCGCCCGCGACAGCGCCCCGCTCGCCCCCCGGAACGGGCGCGTCAAACTCCACGTGTTCGTGGACCGCTCCTCGGTCGAGGTCTTCGCCAACGACGGCGCCCGGGTGCTTACGCATCGCATCTTCCCCGACCCGGAGAGCGACGGCG
>JAZKTD010000151.1:0-8530 GCA_036625705.1 Salinivenus sp.
CGCCAGCAGCGCCGGCGCTCCCGGCAGCCGTCGGGACAGGACATCGAGACGAAGCTGCAGCTCTCCTTCGAGGAGGCGCTGCACGGCGGCCGACGGGAAATCGAGCTGCCGACCGGCGAGTCGATCCGTCTCAACATTCCCCAGGGCGTCCGTAACGGCTACAAGATTCGCCTGAAGGGTCGAGGGCAAGCCGGCCCGACCGGACAGCGCGGCGACCTGTACGTGACCTTCGAGGTGGGGGACCACCCCCGCTTCCGCCGCAAGGGCGACGACATTCACCTTACCGAGTCGATCGACGTCTTCGACGCCCTCTTCGGCACGGAGCGCCGCATCCCCACCCCGTACGGGCAGCGGATCAAACTCACCATCCCGGCGGGCACCCAGCCCGGCGAGAAGCTCCGCCTGCGCGGCCAGGGCGTAAAGACCGACGACGGGCAGGGCGACCTCTACGTGACGGTCGACGTCGACATCCCGACGGACCTCACCGACGAACAGCGCGAGACGCTCCGCGAGGCCGCCGACGAGGCCGGCCTCCTCTAACCCGCAGCCCGCGGGTGTCGACCGCTGGTGCGCCCCTCCGCGAGCGCTCCCCTTCCTCTCCGACGACGCCCCCTGCCGGCCCTGCACGGACACACCATTCACACATGACCGGCAAGGGGCCACTTCCGTCCCTTATAATCAACCTCGTGGAAAGATCTGCGGCGCGTCGAATTGAGGTTGCATTCCCCATCCCTGTCCGCCATATTTCATAACTGTAACGTTTCACCGTCGGTAGTCTCTGACCCCGACGGTGCCGCTGCCCGGTGTCTCCGCGCCTCGGGATCGGGCACGACGCAGTCGCTCACAGAAGCGGGCGAATGAGCACGCTCTTCTCCACGGGTCGCTCTCCTTCGTCACACCCCTCTTCTCCCGGCGTGTCCTCTTTTGCCTCTCCGGCAGCGGCGCGCGTCGCGTTCCGACGCCCCGGGCCCGGTCCTGTCTGTGGACGGGCCCACTCCCACCCACCGCATCGACCCCGTTCGACTCTACACCACCATGAGTGACAAGCCGAAGAACGTCTTTCGCATCGACATCGAGCCGACCGACGAGAACCCGGACCGGCACCCCACGCACGGCTGGCAGGTGCGCATCAAGCGCCAGAAGGAGCAGCACACGAAGTACTTCTCCGACAAGCGCTTTGGCGGCCGCGAAGAGGCCCTCGAGAAGGCCGTCGAGTACCGCGACGACCTCCTCGAGGAGCTGCCCGACCCGATGGATCCGGTGCGCCGCTCGGCGGAGGCCCGCTCGAAGACCGGTGTGATCGGGCTCAACTTCTGCTGGAAAGACGACGGCAGCGGCACGCCGAAGCCCTACGTGCAGCTCAGCTGGCTGGAAGAGGACGACACGCGCCGCAGCGCGGCCTTCTCGGTCCGCAAGTGGAACCTGCGGCGGGCGGTGTGGAAGGCATGCGTCCGCCTCCACAAGGCCCGCTCCGAGCAGGGCGGCGAGGTCGAGGAGGTCAACGAGATGTTCCAGACCGCCTTCCCGAACATCCAGGAGCAGTACGAGCAGGGCCCCGACGGCGAGGGCCTGCCGGACGAGGAGCCGGCGGAGGTGGCCGCGGAGGCGTAGCGCCCAAGGCCTCACGCTGATGCGTCCGACTGAAACAGGACGGCTCTGCCGCCCCCGTTCCCCGATGTGCCCGGACGAATGGACGAGAAGGGCGTGGGGTGAGGGGCGTGGGAGAGCGGGCGTGAACACTCTCAGTCATAGGAGCGCCGCGTGCTTCCTTCTGGGATGGAAGTCCGGAAGCATGGATTGTCGACGCCTCTTGTGCCCCCACCCGTCCTCGCATCCACCCCCACCAGAGACCGACCGACGAAGGGGACCCTGCGACCGGATTCATACCGAATCCTGTAGCAGGATTCGGGTTTGGATGTGAGGACGTGTGGAGGTATGGGCGCGAAATACGTCCTCACGTCCACCCCGACAGTGGTCGGGACATGCACTTCCAGACCTCCACACCCGAACGGAGCGTGCACTCGAGGGAGCCGAGTGCAAGCGGAGTTCGTATCAGGGCCCGTCTCCTCGGAGGACCCGTACGGGGAGCCGCCTTTACTCTCCTCCAGCGCGGGGGGCCGTGGTGCTGAGGCGATTCCAGAAAGGGGCTGGGCAAGCACTCGCTCCGAAGTGGGCGCCCTACTCTCGCCCCCGCGTTCCCACGCCCCCTCTCCCATTCTCTCACCCTCCTCTCGGCACGACGGCCGAGAACAGCACGAGAGCCTCCGCCGCCCGACGCCGGCATCTACCAACGGACTGCTACGACGGGCTGCCCGCCTTCTGCTTCTGCGCCTTCACGCGCTTTTCGGGGTCGCGGTGGCGCTTGCGGAGGCGGTAGGCCTCCGGCGTCACCTCCACGAGCTCGTCCTCGCGAATAAACTCCAGGGACTCCTCGAGCGACATCTCGCGGGGGGGCGGCACGTGCTCCAGCTCGTTCCCGGCGGCGGCCCGCATGTTGGTGAGGTGCTTCTCCTTCGTGACGTTGAGGTCCAGGTCCTGCGGGCGGTTGTTCTCGCCGACGATCATGCCTTTGTACACCTGGTCACCGGGCGCGACGAAGAAGTCGCCCCGGTCCTGCAGGTTGAGCAGGGCGTAGGCGGTGGTCTCCCCCTGGCGGTCGGCCACGAGGGCCCCGGTAGTGCGGTGCGGAATCTCGCCCGCCCACGGCCCAAACTCCTCGAAGCTGTGGGTGAGCAGGCCCGTGCCCTTCGTGTCGGTGAGGAACTTGGCCCGGTAGCCGATGAGGCCGCGGCTGGGCACCCGGAACGTGAGACGGGTGCGCCCGCTGTCGTTTTTGACCATGTCCTCCATCTGCCCCTTCCGCTCGCCGAGGCGTTCCATCACCACGCCCATGTACTCCTCGGGGATGTCGATCTCGGCGGTCTCGTAGGGCTCGTGGGTCTCGCCGTCGACCTCTTTGGTGATCACCTGCGGCATCCCGACGCAGAACTCGTAGCCCTCGCGCCGCATCTGTTCGATGAGGATGGCCATCTGCAGCTCGCCGCGGCCGTACACGTTGAGGGCGTTGGCGGAGCCGGTCTCCTCAACCCGGATCGCGAGGTTGTTGCGGGCCTCGTCGAAGAGGCGGTCGCGCAGCTGCCGGGACGTCACGAACTCCCCCTCCTGCCCGCTGAAGGGGCCGTCGTTGACCCGAAACTCCATCGACATCGTCGGCTCGTCGATGTCGATCGGCTCGAGGGGCTCGGGATCTTCGGCGGCACAGATGCTCTCGCCCAGGCCGATGCCCTCGACCCCCGCGATGGCGACAATCTCCCCCGGGCCGGCCTCCTCGGTCTCCACGCGCTGGAGGTCCTGGTACGTGAACAGCTCGCTGACTTTGGCCCGCTCCGTAGAGCCGTCGCGGTGGCAGAGCGTCACCGATTGCCGGTTCTTCAGGGTGCCCTGCTCGACGCGCCCCACCGCAATCGGCCCCAGGTAGTCGTCGCGCTGCACGCTGGTTATGAGCGTCTGCAGCGTGCCGTCGGGGTCGCCGGACGGGGCCGGAATCTCGTCAACGATCGTGTCGAGCAGCGGCCGCAGGTTCGACCACTCCGCCTCTTCCAGGTCGCGCTTGCACTGGCCCTCGGTGGCCACGGTGTAGAGGACCGGGAAGTCGATCTGGTCCATGTCGGCCCCCAGATCAATAAAGAGGTCGTAGATCTCCTCGAGCGCCTCCTCGGGCCGGGCGTCGTCGCGGTCGATTTTGTTGAGTACGACAATCGCGGGCAGGCCCAGGTTCAGGGCCTTCTGCACCACGAAGCGGGTCTGCGGCAGCGGGCCCTCCGCCGCGTCGACCAGCAGCATGATGCCGTCGACCATGCGGAGCGTGCGCTCCACCTCGCCGCCGAAGTCGGCGTGCCCCGGCGTGTCGACGATGTTGATCTTTTTGCCCTCGTAGCGGATGGCCGTGTTGTTGGCCATGATGGTGATGCCCTTCTCCCGCTCCAGGTCCATCGTGTCCATCATCCGCTCCTGCACCGTCTGGTTGTCGCGGAAGATGCCGCTCTGCCACAGCATCGCGTCCACGAGCGTGGTCTTGCCGTGGTCGACGTGGGCCACGATGGCGATATCTCGAAGATCAGACTGCTTCATACCGGAAAGGGAAGAGGAACTTGGAGGAGGAACGACGGACCGACACGTGGGTCCGCAGACCTTTTACGGGGATTATATAGTCAACGGGCGGGCAGGGGGAAGTTTCCGGCGTGCCCCGCCGTACGAGGGGAAGAATGGGGGAAGGTCGGGGCGACCCCGCCCCCGGAAGCGCTCAGCTCGTCCCACCCGCCCCTTCTTCCCCGGAACCAGAGTCCGACAAGTAGGTCGGACGTCGACCCGCCGAGTCCCCACAACCGTCTGCTCTCCGCCTCGTGACGCCGCGCCGAGCCTTTGTCCTGGTCCTCTCCGGCCTGCTCGTCCTCCCCGTCGTCGCCGCGGCCGCTCCCCCGGACTCCGCGGCGTTCGACCGGGGCACGGCCGCCTTCTCCGTGCGCTTCGGCGACGAGGACATCTCCCGTCGCGTGATGGCGGTCACTGCGATGCCTGGCGCGCCGGTGCGCGTATCCGCCGAGGCGACCCCGGCGGGCGGCTACCGGGTCGACGCCCCCGCAAACACCCTCCGTCCCGTCTCGAACCGGTCGTGGCGATTTTCGGCCCCGCAGCGGCCCGGCCTCTACCCCATCGTCGTCACCGACACCACGACGGGCGCCGCGGTGCGCCTCCAGGTCTTCGTCCTCACGCCGTGGGACCACGACGGCACGACCCTGAACGGGTACCGGGTCGGCCGCTACGAGATGCAGGCCCGCGGGGACCTGGAGAGGTACGAACCGCCGGCCGGCTTCATCGCGGTCACCGCCGAGAACAAGGACGCACGCATCTCGCCGAACTTTCGATTGGAGCAGTTCCTCTGCAAGCAGACCGACGAGACGCCGCAGTTCGCCCTGGTGCGCACCCGGCTCCTCCAGCGACTGGAGCAGATCCTGGCCGCCCTCAACGACCGGGGCCACGCCGCCTCTACCCTGCACGTCATGAGCGGCTACCGGACGCCTCACTACAACCGGGCGATCGGCAACACGACCGAGTACAGCCGGCACCTCTACGGCGACGCCGCCGACATCTTCGTCGACGCCGACGACGACGGCTGGATGGACGACCTGACCGGCGACGGCCGCGCGACTGAGACCGACGCCCGCTACCTGGCGCGTCTGGTGCGGCGCCGGCCCACGCCCGGCGACGACCGCTTCGAGGGCGGGCTCGGCGTCTACGACACGGCCTCCCACCGCGGCCCCTTCGTCCACGTCGACCTCCGCGGCTACCGCGCCCGGTGGTAGGGCGCATTGCACGGTGCTCGGAAGGCCACTACGGCCGAAACACCGTCGACACGGCCGCCTGAACCTTGTCGGCCGCCGTCGTCATCACGGCGATGACGCTGCCCGACCCGGACGGCGTGAAGATCGAGAGCGTATCGTCGAAGGCCTCCTCGAGCGGAACCTCCTCTCCGTCGTTGTAGACGAGCACCGGTCCGTCCTCCTCGGTCACCTTGATGTCTCCGACCGTCCGGCCCCGGTACTGCATCGTCGCGGCGAGGTTGTCGTTCACCGCCTGCGCGGAGGGGTCGTCCCCGAGGGCCGCCAGCTCGTCGACCTGAAGGGTGTAGTCGATCGTCACGTCCGGGCCGAGGCGTACGGTCCCCGACAGCTCGTCGATGTCTCCCGCGCCCGACACGTTCTCAACGTCGTCCCTGAGGGTCGCGGTGGCCCCGAGTCCCGCCACGAGGCGGTTGTCGTTCGCCGGCTCGACGAGGTCGAACGCAAACTCGAACTCCTGCTTCGAGGGACTCGACCACTCGAACGTGTGCCGCTGCGGGGCGGTCAGGACGCGGAGCAGGGCGGTCTTCAGAACCTGCGTCCCGTTGAGCTGGGCGTCGTAGAACTCCGTGTTCGTCAGGTCGACCGCAAAGATCTCCTCTCCTTCCACCGTGAGGGACGCGGCGATCACTTCGGGGACGTACGCCGACTCCCCGTCGATGACGACGTTCGTGTCCGAGTACCCTGCCAGGGTGAAGGTAGCGGTGTTGGACGCCCCCCTCGACGTCGGGAAGGTCAGGACGATGCTATCCGACGACCCGGTCTGGGTCCAGCCGGCCTGCTCGCCCTCCCACGTGTACTCGCCCGTGCTGGCCTCGAAGTCCAACCGGCCGTCGGCCGTCTGGAGGACGCTGTCGAGGGAGTCGAGAAGCACGTATCCGAGCGGGACGTGAGCGTCCTTGCTGCCGGTCGTGGTCCCGTTGGAGAGGAACAGGCCCCTCATGGTCGTAGAGAACGCCCCCGAATTCAGCTGGGACATGTTCTCGGAGAGGTCACGGTCCGTATTCTGGACCTGTGTCCGGGCCTCCTCCGCGGACAGTTCGCCCCCCGTGTCGGGACCGCTGGAATCGCAGCCGACGAGGGCACCGCCGAGGACGGCGAGAAAAAGGACGGAGAGAACGGATCGGGCTTTGGGCATGGGAATCGGGTCGTGCCTGTGATACGAGACCGAACGTGTATCAGAGGGTACGCTCCGCGTCCGCAGAAAAACCGGACGCGAGGCCCGAAGGATCGGCCATGTCCGGACCTTCGGGGGAAGGCATCCGCGGGTCGGCGGACTCCGCTTCCGAGAGCTGCGGCCTCCCGGGAAACAGACGGCCGCGGATGCGGGTGAGGAAGGCAGGTCGGCCGGGGTTCGGATAAGGCGTACTTCCGAGCCGTCCCGTTCGGTTCCCTTCCCCTTCTGCCCCCGCCATGCTTCCCTCCCATCTGCTTTCGGGCGCCGCCTCCCTGTTTCAAAAGAAAGACATCGGCCTGCCGCCCGGGTCCGTCGTGTTCGTGGGCGAGAAAAAGGCGGAGGCCATCCAGTTCTCCGTCGTCGACTACACGGCCGATCACCTCGAGGAAATGGCGCCCTCGGGGGCGGCCGAGGTGCTGCCCTACCGCGACTCTCCGACCACCACCTGGATCAACGTGAGCGGGGTGCACGACGAGGACGCCATCCGCACGATCGGTGACCACTTCGGGCTCCACCCGCTCATCCAGGAGGACATCGTCCACACCGGGCAGCGCCCGAAGCTGGACGTCTACGACGACCACGTCTACGTGGTGTCGAAAATGCTCTACCACGACGACGAGGACGACCACCTGCGCGCCGAGCAGGTGAGCTTCGTGCTCGGGGGCAGCTACCTGATCTCGTTCCAGGAGGACCCGGGCGACGTGTTCGATCCAGTGCGCACCCGCCTGCGGAAGGGACGGGGCCGCATCCGCGAATCGGGGACGGACTACCTCACCTACGCGCTCCTCGACGTCATCGTGGACCACTACTTCGTGATCCTCGAGGAGCTCGGCGACCGGGCGGAGACGATCGAAGACGAGGTGCTCGACGACCCGCAGACCGAGACCCAGGAGCGGATCAACGACCTGCGGCGCGACCTCATCTTCATGCGGCGCATGACGTGGCCGGTGCGGGAGCTGCTCTCTCAGCTCGAGCGCCTCGACTCGCCGCTGTGGTCGGAGGAGACGCGCCCCTTCGTGCGGGACACCTACGACCACGCGGTGCAGGTGCTCGACCTCGTAGAGTCGCTCCGGGACGTGGTCGGGGGGCTCACGGACCTGTACATGACCTCCCTCTCGAACCGGATGAACGAGATCATGAAGGTCCTCACGATCATCGGGACGATCTTCATCCCGCTCACGTTCGTCGCGGGCATCTACGGCATGAACTTCGAATACATGCCCGAACTCACGGTCTGGTACGGCTACCCGGTCGCGATGACGGCGATGGCCGTGATTGCCGCCGTGCTACTGCTATACTTCCGGCGCAAGGAGTGGATCTGAGGACGCCCCGCGGCCGGTCTCCTATAGAAGTGGGTATCCTCGTCAAGGACGGGGATACGCGGGGCCCGCCGCGGACGGCGAACGGGCCCCGTCAACGAACGAACCGCTCTGCGAGCGGCCGTCCATCCGGCCGGCGCGCTACGCGTCGAGGCCGGCCTTCGCTTCTTCCGTTCGGGCGACGTTCAGCGTCGGAACCGTCGACCCGAACACGGAGGCCTTCAGGTCTTTGATCGATCCGTCGTAACGGCGGTAGGCGATCGCGGCGGCCGAGGCCGGGAGCGTCCAGAAGAGGGCGACGAACAGGATGAGGGACAACGACGGGGTCATGGCAACGATTTGATGTTTGTGGTAGATGGGCGGTCGAGAAGACCTCTCTCTATCTGCACCCCCTAAGAACACAAACCCCGTTCCGCGTCCGTGCACACCGCCCCGTCTCCCGGCTCTCGGGAGGACTCGTCCATATTTTGTTTCGTTTATACCCATACTCTTGAAGTTTTGGCCGGTCAATTCTACTCATTAGAACCCGAGTTCAGTCCCGTTTATGGGTATATCCCTCAACATCGAAACGAGTGCTTTTGTAACACATCCTCGGAGGGAAAGAGAATGCCGTTCTCGTCGAATCGGGCCGGGGG
>JAZKTD010000152.1:0-8506 GCA_036625705.1 Salinivenus sp.
TTTTGGATTTTGAGATCGCGGGGTCGTACCAAGAATGAGCATTGACACAGCAGTACGTACATTCCCACGGATCGGTAGCCGCAGTCGCTACGGAAAAGGAAAAACGACAGACTTCGACGGGCAGGCCGGGGAGCACACCAGAAGAACAGGGGGCCTGGACCCGTCGTCGGTCGTCCCCGACCGCGCCGTACGGCAGCGGCTGAACCGCCGTCAGTCTTCTACGGCTGAAACGGCGATCCCTGCGGGGAGCGATCTCCGAGGATCCGGTCCAGGATGGCCTCCCCCCCCGCCTGGAGAAGGTCCTCGGCGAGTGCAACGCCCATGTCGTCTCCGTCCTCCGGGGCCGAGGACCGTTGGTCCCGATAGTGCTCGCTCCCGTCCAGAGCCGCGATGCAGGCGTCCAGGACGAGGGTGTCGTCGTCGGCGAGGCGGGCCCACGCCCCGAGCGGCACCTGGCAACCGCCGCCCACGGTGCGCAGGAACGCTCGCTCCGCCCGCGTAGCGGCCCCGGTCGGCCCGTGGTGCAGAACGTCATGGAGGCGCCGTTGGAGGGCCTCCTCTCCGGTCGGGCACGCGATGCCGAGGGCCCCCTGCCCCACCGCCGGCACAATGATGTCCGCGTCGATGCGATCGCGGATCCAGGCCGATCGGCCCATGCGAAGGAGCCCCGCCGCCGCCAGCACGAGGCCGTGCCAGTCGCTCTCCATCAGCTTCTCGAGTCGGGTGTCGACATTTCCCCGAACCGGCACAATCTCGAGGTCCGACCGCCAGGTTTGCAGTTGGGCCCGGCGGCGCAGGGACGCGGTGGCCACGGTCGCCTTCCGGGGCAGATCCTCGAGGTGCCCCTCGAACGACGGGTGCGCGACAAACGAGTCGTGGGCGTCCTCCCGCGGGCCAATGGCGGCGAGGGTCAGGCCGTCCGGGACCGTCGACGGGATGTCCTTGAGCGAGTGGACGGCGAAGTGAATGTCCCCCGTCAACAGCGCGCGGTCGAGCTCTCGGGTAAAGACCGCCTCGTCGCCAATCTCGGAGATCGGCACGTCCGTCGATTCGTCGCCCCGGGTGGTAATGGTCTGGAGCTGCACCCGATGGCCCACGGCCTCGAGCCGGTTCTTGACCGCGTTTGCCTGTCGGAGCGCAAGCTCGCTGCCGCGGGTACCGAGGAGAAGCGGACTGGGGACCGTCATCGGATCAGAGCGCTGTACAGGTGGCGGGAGGGGCCGCCAGAGAGGGACGCCGCCGGGCGAGTACGCGCCCTCAGTCAACGTCCATCGAAACGGACACCGGATCTTCGGACGGGGCGTCGTCCGCCAGCTGCAGGACCTCCCGGAGAGGGGTGGAGGGAGACGACTCCTCCGGTTCGTGGGTCATGTAGGGGCAGCGAGACGGCGCGTCGGACAACGTGGGCTGGCCGTCCGACGTGGCCTCCGTGAGCGACCGGCCGCCCGAGTCGTCGGACGGGGCGAACAGAGCATGGAGGAGTTTGACGCCCTGGACAAAGTCGATGCTGTCGGGATCGACGTTTTTCAGCCGCACGATCGGGACGGCGAGCAGCTTTTGCATGATCGACTTCGTGAGCCGATCGACCTCCTCCCGGTCCATGTTCGTCCGGTGGGCATGCCGGTCCACCTCCTGCTTCCGAATCGAGTCGAACGTCTCGCGGATGGCCTGGATGGCCGGCTGGAGGGCTTGCTGGTGGAAGACCCAGGTGACGAAGTCGGCCAGGAGATCCTCGCAAATGGCCTCGGCGTCGGGAACCGCGGTGCTGCGCTGCTCGCGCACGTGGCGGGTCCAGCCCTGCAGGTCGTCGAGGTCGAGGACCCGGTAGCCGGGCCGGTCGTTGACGGCAGGCTCGACGTTGCGGGGGCGAGCAATGTCGACGAAGAGCCGCTCCGGCACCCCGTTCGACGCCGTCGGCAGGGCGTCGGCCCAGAGAACCGGCTCCGGGGCCCCCGTCGCCACCAGAACGAGGTCGGCGTCTACGACCGCCGGGTGCCGCCGGTCCCAGGGCACGACCCGACCGTCGTAGGCATTGGCCACCTCGACGGCTCGCGTGCGAGACCGGTTCGTGATAGCAACGGAGGCGGGCGCGTCGTTTTGGAGCGCGCTGAGGGCCAGACGCCCCATCTTTCCCGCCCCGACGAGAAGAACCCGGACCTGCGACAGGGATCGGATCGCCTCCTGCTCCTCAAAGTACTGGCGGGCCATCTCGACGGAGGCCGTCGACACGGAGGCTGCGCCCTGCGACAGCTCGGTTTCCGTCGAGACGCGCTTCGCCGCACGGAAGGCGGTGTGAAGCAGTCGGTGCATCAGGGAGTGGACCTGGCCAGCGTCGACCGCTCGCTGGTAGGCCTCCTTCATCTGTGCGAGGATCTGCTGGTCGCCCAGGACCATGGAGTTGAGCCCGGCCGTCACGTGCAGCACGTGTCGCACCGCGGCCTCGTCGGAACGGCGGAAGGCATCGTCGGGCCAGTCCTGACCGGCCGCGTCGGCGAGCGCCGCCTCGACCCGTCGCACGTCGGCCGAGCGGCCGTACAGGTACGCCTCCGTGCGGTTGCACGTCGACAGGAGCACCACCTCTGCCTCCTCGCTAAGGATCAGTTCTTCGTACACGGCCCGTTGCTCGTCCGCGTCCAGCGCAAACACGTCCGTTTGCTCGACCGAGGCGTGTTCGTGGTTGAGACCCAGGGCGAAGAATTTCATGAGGTAAACCGTCCTCCGAAAACAACGACTATACTCTTACTTTCGGGTTGTGCCCCTGTTCAAATCAGGCCGTTGAATAAGAAATGAGTTCCTTTGAAGCGGAGGGGATGAAGATAGGGAGAACAAATTGACGGATGAATTGATAAGGGAAACCCAAGGATCTACTTTAGAGATCTATGTTGGCGTGTCGCATGGAATTTTGCAGATCTGGGACTGCCCTCCCTGGAGATCTACCGGAAGCGGTCCTCGAAGCGCGCATCGTTCGTACACGACTTTCGGATGTCACCGATCCTTTTGACCTGAGGTCATGAAACGCGTCTTTTTCGGTATCGCTGCTCTCGTAGGCATCTGGGTCCTGGGGAGTTTCTTGGGCACAATGCTTGACCCCGCTCGGGCCGAGCTGTGGACGACCAGTCTCATGTGGGCCATGTTGTCCTGCGTCGTCCTCGCACCCATTTTTCTGTTCTTCACTACGTCCGACTCCCAGCAGTCGCCCTCGTCCAGTGGACGGGAGCAGCGCTTCGAGGTCGAGGACAGCGTCGACGTCCCGGACGAGGACACTCAGGACGAAGCCCAGGAACAGGAGTGGCCGTACACCACGGACTGATCTTCACGGTCCTCGGTGCCGCACCTTCCCCCCTTCTCCTCACTCCTCCTCCCCCTGCGATGGGATGGTGAGCACCGGGCAGGGCGCGACCCGGACCACCCGCTCGGTATTGCTGCCCAGCAAAAACCGGTTCAGCCCCGTGAGCCCGCGGGTCGCCATCACGATCAGATCGACCCCCTGGGTTTCCGCCACGTCCACGATGTCCGCGGAGACCTCGCCCTCCCGGACATGATACCTGCTCTGAACCTCGGGGCCTCCGACGTTTGCGTTTAGCTCCTCGAGGGCGCGCTCGGCGTTGTCCACGATCTCCGGATCCATTTCCACCACCCCGACGCCGGGGATCCCGGTGTCGCTGAAGGTCGGGACCGTCCGCTTCTCGGCCACGAACAGAAGGTGCACCCGCGCGTCGTAGGCGCTCGCGAACGTCTTCGACGCCCGCAGCGCCTCCCGGGAGTGCTTAGAAAAATCAATCGGGGCCAACACGTCCTGAAACGCGACCTCCTCCTCCGCGCCGGTCCAGGGGACTTCCTCGCGGACCGTCATCACGGGACAGGGAGCGTGGCGGACAATCTTATCGGCGACGTTGCCTAGCATGAGCCGGTCGAGGCCCCGGCGACCGTGGGTCCCCATGACGACGAGGTCGATGGCCCGTTCGTCGACGTACTCGTGGATTGAGTCCGCCACGTCAAAACTCAGTTGAAGCGAGACGGTGGTGTCGACCCCGGAGTCGGGGGCAAGCTCGTGCAGCCGCTCCTGGGCCTCCTCGCGGATCTGCTCGCGAAGCTCGACGGCTCGCTCCTGCGCGTCGGTGATCCCGTACCAGTCGGGATCAAGCTCATTGACGACGTGGAGAATATGGAGCCGGGCGTCGAACCGGTCGGCCACCTCCACGGCATGGGAGAGCGCATGGTCGGCGCACGCCGAGAAGTCCGTTGGGAAGAGGATGTGGTCGAGCGTCATGGGACCGGGGCCAATTGGGAAGAGGAATACAGTGTGGAGGGGGTCTCCGCCCCACTATCCGGAGCCCGCCTCCGGCAGCAAGGATTTTCCGAACGGCTTCACAATGAAGACGGGCGCAGCGGAGCGTCGGACGACGCGTTCGGTGACACTTCCGAGCAAAAGGCGCTCCAGTCCGGATCGGCCGTGCGTGGCGATCACGACAAGGTCGACGTCGTGCTCGTCCAGGTAGTCGAGGATCACGGACGGTGCGTGCCCGATGACCGACTCGACCACGACGTGCTCGTGGCCGATCTCCTCCTCGGCCATCGCGGCGAGCGACCCGTCGACCCGCTCGAGGACCTCGGGCCCCGGAATGTCGGCCATCTCCATGCCGTAGGCGGAGGGGTACATCACCTCCTCGACGGCATGCAGAAGCGTGATCTTCGCCCCGTAGGTGAGGGCGAGCTCTCGCGCGTGCCGGACGGCCTGATCGGCGCCCTCCGAGAAGTCAACCGGCACCAGCACATTTTCGACGTTCCAGGCGGCGGTCTGCTCGTCGTGGGATCGGACCGTGAGCACCGGGCAGGGCGCCTGCCGGACGACCTCTTCCGCCACGCTCCCGAGAAACAGCCGCTGCAGTCCGCGGCGGCCGCTCGTGCCCATGACCGCGAGGTCGATGTCGGTGGTCTCAAGGTAATCCACAATCGCCTCCGCGGGCGACTGGGCATCGACCTGCTTCTGAACCAGAGAAAGCGCCTCAAGGTCGACGGGCTCCCGCGGGGCGTCGGCGGCGTCGAGATAGTTGGCGAGCGTCCCCGTCGACAGGGGAAACTGGTTCGCCATCTCGGACCGGACGGCCGTCTGCCCCTCCCGCACGTTGAGGATGTGGAGCTCCGCGTCGTGCCACTCCGCAAGGGCAGCGGCGTGGGGGAAGGCGCGCTCCGCCCCCTGGGAGAAGTCTGTCGGCCACAAAATGGAATTGATGGACAGCATGGGTGCAGGAATCGGGACCGGGGGGAGAAGGACAGGCCAGGGCGTTCAATCGTCAACGACTATGTTACAACCTCGTGTCTGGTTTCTCAACATCTCCGTGTAGAGAAGGTGGCCAAGAGACAAGCGCCGTCGTGCCCGGGGGAGCGGGGAGCGGCCTCCCGGCGATTCTCGACGATCCTCGTGGGGAGATGCCCTACGCTCGGGACCAATCAGGGAGGGGCCGCCCCGCCCGACGCCCGGAGGCTCCGTCGCACCTCGTAGGCCCCGAACGCGAGGGCCGCGAGGACGAGGGGCAGGAGATGGAAGATGCCGCGATAGGCGAGCAGAGCCCCCAGCACCGTCGGGGGCGGGACCTCGGGCGTCAGCATCAGGAGCATGATGCTTTCGAACACCCCGAGCCCGCCCGGCACGTGGCTAACGAGGCCGGCCAGAAGCGCCAGCAGGTATGACACCAGCAAATGCGGAAGGCCGACGCCAATGTCCGGCGGCAGTAGGACAAAGATCACCGACGAGGCGAGCACCAGGTCCCCGGCCGCCAGCCCGACCTGGACCGGCAGCATCCAGCGGGGCGGCATCTCAAATCGCCAGCCCCAGACGCGGATCGGGGCCCGACGATACAGCGTGAGCGCCGTGTAGGCGAGGGCGGGCGCCAGGACGAGCCCGCCGAGCACGGAGGATGAGACCGGAAGATCGACGGCGGTGACC
Organism: Salinivenus sp.; assembly: GCA_036625705.1. Taxonomy (GTDB): domain Bacteria; phylum Bacteroidota; class Rhodothermia; order Rhodothermales; family Salinibacteraceae; genus Salinibacter. The sequence goes on from JAZKTD010000152.1 coordinate 5,948, forward strand.
AGCGACGGGGGTTCGGCGAGGAGCACGACGCCCCCCAGCGTACAGAACCCGAGCCAGAACGACACCCCCGCAAAGAGGATCGCCTTCCCGACCTGGGACGGCGTGTATCCCCAGATCGAGTACAGTCGGTACCGGACCGAGCCGCCGGTCAGGATGGGGTTTCCAATCGCCTGACTGACCGCGTACCCGACGAACGCAGAGAACGCAATGCGATGGGGGGCCATCGTCATCCCCACGTAGCGCAGCGCCAGGGCGTCGTAGCCGGTGAGGACCACGAACGTGAGGAGGGTGAGACTGACGGCCGCCAACACGTAGGTGACCGGAAGCCCCTCCAGGTACGCCCCGACCTCGGCGTACTGGAACCCGCGGAGCTCCCGCAGAATCACCCAGATGGAGCCCACGAACACGATGCTCGCCACAATCGTGGCCACCAGGTGCCCGAGGCCCCATCGGACCCGCATTCGAAACAGCCGCCCCCAAGCCCTCCAGGTCCGCAGCAGCAACCAGCGGCGCGGTGTCGCCTCAGACGAAACTGTGTCCTCCCCCCTTGTCGGATCCGAGGAGGTGTCGTGCGGAGAAGACATGGTGCGGGTACGCCGTGGGACGCAACCGTCCCGATGGTGGGGAGACGAGGAAGATTGCTACCAACCACTCGGGCGCGTGTGCCAGTGTGCCCCTTGGTCGGCGTCGGGACAGCCCTGTGACGGCCTAGACCGGGGTGGAACTTCGGAGGCCCATCCCCGATACAGAAGAAAGTAGACGAGGAGCGCGCGGTACTCTCTAGCGACGCAACCAACCAACCGATCCAACATGCGAGGAGTTAGCTTTAAGCCCCAGGACGCCGAGGACTTTTCCACCGGGGAGATCAAATCCTACGGCGGCATTTACGCCGCGACGGCTGAGGACTTTGCCGGTGCGTTCGAAATGGACCCCGAACGGTTCATCGAGATCGTCCAATCCTCGGATCTGGATCCCCTGACCGAAGTTGGCGACGACGACAAGCCCGGACGCTACAGCCTGTCCTTTGAGCGCGACGAGTTCGAAAAACTGAAAGAGATCCTGCTCGAGGAGAAAGGCGACGCGTAGCCCGCCCCCTTCCACTGTTGCCCCCAGCCTGAGCCGGTCGTCGGCCCGGGCTGGGGTTTTTTATTGGCCCCCAGGCTTCGCTCGCAGCGACGAGGGCTCGTGCACCTGCGTCTGCACCATCGCGACCGTCGCGAGGGCCAGTGCGCCCCCCACGACGAAGGGCGTCGCAAAGCCGAACGGGACGAGCGCCCCGGCGGTGATCTGCCCCGCCGCGATGCCGAGGCCGAACGCAACGGTAAGCACCGACAGTTGGGCGCCGGATCGGCCCCGCGTGGCGAGGTCTCCGGCCAGGGCGAGTGCGGGGGCGAAAACCATCGCCCCGGCCACGCCCTGCAGAATCCGACAGACGATCAGTTCCCAGGGCGCCGTCACCCACCCCTGTGCAACCGTCGTGGGCACCAGGGCCGCCATCCCCACGACCACAAACGGCTTGCGCCCGAGGGAGTCGCTGACCCGGCCCACGATGGGCTGCAGAATGGCCAGCGCCGCGATGAGCGCCACGAACTCCACCGCGAAGAGAATGGGGCCCTGACCGAGGCGCTGATTGACCTCGGGCTCGATGGCGGAGAGCAGCGCCATGCAGGCCGCCATGACCAGCGTGGCCAGTCCGAGGGCGAAGATGGAGTCGAGCCCGCGGCCGTCCCGAGCCCACACGCGGATCCGGAGTCGACGGGCGGTTTTGCCGGATACCCGGGAGTCTTCGACCAGCAGCATCACCAGGACTGTGCTGACGAGGGCCATCCCCCCCGCCACGACGAATGTCGCCTCGAACCCGGTGACGGCCGGGAGACCCGGCAGCCGGTACGGTCCCATCTCCACGAGGAGACTGGCCAGGAGCGGTCCCCCGCCGAAGCCGACGAGCCGGAAGGCGTTGTAGACGCCCATGTGCGTTCCCCGTCGCTCGGGTCGGCTCCCTTCGTTGACGAGAGCGAGGCTGGCGGTGATGGTGAAGGCGGCGGCCATGCCCTGCACCACGCGGAGGGCAAAGAGCTCCCAGTACTGCGTGGCGGCGGCAAAGGTCAGGTTGACGACCGCAAACACCACCAGTCCGCCCACCACGAAGGGCTTGCGTCGCCCCATGCGGTCGGAGAGGTGACCGGCCCACGGCTGCGTAAGACTGCTCGCAACGCCGAAGAGGGCGAGCACGACGCCCGCGACGAGGGAGGCCGGGACCCCGAGTAGATCGCCGCTCACCGCCTCGCTGGCCACGTACAGCGGAAGGACGATGATGAGAAACGAATTGCCCATCGCGTCGGCCATTCGGGCCACGGCCAGGGCCAGCACCCGCCGGTCCGTCCCGAGCCAGGTCTCAGACGGGGCGGAGGTGGGCATCGACGACCGGACGGATCCTGAAGTGACGGGAAGGACGAGGCGGCTGGACTGTGCCGCTATTCCCCAATGCCGACCGTCGGGGATAGGGTCCGAGCCGCGGCGAGCGGCGGCACGCCGGCCGTCTCTGCCCTGGGTCGAACC
>JAZKTD010000153.1:0-8493 GCA_036625705.1 Salinivenus sp.
CGCCCCGCACGCGGTACATCGATCGCGCCCTTGTAAAGACGTGGACGAGGGGATACTTTCGCGTCGCCGTTTGGGTGACACCGATCGAAATGGAACGTCTTTCCCCCCGGATTAGGGAAAGGTCTCGCCGACGGCGGACGGGTTACTGCGTCAGCTCCAGGTCCGCGTCCGGGGCCATTCCGGCCTCGGTCTTCGCCTCGCGGACCATCTGCGCGACGTCCTGCAGGAGCGTGTCGGCGTCGAAGACGATGCCGTCCTTGATGGTGTAGTCGATCCCACCGACCCGCTTCAGGGCCCGGTCGTCCTTGTCGAAGCGAAGGGCCTTGGTGCCGTAGAGCACCTTGAGGTTGGCGAGCGGGTTCTCGTCGACGAGCAGGAGGTCGGCCTGCTTGCCCACCTCCACCGACCCGATCTCGTCGGCCCGGCCGAGGGCCTTCGCGCCCTCCAGCGTGGCGGACCGGATCACCTCCAGCGGCGAGAACCCGGCCTCCCGCAGCAGCTCCAGCTCCCGCACGTACCCGAAGCCGTACAGCTTGAAGATGAACCCGGAGTCGCTGCCCGCGCCCACCCGGCCGCCCCGGTTCTTGTACTCGTCGACGAACTGCATCCAGCGGTCGTAGTGGGTGTCCCAGGCGGCCTCGTCGCCCGAGGACCAGAAGTAGTGGTACGACCCGTGGTTCTCGAAGCTCGGTTTGTAGTAGTTCCAGAGCGAGGGGAGCGTGTAGGTGTCGTGCCACTCGGCGCGGCGGGCCCGCATGAGGTCGCGGTTGGCCTCGTAGATCCCGAAGGTGGGCACCATCGTGAAGTCGAGGGCCCGGAGGGAGTCGAGGACCAGGTTCCAGCGGGCACTGCCGGGGGCCGCGGCCTGCTGCCACATGTGGCCCGCGTACCGGAAGCGGTCCCCCTCGTCCTGATAGTTGTAGTCGGGCGGAAAATCCTGGAGGGAGCGATCCGTGAAGAGGGCCTCGGGGTAGCCGTAGAAGTGTTCGCCGGTGGTGAGGCCCCAGGTGGCCGTGTCGAGCACGTCGTAGCGGGCGGTGCCGGGCTGGGCGTGGTGCATGGCCGTACGGAGGCCCTGGGCCTCCGCCTCCCGAAGGGCGGCCCGCAGCACGTCGGGCGGGGCCTGGAAGACCTTGATGCCGTCGGCCCCTTCCTCCGCCATGCGCCGGACCCACGTGCGGGCCGCCTCCGGCGTCGTGAGGGGGGCGTCGCGGTCGGTGCCCAGGGCCGGGTATACGAGCAGTCGGGGCGCCGTAATTGCGTTGGCGGCACTGCGCTCGCGGTGGCGCAGGGTCCAGTCGAGGCCGTTGCCGGCGGCGTTCTCCCGGGCGGTCGTGATGCCGTGGGCCATCCAGAGCTTCAGCACGTACTCGGCCGGGGTGCCCTGGGCCGCGCCGCCGAGGTGGGCGTGCATGTCCACGAAGCCGGGCAGAACGTACAGGCCGGTGGCGTCGATTTCGCGGCCCGCCGCCTCCGGGCGCGCCGCCTCGTCGACGGGGCCGCCGGGGGCGCCCACCGCCTGGATCTGGGCAATGCGGTCCTCCTCGATCACGATATCGACCGGGCCGCGGGGCGGGGCGCCGGTCCCGTCGATCAGCGTAGCGCCGCGGAGGATGAGGCGGTCGTACGGCCCGCCGCCGCGCTCCCGGTCGGGGGCGGCGGGCACGTCCTGGGCCGTAGCGGTCGGGACGAGCAGGCAGAGGGCGGCGACGAGGGAGACGAGGCGACGCATTGGAGGGGAAGATACTGTCCGAGAGCGTCCCAAACGTAGGAACCGCGCTCCTCCAAATCCACTGCCGGCGCTCGGAGAACGATTCCGGAGAATCGCGTATACAGACCTACGCTCTCGTCCGTGCCGTTCGATGACTCCCCCCTGCCCATGTCCCAGCACACGTCCCGACGCACGTTTTTGAAGCAGGCCGGGTCGCTGGCCGCCGCCTCGGCCCTCGGGGCCCCGTCCGTGATCCTCCCGGACCGCGACCGCACGATCGGCGTGGCGCTCTGCGGGCTGGGCAATTACGCCACCACCCAGCTGGCCCCCGGCCTGCAGAAGACCGAGCACTGCGAGCTGCGGGGCATCGTGACCGGCTCGCCCGAAAAGATTCCGCGGTGGCAGAAGAAGTACGACATCCCGGACGCGAACGTGTACAGCTACGAGACCCTGCCGGAGATCGCCAACAACGACGCCCTCGACGTGGTGTACATCGTCACGCCGCCGGGCCTCCACGCCCGGGACGCGATCAAAGCCGCCGAGGCGGGCAAGCACGTCTGGTGCGAGAAGCCGATGGCGATGGACGCCGAGGAGTGCCGGTCGATCATCGACGCCGCCGACGAGAACGGCGTGCAGCTCACCGTCGGCTACCGGATGCAGCACGAGCCCAACACGCAGACCATCATCCGCTACGGGGAGGAGGAGACCTACGGCGCCGTGACGGCCGTCGCGACCGGCGCGGGCTACAGCGGCGCCCACCCCGACCCCACCGACTGGCGGCGCGACGCCGAGCGCGGCGGGGGCGCCCTCTACGACATGGGCGTCTACCCCATCAACGCCGCCCGCTACGCGACGGGCCTGGAGCCGGTGGCCGTGACGGGCCGCACCTGGTCGGAGCGCGAGGAGATGTACAGCGAGGTGCCGGAGTACGCGACGTTCGAGCTGGAATTTCCGGGCGGGGTCGTCGCGAAGGGGGAGACCAGCTTCGGCAAATCGACGAACTACCTCGACGTAGAGTGCACGGACGGAGGATACCAGCTGCGGCCGTTTCAGGCCTACTCGGGCGTGCAGGGCACGACCAGCGACGGCACCCGGCTGCCGCCCGACCCGCACGACCAGCAGGCCCGGCAGATGGACGACGACGCCCGCGCCCTCAAGAACGACGAGGCGCCCATCGTCCCCGGCGCGGAGGGCCTGGCCGACATCCGGATCGTGAATGCCATCATGGAGTCCTCGCGCAACGACGGGGCCCGGATCGAGCTCTAGCGGCTCATCGAGGGGGACCGCGGCGCGGGGCCTTGCGTTTGTTCAGCGGGACGCCTCCGCGTCGAGCCACCGCACGTCCACGCGGTCCTCGATGCGCTCAAATTCCGGGTCGCCGGTGAGAACGGCGCCGTCGGTCTGGTCGGCGAGTCCCGCGGCGAAGCAGTCCGCGTACGAAAGGCCGCCTCGCGTCTTGAGGCGGGCTGCGGCCTGCGTATGAGACCGATCGGCGTCGCGAACCTCGAGGGGAAGGTCCTCGATGATCCGGCGTACCTCCGCGGCGGCGTCGGGGCCGTAGACGCGCCGGGTGACGTAGTCGATTTCCCCCCAGTTGACGACGCTCAGCAGGAGGGTGCTATCGTCGTTCGCGCTCGCCGTCAGGTGGTGGGTCACCTGCTCCCATCCCGGCTCCTTCTCGAAGTAGACGAGAAGGGCGTGGCTGTCGAGGACGAGCGTGCTCATCGGGCGGTGGAGTCGGGGGCGTCAGGAGTGGCCTCCCGGCGTCGATCCCGGGCGCGTGTCTCGAGCAGCTCCTCGGTGGCCGAGGGCCCGCCGGACAGAAGGCCGGCGTACTGTTCGAAGTAGGCCCGATTGAGCGGACGAACATGGACCGCCCCCTCCTCCCCCTCGGTCACGATCACCTTCGTTCCGGGCTCGAACCCGAGCTTTCGGCGAAGAGGGGCGGGGATTACGATCTGTCCCTTCTGGGTGACTGTCGAGGTACCCATAACGGTGAAAATGTTTTACGACGTTTGAAGGTATTACTGTATTTCGACGTAATACGTTTCCGGAAGGCGGCGACCATTTCCCGGTCGTGGGCCCTCGGTCCTACTCCGCGTCGGGGACGCGCACCGGGCGGGGCGTCTCGTCGGGCCCGCAGCTTGCCTCCTCGCAGAAGGAGACGATGCGGTCCTGCGGGCCGTACACGACGAGGTGCCCGTCCGGCGGCACGCAGTCGTCCGCCCCGGGGGCGTAGTCGACGTGCCCGTCCGGCCCCTCGATGGTGAGCACGATGAGGCCGCGGGCCGGGAGGTCGAGGGTCCGCAGCGTGTCCCCGGCGAGCCACGAGTCGGGGGCCACGTCCACGCGGCTCACCGTGTAGCCGTCGCCCAGGTTGAGGAGGGTGTGCATGTCCCGCACCTGAACGCCCCCGACCCGCGTGAGGATCGCTTCGATCAGGCGCGAGAGGTACCGGTCGACCCGCTGGCTGAAGGCCAGGACCGTGAGCACGCCGATCCCGGCCGCGAAGACGACGCCGCGCTGGAGGGCCTCCGACGACGTTTCGGTGCTCATAAACGAGAGGATGAAGGTCGAGACCGCCGTCACGAGCCCGGCGTTGCCCACCAGCATCAGCGTGAGTGAGATGCGGCGGCGCACCGGGTGGTCGACGACGTGCTCGGCCTCGTCGGTCGTAAAGCCCGTACCGGTGATGATGGAGCGCGCCTGGAAGCGGGCCGCCTCCCGCGAGAGGCCCGTCAGCATGAAGAGGCGGGTGGCCACGCGCGTCACGAGAAACGACACCGCGAGGACGGACAGGAAGATGAGGAGCGCGACCACGGCGGCGACGGGCCGGATGAGGGGCGGGCCAGCATCCTCTACGTGGGGCCCGCCGAGGGGGCGTTACGGCGATTACCACCCGATCACGGGCCGCGGCAGGGGCGGCCACGGGTCCCGAAATCCGGGGCCGCGGGCGGCCGGGATAATGTGCTCGGCCAGGAGGCGGAGAATCCGTCGGTTGTGGCCGTCGCTGCCGGGCGGGCGGTTGGACAGCGACGAGGTGGCGGCCACCACCAGGTTCAGCCGGGGCACGACGAACACGTACTGCCCGCCGTAGCCCCAGGCGAAGGCCACCCGCTCGCCCCCGAACCGGTGCGTGAACCAGAGGTAGCCGTACTGGTGGTCGCGGTAGGTGGAGCGCACGTAGGTCTTCCACGAGAGCGGGACCCAGTCGGGCGGGAGCACCCGCTCCCCGTCGACCCGGCCGTCGTCCAGGTAGAGCTGGCCAAATCGCAGCAGGCCCCGCGGGGTGAGCGACAGGTTGTTGCCGCCGAAGTAGCGGCCCACGGGCGACTGTTGCCAGCTCCGGATCTGCACGCCGAGCGGGTCGAAGAGGCGGCTCTGGGCGTAGGCGCGGAGGGACTGCCCCGTGGCCTGGGCGACGACGGCCCCCAGGATGTGGGTGTTGCCGGTGCTGTAGATCATCTCGCCGCCGCGCCGATCCTCCATCGGGCGGCGGAGGGCGTCGGCCACCCAGTCGCGGCTCGAGACCCACGCCCCGTAGTTGCCGAAGCTCGTCGACTCGAGGCCGGCCTGCTGGGTGAGAAGGTTGCGAACAGTGATGCGCTGCTTCCGGGGGGCGCCGGCCAGCAGGTCGGGAAAGAAGGGGCCGATCGGCTGGTCGAGCCCGCGGAGGGCGCCGTCCTGAATGGCGGCGCCGACGAGGGCGCTCAGGACGCTCTTGCTGGCGGACTTGAGGTTGGCGCCCTGCATCGGGCGCATGCCGTCGAAGTAGACCTCCGCCACCGTCGTGCTGCCGCGGGCCACGAGCAGGCTGGTGAGCGGCGGGGCAATCGCGTCGGCCCGGTCGACCGCCGCGGCAAGCTCGACGGCGTCGAACCCGTGGCCGCCCGGCGGATGGGCCCGCCACGTCAGCGTCCGGGCGGCGGCCTGGCCCCGGGCTGGGCCGGCACCCAGGACGAGGCCCATCACCAGGAGGACCGCTCCGACGCCGAGGCGGGAGAGGGACAGACGAGACGGTCTCGACATTACTGATACGTGATTGGGGTCCTAAAGGGAATTCCGACGGGTCGCCGACCACGGTCCTCTCCAGATGAAAGAGAGAGTGCCTACCTGTGCACGGATCAGTAGGGGCGTGCGGGGAAATGCCGGTGAACGGACCGAATGCGGTGCGCGTACTTCCTTCGCCAAATGATGTTCATTGCTCCGCCGAGCCGCCATGGAAGACGATGTGTCCTCCACGCTTCTGGACGACGTCTGCGCCGAGCGTCCGTCCGTCGACAGCGAAACCCTCTCCTACATCGTCGCGCTGGGGGTCGAACTGGCCCGCGAGGGCCGCGAGGGCCGGAAGGTGGGCACGATCGTCACCGTCGGCGACGCCGACGCGGTCCGGGACGTCTCCCAGCCCCTCATCCTCGATCCCCTGACCGGCCACGACGACGCCGACCGGCGCATCGACCGTCCCGACGTCCGCGAGACGCTCAAGGAGCTGGCCCTGCTCGACGGGGCCTTCGTCGTGACCGACGACGGGGTGGCGGTGTCCGCCGCCCGCTACCTCGCCGCCGACGCCACGGGCCTCGAGCTGCCGATGGGCCTGGGCTCCCGCCACCAGGCCGCGGCGGCCGTCACGCGGGCCACCGACGCCGTGGCCGTCGTCGTCAGTGAGAGTGCCGTCGTGCGGCTCATGGACGACGGCGAGCTCGTGGCCGAAATCATCCCGGAGCTCTGGATCCTGAACCGCTACAGCTCCCAGATCGACGCCCCCGTCCTCACCCGCAGCGACGAGCAGGTGACGGTGATGAGCCGCGTAGAGTAGCCGCCCTCTCCTCCCCCGACGGCGGGCGTGCCGGCGGCGCGCTGATTGCCATTCGAAGGCGAAGTGCCTACCATAGACAACCGCCTCTTCTCCCCACAGCTCAACCCCCACCATGCCTTCCTCTTCGATGGGGCGCGCCCTTGGCGCCGCGCTCCTTCTCGCCGCCGCGACCCTGCTCCTTCCGGCCTGGACGCCCGCCCCGACCGTGACGTCCGCGGAGTCGGCCGTTACGCCCACGGAGCCGGGCCCCGCGGCCGTCGCCCCTGAGCCCGTGCCCGAGTACGCCGAAAACGGAATGGTCGTCTCGGCGAAGCGTCGCGCGTCGGCGGCCGGCGTCGAGATGCTCCGGAAGGGCGGCAACGCGGTGGACGCCGCCGTGGCCACCGGCTTTGCCCTGGCCGTGGTGCATCCCTTCGCCGGCAACATCGGCGGGGGCGGGTTCATGGTGATCCGCCAGCCCGACGGGGCCGTCACCACGATCGACCACCGCGAGGATGCCCCCTCCGGCGCCACCCAGGAGGTCTATCTCAACGACGAGGGCACCGCCGTCCGCTCCCGCAGCCGGCGCGGGTACCTCGCGTCCGGCGTGCCCGGCACCGTGGCGGGCCTCCTGAAGGCCCTCGAGGAGCACGGCACCCTCGACCGCGAAACCGTGATGGCGCCGGCCATTCGGCTCGCGGCGGAGGGCTTTCCGCTCCCGCACACCATGGCCGAGGACCTGAACGACCGCTACGACGCCTTCGCCGCGTTTCCGGCCACCAAGCAGTACTTCACGAAGGGCCGGGCGTCGAACAAATACCGGCCCGGTGAGCAGTTCGTCCAAAACGACCTGGCCCAGACCCTGAGGCGGATTCAGGAGCGGGGCCGCGACGGCTTCTACGAGGGCAAAACGGCGTCCCTGATCGCCGGCCAGTTTCAGGAGAACGGGGGGCTGATCGACGAGCAGGACCTGGCCGAGTACGAGGCGGTGGAGCGCGAGCCGGTGACGGCGTCGTATCGGGGGTACACCGTGCACTCGATGGGGCCGCCCTCGTCCGGCGGCGTCGCCATCGCCCAGCTCCTGAACGCGGCCGAGATGAAGGACATCGACCGGATGGGCTTCAACGCCAGCGCCACGGCCCACTACCTCGGGGAGGCGATGCGGCGCGTCTTTGCCGACCGCGCCAAGTGGCTCGGCGACCCGGACCACGTGGAGGTGCCCACCGAGGGCCTCGTCCAAAAAGACTACATGCGGCGCCGGATGGCCTCGTTCGACTCGAGCCGCATCACGCCCACCGACTCGGTGCGGGCCGGCGAGCCGATGCTGGCGCGCGAGTCGATGGAGACGAGCCACTACTCGGTGGCCGACAGCAGCGGGATGGCCGTGAGCGTGACCACCACCCTCAACAGCGGCTACGGCTCGAAGGTGATGATCGACGGCGCCGGGTTCTTCATGAACAACGAGATGAACGACTTCGTGCTGAAGCCGGGCGTGCCCAACCAGTTCGGCCTCTCGGGCACGGAGCGAAACCTGGTGGCGCCGGACCGCCGCATGGTGTCGTCCATGTCGCCGACGATCGTGGAGGACCCGCAGGGACGGCTCTCCCTGATTATCGGGGCGCCGGGCGGCTCGACGATCATAACGACCACGTTCCAGGTCATCATGAACGTGATCGACCACGGGATGGACGTCGAACAGGCCGTGACGGCCGGGCGCCTGCACCACCAGTGGAAGCCGCGCCACCTGAGCTACGAGGAGTTTGCCCTCTCCCGAGACGCGATCCGGAACCTGCGGGCGCGCGGCTGGGAGGTGACGGAGGGCGTGTTCGGGGGCGACCCGCGGTGGGGCCGGGCGCAGGGCCTCCGGGTCAAGCACCCGGATGACCGGCCCGGCCTGGAGCGCGTGTTCTACGGGGGCTCCGACCCCCGGGCGGACGGGGCGGCGGTGGGGTTTTGACGCTTCGCCGTTGCACGTTTTCGCGTTGAA
>JAZKTD010000154.1:0-8405 GCA_036625705.1 Salinivenus sp.
CGTTCTCGCCAGAGGGAATCCGTGCGGGGCCGCTCCTTCATGCTCGAATTTACAGCTTCTAGGGCATGTCGAAATGCTCTTTCCGGGTGGCCCTCCAGGCGACAGGTTGAAGGGGACGCCCGACCCAGCCGGTACCCAACCAGATCGAACGGCCCGAAGAAGACGATACCTCTGAACTCAGCGCGTGCCGGACCCACGTCCGCCGGCGGTCGAATACCGATCCGTGAGAATGTACGTAAACAATCTCACGCAGTAGATGGGGACCGTGTATCGTCGCAGCCAAATCCGTCTTTACAGACCTGTTCACATATCGGTAAACGGCAGTGCCGATGTGTGTAAAAATGTAAAACTTGGCGCGTCGTTCGCGGTATGATTAGAACGAGGGTTGCTCAGACTGACGCCGTGATTGGTGCAAGATTCCCGAGGGCTGAAAGCAGGGGCCCGCAGGTGGAAGCGGAGCCTTGGTTCCTTTCAGGCATCGTGTCGACCGTTCTCCGGGGCAGACCCGACCCACGATTCCGGTGGAGAAGGGAAACCGGGGGTTCTATCTGCGTCGAGCGCGTTTCGCGCGGATTCGCTGACGGCACCCGCGATGCCTTTGGGAAATCTGGTCGTTCCTCAAGCTACGCGAACGCTCTATCTGAAGCCGAAGTTGCTTGTAGACGCGCGCTGTGTAGTAGACGCACGCTGTGTAAACGCGTACTATCAGGCCAGCCACCTACACCTGAATGCCATCTCACGTCTCTATGTCCTCCTCCACGCCTTCTGATGTCTCATCGCCGGACCGCCCGCCCTCGAACCGAGCAGCGGATCCGGACCGGCGTCGTGCCCTGGATAGATATGACGTCCTTGACACGCCCCCGGAGGACACCTTCGACCGCATTGCGGACCTGGCCGCCGGCCTCTTCGACACGCCCATCGGACTGATCACCTTCGTCGACGCCGACCGGCAGTGGCACAAGGCCTGCGTGGGATTCGACGTTCCGGAGCTCGACCTCGACGCTTCGTTCTGTGTGCATGTCCTCGGGGATGCCCAACGGCTCGTGGTGGCGGACGCCACCGACGACGAGCGGTTCGCAAACAACTCCCTTGTGACGGGGGACCGTCACATCCGATTCTACGCCGGGTCGCCCATGACGACGCCGGACGGCCACGTGCTGGGCACCGTCTGCGTGCTCGACACCGAACCCCGCCCCCCCCGAGCAGAAACTGCAGCGGCTCGACCACCTGGCCCAGATGGCCGTCGACCGGCTGGAGGAACGGCGCCGCCACAAGATTGAGGAGGTGGCGGAGCCCCCCTCGACGCGACTGAGACCCGTCTCAACGAACTCCTCGCGGCGCTCGACGACGTGGTCTGGGAGGCGCGCATCCACCCCTCCGGCCCCACCGGCGCCGACCCAGTCCGCTCGGAGATTCTCTATACCAACAGCTCCGAGGAGCGGGTCTACGGCCGGCCTACCGGCGCCTTCGTGCAGGACCCGATGCTCTGGCGCTCAGCCGCGCACCCGGAGGACAAGGACGCCCTTCCGACGATCGAGGCGCTTCTCCCCGAGGGACAGTGGAGCGGAGAGTACCGCCTCCTCCGGCCAAACGGGACGGCCCGATGGGTCGAAACGTCGATCTACGCGGTGGGTCGGTCCGGGCGTCCCACCGAGCCCGGCGACACGTTAGGCCCCGAGGGCCCGGAGCGGCCCTTCAAGCTGGCGGGCATTACCCGGGACATCCAAAGGGAGCACGTTCGTCGTGCGGCTGCCGCGGGCCGAGGACGGAGCAACGACAGACGAATAGACCGAACGGCGGTCGGCAGGGAGGAAAAAGCAGAGGGCGCCTGCCATAGACCGTGGCGGGGATTCGGTCAGAACTGCCCCCCAGGCGAACCAGATGCTGTGGTGAATGTCAAGCACATCAGGTCCCAGGATGCAGCGACCGTTTCAGGTATCGATAGCATTTCTCTTCGCGGAGCAACACGCCAGTCAGAAAGCCAATCATTCTGACGTGCCGGACGCCATTTAGCCAATAGTGTACGTACTCACGGGTCGGTAACACCAAGTACTGGGGGCCACTGTGCGCATGTAGCGATTGGCCGGGGCGGACCGCCCCTTCCGCCCGCGCCTCCCGCCATCGTGCCGGGCCCGCAAAACACGATTCGGGCTCGCCCCAGTCCGTCGGGCCGCACGGCCTGCGTCGACGGGGTCCAGAGCAGGTCCGAAGCGCTCACCGGCTGCCGCCGCCCTCGCGGATGCGCTCGAGGGCCGCTTCCAGACGATCGGCCACCGCCCCGCGTTCATCGATCCGGTTTTCCGTCTCCCCGAGATCCCGTTCCAGATTGAACAGCTGGTACGGGCGTCCGAACGGCTGTCCGGTCGGCTCCTCCCGTCCGCCGGACCCGTCGCCGAGCACCAGCTTCCACTTCCCGTCCCGCACCGCAAACATGCCGCGCGCCGAATGATGAACCAGCGGTTCTCGCTCGAACTCGTCCTCCTCTCCCCGTAGCAGCGGCAGGATCGAGAAGCTGTCCGGCCCGTCCTCCTCCGAGAGCCCCGCCCCCGTGAGGTCGGCGAACGTCCGGAACAGGTCCACCAGGCCGATCGTCTCGTCGCGGACGCTGCCCGGCTTCACCTCCCCGGGCCAGCGCACGATGAACGGGACCCGGTGTCCGGCTTCCCAGATGTCCGCCTTGGTCCCGCGCAGCGCGCCGTTCGCCCGATGATGGGACGGCCGGTACGCCTGGACCGAGGGGTCCTCCACGTGGTCCGGGGTCGCCTGCGCCCGGCTGTACATGAACGAGCCGTTGTCGCTCGTGACGATAAACAGCGTCTCGTCGGTCTCCCCTGTTCGTTCGACCGCCTCCATCACCTGCCCCACCGTCCAGTCCGTTTGATGGATGAAGTCCCCGTAGGGCCCGAGCCCGGTTTCCCCCTCGAAGCGCGGGGCCGGCGTCACGGGCTTGTGCGGGGCGGTGGGGGCCAGGTACAGGAAAAACGGCTCGTCCGCGGCCGCCGCCCGATCCACGAACTCGACCGCCTCTTCCGTGAGCGTGTCCAGCACGCCCGCCTTGTCGAAGCCCGGCTGGCGCACCCCCTCGCGGATGAAATCCGGGAACGGCCGCTGCTGCTGACGCTGGGTCGGCTCCTCTTCCACCCGCCCGTTGCGGATGTAGACGTACGGCGCCATGTCCAGGGAGGCGGGCACGATGTAGGAGAAGTCGAAGCCCGCCGTATGAGCCCCGGCATCCAGCTCGTCTCCCCACGCCACGCTGTCCGGGTCCACCCGCGACCAGTCCCGGGGCAGCTCGGCTCCGTCTTCGGTCTGCCAGCCGAGGCCCAGGTGCCACTTGCCCACGATGCCCGTGCGGTACCCTTGCTCGTCCAGCAGCGATCCGAGGGTTTCACGGTCCGGCCCGATCAGCGGAGCCGAGTATCCACCGAGCACGCCGCTTTTCAGGCGGGTCCGCCACGAGTAGCGCCCGGTCAGCAGCCCGTACCGCGTGGGAGTGCAGACGGCCGAGGGCGTGTGCGCGTCGGTGAATCTCATGCCCTGCGCCGCCAGCGCGTCCATGTGGGTCGTCGGGATGGCGGAATCCGGATTGTAGCGTCCGACGTCGCCGTAGCCCAGGTCATCGGCCATGATGAACACGATGTTCGGCGGCGGGTCGGGCGCGTCGACCGCACGGGCCGGGCCCGGAGAGGCGATGAGACCGGCGAGGCAAGCGATAGTGGCCAGGAGGGAGCCAATTCGCGTCATATCGGTTTTCATTGGGGGTTTGTGCCACTGCGCCTCTGTAAATCAGGGGCCCGATTCCCAGCACCCTCGTCGTCCGGCAGCCGCGCCCTGGCCGGAAGTGCCCGTGACCGTCTCGGTCAATACCACTCGGAGAACGCGGCTTCCAGGTCCAGATCGTCATTCATCTGCTCCTGGAGCTCGTCCAGCGTTCGAAACAGCTCGCGGATTCTCGACTCGTGCCGCCCTTCCTCTTCTTCGACGAGGTCGTACACCTCGTACGGATCTTCTTCGAGGTTGAACAGGCGGACACGATCGGCCTCCGGATACGCAATCAGCTTGTAGTCGTCCTCGATGACCGCGCGCTGATGCGATCGGTAGCCGGCGTAGATCGCGTCGCGTCCCGAGTGGGTCGTCTCGCCTTCGATCATTGGCACAAAGCTGTTGAACTGGACGGTGTTCGGGACGTCGAGGCCGGCGAGCTCGAGCGTGGACGGGACGATGTCCTGCAAGTAGATCGGTCCCTCCACGCGCCGGCCCCCTTCAACCCCCGGACCGATGATGATGAACGGGACCCGAAGGCTGTGCTCGTACACGTTCTGCTTGCCCATCAGCCCGTGCTGCCCCACGGCCAGTCCGTGATCGGCGGTATAGACGATCCAGGTGTTGTCGGCCTCGCCGCTGGCCTCCAGCGCGCGGCGGATCCGGCCGATCTGATGGTCCATGTGGCTGATGATGCCGTAGTATTCCCGGCGTTGGACGCGCGTCGCGTAGGGCGTGCGGGGAAACGGCGCGAGCTGCTCGTCGCGCAGGTCCCGGCCCGAGGCGATCTCTTCGTTGTAGGGATACTCCGGCAGCCAGTTGTCCGGAAGCCGCAGCTCGTCCTGCGGGTATCGACCGACGAACTCGTGCGGCGACTGGCGGGGGTCGTGCGGCGCATTAAACGCCAGGTACATGAAGAAGGGATCGTCGTGCGCCTGGGCATCCTCGAGCATGATCTCGAAGTCATCGACGAGCACCTCGGACCAATGCGTGCCGCCCTCCCAGTGCCCACCGAAGCTGGGGTCGGTCGGGCTCCATGGGTCCTCCTGCGAAGGCAGGCTCGGACGCTGATACCCTTCCTCCGTGTCGCCGGGCATGCCCGGTCGCTCGTGACGGACCACGTCGTAGAGCGTGTCCGGCGAAATGCCGGGCACGTGCCACTTGCCGGTCAGGTACGTCCGGTAGCCGGCCTCGCCGAGGTGCTGCGGCCAGTAATTGCCCTGTTCACGCCACCGGTCCTTGTCGATCTCGCGAGCGTTCCAGAGAGACTGACCGGTCTGAAGCATGGTGCGGCTGGGGACGCAGACGGCGCCGGACCAGGAGCCCATATTGTACGCGCGCTCGACTGTGATCCCGTCTTCGGCCAGCGCGTCGATATTGGGGGTGGCCACCTCGTCGTTGCCGTAGGCTCCCACGTCGTGGTAGCTATGATCATCGGCCAAAATGAAAATAATGTTGGGCGGCTCGTCGGGCTGTGCCATACTCACCGGCACATACACCCCCATGAACGCGAGGCCCCAAAAGCACGCAAGACATATGCGCCAGGTCTTCGGTATTCGCATCATCAGTTCCTTGACTCTTCGACCCTCTACAAAACCGCGCAGGGGCCGATGATTGACACAAATCAAGCGAACAGGGAATGCTGCGGGCCGCAACCCCGCCAAGGGACATCAACCGTCAGCCTGTGGATTGCGGCGAATCTCGGATCGAACGACTTCTCTTCTTTCGGAAGTAGGGGCGAGGAAGAACCACAACGACGCAGGGTGGACGCCTGCCCGGATCGACCATGAATTCAATCCTCCAGATTTTGCGAGGGCAGGCGTCGCTGAGACACAGTGGGCGAAGGGTCGTGGAGCGCCCGAGCATCCCGAAGGCCGCGGATGGGTCCTCCGGGCCGTCTCGCTACTCGTACTCAACCGGCGTCGGCACCTCGATGGTGTTGCCGAAGAAGAGCGCGTTGAAGAAGAGCTTGTTCGTCCCGTACCACATGCCCCGGAAGTTGGGGTTGTCGACGAACAGGACGATGCGTCCGTCTCCGACCTCGTCCACCATCAGCGACCCGGACCCGCGAATCCGGTCCAGATTCTCCTCCGAGACGTATCCGCTCAGGAGCGGCTCGTCGGTGTAGCGGGCGACGGTGCTGTACGGATTCTCCGTCGGCGGCAGGAAGATCCGATGGTCGCGGTAGACCGGAAATTCCTCCTGCGAGAGCCCAAAGGCTAGGGGATGGGTGCGGTCGAGGTCGACCTCGTAGATGGAGCCGCCGATGCGCTGGGCGCCCTCGATTTCCTCGGCCCGCCCGTAGGCGCGGCGCTCGACCGTCTCCGTGGCGGCGGTATCGGCCGGGGCGTCCTCCTCCGTGAGCGCCGGGTCGTTCACCAGGCCATGCTCTACGGCCCAGTCCGTGGCCCGCCGGATCGTGATGAGCGTGCCGCCGGCCTCGATCCACTCGCGCAGGTCCTCGACCTGCCCCTCCGACAGGAAGTCGTAGTTGCCGGACACGAGCACCATCGTGTTGTAGTCCGGCAGGTGGACGCGGTCGTAGTCGGTCCGGTCGACCTTGGTGATGGGCATGTCGACCCGCGTGTCGAGCAGGTGCCACACCTGGCCGGCCTCGTAGCCGGAGGTCCCCTCTCCGATGATCATGAGCGGCTCGGGCCGGTCCAGGGGCTCGACGTTTCGGCTGCCCAGGTCGATGCCCTCGGGCGTCCGCCCGGTGGCGGTGGACTGAATGTTGACCCGGGCCTCCCGCTCGGCCGTCTCCATGAGCCGGTGCAGGCTGTCGGCCGAGATCGACTGCGGCTGCACCGGGACGACGATGGAGCCGCGGGGGTACTCGTACGGCCCCCCAGCCGTCGACGCCGTGAACGGCTCGTAGGCGGTCTTGGCCTTCACGCCGTGCGCCTGGAGGTGGGGGAGGGCCTGCACGGCGCGGTAGTCGCTCCAGTCGAGGAGGTAGCCGTACGTGCTGCGCTCCACCGTGCCGAGCCCCGCCCGCTCCGGCACGCCGGTCACCCGGTCGCCCTGGGGCACGCTCCCGTCCTGCACGGCCGTGTGCGGCAGGCCGTAGGACAGGGCCGCCGACCAGGCCGAGGTGTCGTAGAACGTGCTGTCGGGAAACTCGGTCACCGTCTCGAACATCGATCGGACCATCAGGTACTCCGGCTGCCGGGTGGGCACCACGTAGGCGGAGCCGGGCTCGTAGGTCGTCCCGTCGGCGGTGTACTCGGCCCCGAGCTCGTAGACGTCGATCTCGTGCTGCAGAAGCAGGTCGAGAAAGGCCCGGGTGCGCGAGGTGTCCCGTGCGTGCCCGAAGACGTAGGCGTCCGTCGGGAACTCCTCGGCCCGCTCCAGCGCCTCGACGTAGAAGTCCCGCTGGTGAGTGAGGAAGGCCTCCTTCTGCTCGACGGCCGTCTCGACGGTGGCGAGCGACGTGCGCAGCTGGTTCCGGATCGTGTAGGGGAAGGTCACCTCCCGCATCTCATTCTCCTGCGCGTGGCCCCGGGCGCTGGCCTGCTCGAAGACGAAGCCGATGCCCCCGTACATGTTCGGGTAGGTCGACCCGTAGCCCGGATAGGAGTTGTCGTACACCTCCTCGGTGAAGTACGGCGTGCCGATCTCGTTGAGGGCCGCCTCCCAGTTCTCCGCGAAGCGCTCGGTGAGCTCCGTGTAGACCCGATCGGGCACGAGCTGATTCCACGAGTTCTCCGGCTCGGTCGGCTCGAAGAAGTAGGTACTGCTGGTTCCCATTTCGTGGTAGTCGGTCACCACGTTGGGGCGCCAGCGGTGATAGAAGTCGACGCGGTTGCGGCTCTCGACCTGCGTGAGCGGAAACCAGTCGCGATTGAGGTCGAACCAGTAGTGGTTGGTGCGCCCGCTGGGCCACACCTCGTTGTGCTCGCGGTCGAGCGGGTCGGCCACCAGCGGGTCGCCCTTATGCATGTTGGCCCAGTGGGAGTGCCGGTCGCGCCCGTCGGGGTTCAGCACCGGCTCGATCAGGAAAATGCCCTCCTGGAGATACTGCTCGACCTCCGCACTCTGCCCGGCGACCAGGTGGTAGGCCTGCAGCATCGCCACCTCGCTGGAGGAGGTCTCGTCCCCGTGCACCCCGTAGCCGAGCTGCACGACGATCGGCTGCTCCCCCGCGTTCTCGACCGACGCGGAGGGGTCGCTGATGCGCAGGTGCTGCCGGCGCAGCTCCTCGAGGTTCGCGTGGTTCTCCGGGGCGGTCACGATCGCGTAGATCATCGAGCGGAGCTCGTTGGTCTTCCCGACCTCCGTGACCGTCATGCGGTCCGACTGGCGCGCCAGGGCCCGGAAGTAGGCCACCAGGCGGGCGTGCCGCGTGTGGTGGGCCCCGATGTCGCGCCCCAGAAACTCGGCCGGCGACGGAATGTCCGAGTTCAACTGCACGTCCTCCGGAAAGAAGTAGTCCGTTTGGGCGTGGGTCGCCGGAGGGGCAACGAGCGCGATCACGGCCAGAAGCGCCCCGACGAGCAGCAGCCGTCGAGCGACCGCCGTCGGGATCGAGCGCAGGGACTCAGGACTGTGGGGAGACATAGACACCGATCGTTCGATGAAAAAAGGTGGGGACCCCAGAAGAAAGCCAGCGCCGGGGGCGAGGTCAATGCCCGCGAAGGGGG
>JAZKTD010000155.1:0-8353 GCA_036625705.1 Salinivenus sp.
GCGAGCGCCAGCACCCCCAGATTCCGCAGGAGGGTGGCCTCCAGCGAGAGCCCGAGGCTGAAGGCCCCGAAGCATCCGCACGGCGCGACGCCCTCCCCGCCGAGCAACGCCGCGAGGCCCACCGTGAATCCCGCCACGAGGCCGAAGGAGACCCCGAACGCCCACCTGAGCCGCCGTCCCCAGATCAGCAGGCCCGACAGCACGACTTCGCCCCCCGACACGGCAACCACGAGGCCGTGTGCCTCCGCCGGCCCGACCGTCCCGTTCAGAATCGTCCGGGTCAGGTGCGCGGCGCTCTGGCCGTCGATCAGCTTTCCGACGCCGGACACGGCGAAGAGGAGCGCCAGGAGTCCCCGCACGCTCCACAGGCTGTATGTCCGAAGCCGATCGCTGAGCATGACCAGCAGGACTATTCTTTGGGGCTTCCGACGGGCAACGCGTCGTGCACCGCAACGGCGTCGCCGTCCGAGAGCCGCCGATGGACCACGTCCGCAGGGCCGGCCACCACCTCGTCGCCGGGCCTCAGTCCCGAGCGGATCGCCACCAGCGCATCCGTGCGCAGACCTGGGTCGACGATCTGTCGCCTCGCGACGCCGTTGTGGACGGTAAACACAACCGGACGTGAGGATCGCACGTCGTTGTCTCCTCCTTTATCCGGGGTTGTTGCCTCAGGCCCGCGGCGAAAGGTGACGGCACTCCGGGGAACCGTCACCGCACTGTCGAGGGTCGCCGCCCGAATGCGGGCCGTGCCGCTCATGCCGGTCCGGAGGGCCGGGCAGTGCGAGCGCGTCGTGCCCCGGGCCGCCGGAGGCTGATCCTCGTCGCGGGTAGGGCATCGGAGCCGGAGTCGTACGGGATACCCGGTTCCCAGAGGAAACAAGGACGAAGATCCGGTGATCGCGGGGAGTCCAGTCCGGCGACTGCTCGCCCGCGACTGCCTCGATCTGGCCACGGCAGCGACCCGAGAAGGGGATACCGCATCGGGATGTGCTTCGATCTGGACCGTCGCCGAATCGCCGATCGAGACCACCGGCACGTTCGACTCGTCGACGCGGATCCGAAACGCCATCCGGTCCACCTGGTCGATCCGCATCATTGGGGTCCCCGGCACGAGGCCCGTCCCGACGACGTGCTCGCCGGCGTCCACGCGGAGGTGGCTCACGACCCCGCTCGCAGGCGCTCGGATTTCGAGGTGCTCCCCCTGTTGCCTGATTCGCGCCAACTGGGCCCGCGCCTCGTCCACCCGGGCGCGAGCGGCGGCGAGACGGGCGGTCGCCGTCGTCATGGCGTGCCGGGCGTTTTGCCTGCGGGCCTCGAACGAGACGCCGGCCTCGAACAGCGTCGTCTGCCGCTCGAGCCGACGCCGGGCCTGGACCGAGTCTGCCCGCCGCTGGGCGACGAGGGCCTTTCGCTGCCTGACACGAGCCCGAGCCTTCGCAACCCGGCTTTCGTACCGGTCGGCCCGGAGGCGGGCCAGGAGGGCCCCCTTTCGGACCCGAGCGCCTTCCTCCACGGCCAGCGCAGCGACCTGCCCCGAGACCTGGGGCCGAACGGCGACCCACCGGCGGGGGTGTACCCGGCCGAAGGCCTCCACTGTGCGTGTGAGCGACCGCCGTTCGGCGACAGTCGTGCGGACATATGTCGGGGACGCTCCAAAAATGCCGGTCATGTACGCCCCCACTGCACAGAGGAGGAACACGGTGCCTCCGAGAAGCCCCCCGTTCACCAGTCGGCGAGTCCTCCAATGAGCCATCTGTTCCGTTGCCCTGAAAACGAGACAGGCCGCGAGTCGGGCGCAACAGACCGCCCGGAGCGCGCTACAACCTTTCAGTTTTACTAAATTAAAAGGATTCTGTCTCGGGTTGTTCGCCTCTGCACCCCCTTTTCCCTTCCTAAATCGGAGCGGCGTGTGTGAAGGGACCCCTGTGCGATGAGGGCGACTCAATCCCCACATCTTTTTGAAATGCGCGGGGGCACGTTGTGCGGGGCCGTGCGTACCGTCCTGTTACACCCGTTTGTATGTCGATGCTTTCGTCGACCCGGCGGGGACGTGCTCGCCCTCATCAATTCCTTTCGCCCCCGTGGCTTCCCCGCTCCGCGACCAACCGGCGCCGGACGACCAGCGCAACGTCATCATCGCGACCATCCTCGTCGCGGCGATCATGTTCGGCTGGATGTTCTGGTTCAGTCCCCAGCCCCAGCAGTCCCGACAGGCGTCGGGGCCGGCCGACACCACACAGCAGGCCGAGTCGTCGGCTACAGCCGACACGGCCACAGCCGACACAGGCACGACCGACACGGCCGCGGCCCCCACGGGCACGACGGCGGAGACGACCCCAACGGCCGACCCCGAGCCGTCCTCCGCGGATCCATCCGCGACCGCGGCGCCGTCGGCCCCGGCGGCCGACTCCATCACCGCCGCGGCCCTGCAGGGCACCGCCCGGGACATCGTCGTCGAGACGGACCTCTACACGGCAGTCCTCTCCACGAAGGGGGGCACGCTCCAGCGCTTCACGCTCAAGGAGTACAAACAGTTCAACCAGGTCGACCCCGTCCAGATCGTCGACACCACGGCGGGCGGGGCGCTGTCGCTCTCCTTCCGCACGCCGACGGGCACGCAGGTCGACAGCCGCTCGCTGTACTTCTCGGCCTCCACCGAGGCGGACACGATCCGCGTTGAGGGCGAGCCGGCCACCCTCACGTTCGAGGCGCCGCTGGGCGACGGGGCCCTCCGCCAGACCTACACCTTCCACCCCGACGACTACGACCTCGGGCTGTCGGTCCAGCAGGTCAACCCCGCGAGCTTCGCGACCGACGAGGGCTACAGCCTCGCGTGGCACGGCGGCATGCCGTACTCGGAGGGCGGGCAGGAAGACGAGCTCCAGTACACGGGGCTCTATGCCTACAGCGGCGAGACCCTCGAGAGCGTCCTCCTCTCGGACGGCGACCACGGCGAGACGCGGCTGAGCGGCGCTGTGTCGTGGATCGCCGTGAAGAACAAGTACTTCACGGCCACCGTGATGCCGGACAGCCCCGACGGCGTGCTAGGGGCCAGCCTCGTGGGCGACAAGGTGGGACGCGCCACCAGCGAGGCGGACTTCAAGGAACTCACCGGGCGCCTGCAGCTGCCCCGGCCCCGGAGCGAGGCGCAGGTCGACGAGTTCCATCTCTACGCCGGCCCCATCGACTACTACAGCCTCGCCGGCTACGAGCGCGACCTCTACGCGATGGTCGACTACGGCTGGGACTGGTTCGAGTGGATGACCAAGCCGCTCGCCAAGTACCTCTACATCCCGATGCTCACGTACCTGGGCGAGGGGATGCCCGACGCGCTCGGGGGCGGGCTGCCGTACGGCGTCATCGTCATCCTGATGGCCATCTTCATCAAGACCCTGGTCTACCCGCTCACGAAATCCTCCTACCGCAGCATGGCGCAGATGCGGGAGCTGCAGCCGAAGATGGAGGAGATCCGGGACAAGTACGACGACGAGCCGGAGAAGCAGCAGGAGGAGATGATGAAGCTCTACCGCGAGACGGGGGTCAACCCGCTCGGGGGCTGTCTGCCGATGTTCCTGCAGTACCCGATCCTGATTTCTCTCTACCAGTTCATCCCGAAGTCCATCCAGCTGCGGCAGAAGAGCTTCCTCTGGGCGTCGGACCTTTCGGCGCCGGACAAGATCCTGCAGCTGCCGTTCGAAATTCCGTTCTACGGCGACTACGTGGCGGGATTCACGCTGCTGATGGGCCTGGCGATGATCGTCACGATGCGGGTGCAGTCGACCCCCAGCAGTGGGGGCCAGGCCAAGATGTTCATGTACGCGATGCCGGCGGTGATCTTCTTCATCTTCAACCGATTCGCGTCGGGGCTGAGCCTCTACTACCTCTTCTACAACATCATGACGGCGGCCCAGCAGAAGTGGATCAACATGCAGCTGGAGGAGGAGAAGGACGACGACGGCAACCTCACCAACGGACAGGCCGACGGGGATCCCGACTCGAAGGGCTTCTTCGGGCGTCTCATGGAGCGGGCCCGCGAGGCCCAGGAAGAACAGCGATAGTGCGTTAGCACGTTGGACGTTCGGGCGTTGGAGCGTTCAACGCGAAACGGTCCAACGTTCAACGATGAGTCAAGATACCATAGCGGCCATCGCCACGGCGCGAGGACGGGCGGCCCTGGCGGTGGTGCGCACCTCCGGCCCCGAGGCGATCGCCGTCGTCGACGGCTGCTTTCGGGGCGCCGACCTGTCCGCGGCCGAGAGCCACACCGCCCACGTCGGCTTTCTCGTGGACGAGGACGGCGCCGACATCGATCAGGTGGTGGCCACCGTCTTCCGCGCGCCCAACTCCGCCACCGGCGAGCACGTCGTCGAGGTCTCGTGCCACGGCGGCGACCTCGCCCCCCAGCTGACGCTGGAGAGCCTCCTCGACCACGGCGCCCGCATGGCCGAGCCCGGCGAGTTCACCGAGCGGGCGTTCCTGAACGGCAAGATGGACCTGGCGCAGGCCGAGGCCGTGGCCGACCTCATCCACGCCTCCTCCACGAAGGCCCACCAGGCCTCCCTCACCCACCTCAAGGGCCGCTACTCCGACCTGCTGGAGGACCTGCGCGAGGAGCTGCTGAATCTCTGCTCGCTCGTGGAACTGGAGATCGACTTCTCGGACGAGGACGTCGAGTTTGCCGACCGGGCGCGCCTCGAAGACCTGCTCGACGAGACCGAGACGATTCTGCAGGACCTGCTCGACACCTACCCCACCGGCGAGAAGCTGAAGGACGGCGTGCAGGTCGTGATCGGCGGGCGCCCCAACGCCGGCAAGTCGACCCTCCTCAACGCGCTGGTGGGCCACGACCGCGCCATCGTGAGCGAAACGCCCGGCACCACCCGCGACGAGATCGAGGCGGAGGCCGAGATCGAAGGGGTGCTCTTCCGCTTCGTCGACACCGCCGGCCTCCGCGACACCGCCGACGAGATCGAGGCCGAGGGCGTGCGCCGCGCCACCGAGTCGATCGAGGCGGCCGACGTGCTTCTCTACCTCTACGACCTCACCGTCGGGCTCGACACCGACGAGATCGACTTTCTGCGGGGGCTCGCCGACAGCGCGTCGGACGTGCAGCCCTTCCTCATCGGCAACAAGGCCGACCGGGCCCCCGACCTGCCCGGGGCCGATCTCGACGGCCTCTCGGCCCTCACCCTCTCGGCCCTCCAGGCCCGCACGGACGCCGACGAGCTGCAGCCCCTCCTCGACCGACTCACGGACACGGTCGCCGAGCACCTGAGCCGCGCCGAGGCCTCGCCCGTCGTCATGAACCAGCGCCACCGCCAGCACCTCCAGGACGCCCTCGACGCGGTGCGCCAGGCCCGCACGGCCCTCGACCGCGGCGTCTCCGGCGACATGCTCACGCTCGACCTCCGGGCCGCCCTCCAGGAGCTGGGGGCCATCACCGGCGAGATCACCAACGAGGACGTGCTCGACCAGATCTTCTCCCGCTTCTGCATCGGAAAGTGAGGGCGGCGGGACGGGGGGCGCCGCCGACCGGCCGCGGGTAGGGTCAGGACTCGAAGAGAGGGGTAACGGCCCCGATCACGCTGGCGACGAGGCTCACGATGGGGCTCAGTCCGAGCCAGCCCCCCAGGAGGCCGGAGAGGCTGGCGTTGATCCACCACGACGAGCCGAACTGCGGAATGGGGATCTGCGAGAGCAGGCCGGAGTCCAGGAGGGGGCCGACGTGAATGATGAGAAATGCGATGGCGAGGCCGGCGAGGCACCGCTCTGCGTACGTCCGCCAGGTCCAGGGCGCCGGCGCCTCCGCCTCCTCGCCGTCCCGCTGCTGGCTGTACTGGGCGTACAGCAGGGCGCCGATCACTGCGGCCAGGGCCGCGAGGGGGTAGGACCAGGGCCATCCGAAGGGGCCGACCGCCTTGCGCTCCGCGATCGGGGTCCCGCTGGTGCCCACCGAAAAGGAGGACGGAAACATGCTCGCCCGAAAGAACGAGGGTGAAAAGGACACCCTCTTTCCGTGGCGGTTTAGGGTCACCTCTTCCACCTGTATGGGGGATGGTCCGAGCCCGGTCACCTGAAGGTTCACGCGCTGATCGACGAGCTCCGGCCCGTGGGGAATGAGCTCCACGACCACGGGCCCTTCCAGGTGGCCGATGGGCTCCTTCACCACGTTGACCTCGACCCAGGATTCCCGGCCGACGGGGTTGACGCGCCGAAGGTGCCGCTCGACCTCGACCCGGTGAACGGGGGTGGTCGGGGCGCTTCTGATGTGGCCCTCCTGGAATTCGACGCTGCGGCCCCGCTCCGAGGACGGAAATCGGCCGTTGGCAAGCTCCTCCCGCAGGGAACTGCGCAAACGAGAGCGGGAAAGAGAGTCCTCGGAGCGGTCGTGGAGCGCATTCCGGATCGCCCGCTTCAGCGCAATCCCCGCGTCCAGGGTGGGAATAAACAGGTCCCGCGACAGGTCCCTCCGTTCCAGTGCGCTGATGATGTTCTGGCTCGTGCCGACCCGGGACTCGCCGATGACCCAGGTGCCCGCCGGCAGTGCGTCGGCGGCCTCCGATCCGACGAGAACGAAGTTGGGCGCCTCCCCGACGTCCTGAAACATCTTGTCGAGGGCCGCGACGACATCCGCCCGTCTGCGGTCGCTTCCCAGCACAAAGACGTTCTTGATGGTGTGATCGTGGCCGCTCACCCAGTCCCGAAACTGGGGCACCAGATCGATCGCCTCGTGCGGGCCCTCCACGATGACGTCCTCCCACCGAAACGTGTGGGTCGAATCGAGGCCCACCTCCGAGTCGTCCGCGATCAGGTGGCTGTGCAGCCCCCGGCCGTAGTCCGAGGATCGGTAGATGGCGAGGCTCGAGTCGATCCCGATGCCGCGGTCCCTGGCGATGCCGACGAAGGTTTGCAGGCGCTCCTTGTCGTCGTTGATGGTGCGAAAGAACCACGGGCTCCGGCCCCGTAGGTCGCGGGCCGTGGCGAGGGAAGAGATGATCGGCACCTCCAGCTCCTCGGCGAGCAGGCTGCCCGCGCAGTCGGAACTGACGGGCCCCAGGATGGCGAGGGCCCCATCGTCCACGGCGTTTCGGGCCCGTTGGACGCAGTCGGTGCTGTCGGTGCCGGTCCCGGTGCTGTGGAAGAGGACACGCAGGATGTGGTCGTGGTCCTGCACCCGCATCGTCAGGGTGCCGTTTGTGAGCCCGAAGGCCTTTCTCACCGATTCGTCGTGACGCTGCCCCACCTCCTCCAGGGGCCCTTCCCCCGGAGACAGCACGGCAATCGTGTCGACGGGCTGGGCCCGGGGCGAGAGGGGGATCAGGCCCCCCCAGAGGACCAGCAGAACGAAAAGGCGGCACGCCGGAAGGAATCGTCGTCGGCCAGACATCGGTCTTGGGGGCTAGTGAGATCGGGTGGACGTCGGGGGGGGCGACTACGCCTCCGCCGCCGAGACCGGGCTGTAGAGGCTGTGGGGCGGAGCCCCCCCGTCCTCGTCGAACATCAGGAAGCACTCGTTGAACCACTTCACGAACCGGTCGGCGTGTTTGCTCGTGCCGATCGGGTACTGCCGCATGCGCCAGCGGTTGTCGGGGGAGTCGTTGTAGTAGAGGCCCCCTGCGTTGTACGCACACGCGACCTTCGGGGGGTCGAGGTGGGTCTCCTTCCACTGCTGGGCAATGTAGGCCGTCCCCGCGCGGATCGAGTTGTTCGGGTCCAGGAGCCAGTCGCGGTCGATGCTCGGTTCCTCCAGGGTCGAGCGGGCGGTGGCGATGAGCGTCTGCATCACCCCAACCGAGACCCGGTCCGGCGTCTTCTCGTCGGAGACGTACCGGGGCTCTTCCCGGATGGCGCGGGCCTCGCCGTCCGACTCGGTGCAAATGGTCGAAATGATGAGCTCCACGGGAACGCCAAAATCCCGGCCCCACGTCCGGATCGCGTCCTCGTAGTCCGACCAGACCCGCCGGACGGTTTGCGGGGGACCGCCCCAGACCTCGGGGGCATCGGCGTCGTCGACGAGCACCCCCTCGGGGTCGACGGCCCACTCTACGCTGTCGCGGAAGGTGTGCGGGGTCGTCAGTTCGGGGACGAGGCGCTCGATGCGGGCGCGCCCGTGCTCCTCGAAGAGGGCCGACCACGTCCGCGGGCCCACGATGCCGTCCACCTTGAGGTTGCGGCTCGCCTGGAACTCGCGCACGGCGGCCTCGGTCGTGCGGCCGTAGAGGCCGTCGACCGGGCCCGGCGAAAAGCCCCGCGTATCGAGGCGGCGCTGCACGGCCTTGACGTCCGGGCCGCGGAGCAGGGGGAGGCGATGGGCGAGGGCACGCGTGTAGTCGGCGGGCATGGGACTGGGGGG
>JAZKTD010000156.1:0-8287 GCA_036625705.1 Salinivenus sp.
TCGTCGGATCGGCGGCGGCCCAGGTGCCGGACGGCTATACGCCGGACCAGCCGATGCCGATGGATCCGGAGACGCCCGAGGTGCTCCCGATGGAGGATCGGGCCGAGGTCATCAATGACCACCTCGACACGCGTCTCGACAGTGTCGTCGCGACGGCCATGCGGGCCGAGGACGTCGACCTCTGGATCGTGAGCGGCCGCGAGTACAACGAGGATCCGGTGCTCGCCACCATGCTGCCCGCCACCTGGCAGTCCGCGCGGCGCCGCACCATTCTGGTCTTCCACGACCGGGGGCCGGGCGAGGGCGTCGAGCGACTGGCCGTCTCGCGCTACGACGTTGCCCCCCTCTTCGAGACCGTGTGGGACAAGGACGAGCAGCCCGACCAGTGGGCCCGTCTGGCCGAGATTATCTCGGAGCGGGATCCGGAGCGCATCGCGGTCAACCGGTCCGAGACCTTCGCGCTGGCGGACGGGATGACCGACACGGAGTACGCGGGGCTTCGGGAGGCCCTTCCCGATCGCTACGAGCAGCGCCTGGTGTCGGGTGAGGGGGTGGCCGTGCGGTGGCTCGAGACGCGGACGGCGGCCGAGCAGACCGTGTATCCGCAGGTGGTGCGGCTGGCCCGCTCCATCATCGCGACGGGCTTCTCCGAGGCGGTGATCCAGCCCGGCGTCACGACCACCGAGGACGTGCAGTGGTGGTACCGCGAGCGCATTCGCGACCTCGGGCTCACGGCCTGGTTTCACCCGTCCGTGTCCGTGCAGCGGCCGGGGGCGACCGACGACGAGGACTTCTCGTCCGAGCAGGGCGGCCGCGTGATTCAGCCGGGCGACCTCCTCCACGTCGACTTCGGCATCACCTACCTGCGCCTCAACACCGACACCCAGCAGCACGCCTACGTGCTGCGGCCCGGAGAAACGGAGGCCCCCGACGGCCTGCAGCGCGGGCTCCGCGTCGGCAACCGGCTGCAGGACCTCCTGACGGACCGCTTCGAGACGGGGCGCACGGGCAATGAGGTGCTGGCGGCCGCGCTCGAGGCGGCGGAGGCGGCCGGGATCGACGCCACCATCTACACCCACCCCATTGGCCTCCACGGCCACGCCGCCGGGCCCACGATCGGGCTGTGGGACCAGCAGGGCGGCGTGCCCGGAAAGGGCGACGTCCCCCTCCGGCCGAACACCGCCTTCTCGATCGAGCTGAACGCCGCGGTCGACGTGCCCGAGTGGGACGGGCAGGAGGTGCTCATTCGGCTGGAGGAAGACGCGCTCTTCACCGGCCAGACGGTTCGCTACCTGGACGGCCGTCAGACGCAGCTCTACCTCATCCCTCGGCCGTAACCTTACCCCCACACCCGTCGCCCGGTGACGGCCTACGGCTCCGAAGGGTCGTCCAGGTCGTCCAGCCGGGCCGGGAGCGACGACCGGTCGAGGGCCTCCGGCAGGGCCTCGGTGCCGGACGCCTCGGCGGAGCGCCCGCCCGGCGGGCGACGGCTCTCGGCGTCGGTCAGCGAGCGCTTCGACGCGTGCTTCGTGGGGCGCCCACTCACCCGCTCCCGCCACAGCTCCCAGCTGGAGCGCTTGAGGCGGCTCCGCATCAGGGCGATGACGGCGTCCTCGTCGAGCCCATACCGGGCCTCAATCGCCTCGAAGGGCACGTCGTCGTCCCACGCCATGCCGATGATGTGGGAGACCTCCTCGTCGGACAGGTCGTGGTCGTTCGAACTGCTCATGGGGAATCGGATTCTACGGAACGGTCACAGCGTGCGGGTCGGGAAGAATCCAGGGTGCGACGGGCCTCGGGCTCAGGGCCCGGATGTTGGCGCGCCTCCTTCCTTCTTGCGGGCGAGGACGTCCAGCTGATGAGCGATGTAGGTCAGCTCCCCGGCCTCGATCTGGCGGCGACGCGTGGCGACCCAGTCCGCAAACGCCGCGGCATCCAGCTCGGGGTGGCCGCTGAGCTCCGTCTCCACGAAGTGCAGGATGTGGTGCAGAAAGTAGGCCTCGTCACCGGGGTAGTCGCCGCCCCGCGGAAAGACGACCCAGTCCGAGGCGCCCGCCTCCAGCAGCGAGGTGTCGGCGGTGCGGAAGTGGGTAAGGAGGCGCCGGCCGCAGCGGGCCCCGGCCCGTTCGCCCGACGAGTCGGCGGCGCCGTTCATGCTCTCGTGGTAGAGGCGCTCGATGCGGGCGTCCAGGGCCGGATCGACCGGCGGTTCGAACGCGGTCACGCCGTCGAAGTGAATTGGCAGGTACCACAGGCCGCCGGCGCCGAGCAGCGGATCGAGCGCGCGGTGGGCGTCGGGAATTCGCAGCAGATCGAAGACCGCCTGGGCCACGACGGCGTCGTAGGCGGGGCCGTCGGGGACGGCCGCGAGGTCGAAGAGGTCGGCCGTCCGGAACTCGATGGTAACCTCCATCGGGCCGTCGGTCCAGACCTGGGGCTCGGGGCCCGACACGTCGTACCCCCGGGCCTCCGCCCAGGGGCGAAGCGATTCTCGGGCCGCCTCGACGTTTGCCGGCTCCAGGTCGACGATGGTGTAGCGGAGGGCGTCAGTGGAGCGCGGCTCGAGGGCCTCAACGATTCGCTGGACGGTGGCCCCGACGCCCCCTCCCACCTCCAGGACGCGCACCGGCGACGCCGCGGCCGTAAGGCCCTCGACGAATCGAGACCAGACCCGTCGGTTGAGGGCCCGGTCGTCGACGGTCGTTTTGGCGGTCAGGTACCGGGGATAGGTGTACGTGTCGGGTTCAGTCACTGGAGGGGGTGTGGTCAGGAGAGGAGCGTTCAGCGACGTGGTCGAGGAACGAGGCCGCCCGGCGACAAGTCTCGTCCCAGGTGGGCATCGATTGATACGCCGCCACGGCGGCACGGCCCATCGCGGCGAGATGCTCGCGGTCGTCGGCCCAGGCGGCGACGGCGTCCGCAATGTCGGCGGCCGTCTCGACGAAGTACCCGGTGTCGCCGTCGCGGACCACGTCCCGGACGCCCCCACTCGGGCTGGCGAGCACCGGGAGGCCCCGACCCATCGCCTCCACGTAGACGATGCCGTACCCTTCGTGGGCCGAGGGGACGGCCAGCACGTGGGAGTCGTCGAGGAGCGCCTTCAGGGCGTCGTCGGACACCCGGCCGTGCAGGGTCACCCGGGAGGGATTGCGGAGCCGATCCCGGTGTCGCCGCACGGTTCTCGTGTACGCGTCGTGGACCGAGGCGTCTCCGACGACATCCAGCGTCCAGGCGTCGGGCCGGACCCGACGCAGGCCCTCGATCAGCAGGTGCAGACGCTTTCGCGGGATCAGGTTGCCGACGAACAGGATGCGGAGGGGGCCGTCCGAGGCGGCGCGGCGGGACACGTCGTCGGGGGCCGCGGGCGCACCGAAGCGGCGTCCGCTGGGCCGGGCCACCACGTGGGGACGACGGCCGGCCAGGGCCTCGACGGTGCCCTTTGTGGAGCGGCTGTTGTAAATTCGCGCATCGGTGGCCTGCAGGTAGAGGCGCTCCAGCCCGCGGGACAGGCCCGACGAAAGCCTCGACCGGCGTTCGTCGGCGCGAAGGTGATGGACAATGGCGACGATCGGGGCGTCGAGGCGCCGGCGCAGCCAGTAGTTGCCGACCGCCAGGGACGCGTGGTTGAGCTCGTCCTGCAGGAGGACGTCGAGGTCCGCGGAGCGCATCCGATTCCAGAACGAAAGGTCCGCATTGTCGATGAGCCGCAGTGGGTATGGGCGCTTTGGCTGAGAAAACACGAGAACCTCGTCGCCCCGGCCTTCGAGGTGCTCCACGAGCTTTCGGTCGTAGAGATACCCCCCCGACACCTGGTCCAGGCGGTCGTAAATGACCAAACCGATCCGCATCCAACCCGTGACTGCAGGCGACAGGGCTACGCGCTGTAGGAGGCCCACGCGTCGTCGTCCTCCCAGATCTTCACCGTCGTGTCGAGGCCGTCCGTCTCCAGTCGGTCCTCGAGGGCGACGCAGAAGATTCGAGAGAAGTGCTCGATGCTCGGGTTGAGGCCGTCGAACTCCGGGAGGTCGTTGAGCGTCGCGTCGCGGTACCGGTCCACGAGTGCGTCGAGGGCCTCCTCCACCTCCACAATGTCGACGAGGTAGCCGTTGTCGGTGAGGGTCTCCCCTTCAAGCAGGACCTCCACCGCGAAGTGGTGGGAGTGCCATTCATTTTCGGGCCCACAGTTTGGCACGGTGAGGTAGTGCTGGGCCACGAAGTCTCGGCGAACCATCAACTGATACATTGTACTGGGCTGCGGATGGGAGCGAAAAGAAGGTGAGCTACTCGTACGTAAAGATCGGCTGCAGCATCGACGCGTCGCCGGCCAGTCGCTCGTAGGCGGACGGCGCCTCCTCCACCGCAAACCGGTCGGAGATGAGCCGGCTGGGCGTCACGTCGTCCAGCAGCCCCAGCACAACGGCCATCCGTCGGTCCTTCGTCCAGCGGCCGCGAAGCGAGGGGTCGATCGTGCTGACCTGGCTGGAAATAATGCGCATCCGGGACCGGTGAAAGTGGCTGCCCAGGTCGATGGGAGCGGTCTTCGTGCCGTACCACGACCCGACGACGACACGGCCGGCGTACCCGGTACACGGGACGGCGTCGTCCAGCACGGCGGGTCGGCCCGTGAGCTCGTACACCAGGTCGGCGCGCCCCGAGTCGGAGTCGGGCTCTCCAATTTCCATCAGGTCGTCGACCGAGGCCACCGCCTGCGCCCCGGCGGCTTCTGCGCGTGTTCGTCGAGACGCGTCGGGCTCGACCGCGACGAGCCTGCCCAGCGGGTGGTCGGCGAGAAGGGCCGTGGTCAACAGGCCGACCACACCCTGGCCGAACACCAGGACGGTCTCCCCGATCATCGGCCGCCCGTCCATCACCAGATTGACGGCGGTCTCCAGCGACGGAATCATCACGGCGTCCGTGAGGCTCGCGGAGGCGGGCAGGCGGAGGAGGGCGTCGGTCGAGGCCACGAACCGGGACATGTGCGGCTGAAACGCGAACACCGGCGCCCCCATCCAGTCGCTGTCGACCCCCTCCCCCAGCGCGTCCACCGTCCCCACGCAGGCGTACCCGTACGAGATCGGGTACGACAGCGTATCGCCCTGAAGGGCCTCGATCGACGTGTCGGCCTGGAGATCGCCGGGGACGTTGCCCTGATACACGAGTCGCTCGGTGCCCGGACTGATGGCGGAGTATGCGGTCCGCACGCGGACCTCTCCGGGCCCGGGAGCCGGCGCCTCCTCCGTGATTACCTCCGCCTCTTCGGGGGCTGGAAATTGAATTCGTCGACGAGAGTCCCGGGCCATGAAGCGAGCGAGTGGTCGGAATGAAGATGAATAGGAGCAGCGACGGGCACGAGACTCCCCGACGGGCTCGGGCCGCCGGTGTAACGTCCGTCGGTCGGTCTCGGATGCACCGGGAGCTTTCGCCCCGTCTTCGGTGCCGTCCTCCAGGACGAAGTCCCCCGCGTCCGTCTTGCTGTGGGGGCAAGCAGAGACATTTCGGAACCCTCCGAACCGGCGTCCACTCAGTCACGCAAGAACAACGGCCCGACCTGTTCCTGGATCGCATCCATCGTTCTTGTTACCCCTCGTAACGGACCTTCTGCATGAAGGTCTCGGTCCGAGGCGCCGCAACGTTCCGTCTGTCAGGCCGCCTCCGACGCCTCCTGCGGCGCGTAAAGCTCCACCAGGTGGGCGCGTTCTGGAGCAGCGTCTCGTAAAAGTCGGCCAGCCGCTGGATCTGGTTCGTCAGGAAAACGGTACTGGCGAGGGCCATGGCCGCGGATCGACAGGTCGATCGAAGACATCGTGGACCGGTGGGAATCAACACGTTCCCGGGATGATCCCCGGCCGGTCGGGCGGGCGCTGCACCCGTTACCGGTCCGTCACGACCACGCCTTGACAATCTGGGGGGGCGGCGCTCTTTCTTTGGGCGTTGGTTCTTTGATCAGAAGTGGCCACCGGCCCGCCCGGCGGGCTCCCCGGGCCCCCCTCGATCGTAGGGACAGCCACTCCTCAGTTTCTTCCCCACAAGTCCTCGAGACCTCGTCTCGACACAGAACGATGACAGTTCAAATCGGCGTAATTGGTGCGGGCGCCGGCGGTGCAGCCGCCACGTACGTGATCGACAGTGCCCTCCCTGAGGCTGAGGTGACCGTCTTCGAGAAGTCGCGGGGCGTCTGCGGCCGCGCCGCCGCGCGGAGACGAGACGGCACCGTCTACGAGTACGGGGCCAACTACCTCAAGGACGCAGGCGGCCCCGTCAGCGCGCTCGTGACCGACCGGTTCGACGATCGCCTCGTCGAGGTGCAGGGCCCCGTCTGGACCTTCGACGCCGACGGGCACGTCACGGAAGGGCCCGACGCAGACGCCCGGCGGTGGACGTACGAGGACGGCATCACGCGCCTGGCCAAGCACCTGTTCGGGGCCACCGCCGCGGACGTCCTGCTCCAGACCCGCATCGCGGACGTGTCCCACGACGGGCACTGGCGGCTCGCCGACACCGAGGGAACCGAGTACGGGCCGTTCGACGCCCTCCTACTGAACCCGCCGGCTCCCCAGACCGCCCCCCTCCTGAGCGAGACCGGCGTGCAGGCCGCGGACCGTCTCGGCGACGCCGCCGACGAGGTGCGGTACCGAACCGGCTGGACCGCCGTCCTCGGGTACGATTTTGAACTCGACGCCCCCTACTACGCCCTCGCCAACGCCGACGAGGAGCACGAGGTCGGCTGGATCGGGCGGGAAGAGCGCAAGCCCGGCCACGTTCCCGACGGAGCCTCGGTTCTCATCGTGCAGGCGAACCCCGAATGGGCCACCGAGCGGTACGACGCCCCGCCTCAGGAGAATGTCGACGCCCTTACCCGACACGCCGCGGACATTGTGGGCGACCGGCGCCTCCTCGACCCCGACTGGACCGATCATCAGGGGTGGAGGTACGCGCTCGCCGCGGAGGGCGTCGAGCAGGAGGCAATCCGGGACGCGGCCGCGGAGGGCGTCTATGCGGCCGGCGACTGGGTCGCAGGCGAGGGTCGGGTGGACGCTGCCCTCCAAAATGGCCTGGAGACGGGCGAGGCCCTGGCCGACTCGTTCCGTGAGTCCGGGGGCTCCCGCGGTCCCGGTCGTTAGGGCGCGGAGCCGAGCGCAGGGGCCGGGCCGTCCTCCGACAGCCAGCCGCACAGGTATTCCGCGACGGCGGGGTCGCGCACGAGCTCCAGATGCCCCAGGCCCTCGAAGAGACGACGGGTCGCTCCATCGGAGGCGCCGGAAGACGCCAGTGCACTGGAGACCGGGACGAGGCCGTCGCCGATCACGTCGCGGGTCGTCCGGCCCGACGCCAGGGTGCCCGCCCCGTAGAGGACGCGGCCCGGGGTGCACGTAGCCCCCTCGTCTCGGTCCGCAGGGTGCGTGGCGCACTCCTCCGGGCCGATGGTGCCGTGCCGCAGGTCCTGGATGCCCTGGCTCCGGAGGGTGGCGAGGGTTGCGAGCGGAGCGGTGAGCGGGGTCCGACGAAGCTGATCCTCCACCCAGGCCCCGGCGCGTTCGAGCGGGGCCCCGCGGTGGGGCGTGCCCAGGTAGATGGTCTCCGTGACCCGATCGGGCCAGCCGGCAGAGGCCCGACGGGCATGACGCGCGGCACTGCGGGCGACCAGCCCCCCCATGCTGTGGGTCACGAGGACGAGCCGGGAGGCCCCGTCCGGCGGGGCGGTCAGCGCGTCCAGATGCTCGGCCAGGGCCCGCCCGTTGGCCCGGATGGGGCGGCCGCTGTTGTACCGGGCGAGGATCGGCACGCCGTCGACGGCCGCGGCGAGGGCCTCGACGGGCCCGGATCGGTCGCCCGCTCCCCGCATCCAGGCGTGATCACTCTGGCACAGGCCGTGGACGAACACGACGAGCGTGTCGGGGGCGGCCGGGCCCCGGGCGTCTCCGTCGACTCGTGCACCGTCGGGACTGCGCATCGAGAACGGGCGCGCCAGGGGACTGTCGGACGCGACGAGGTGATCGCCCATGACGCCGTTGAGCACGGAGAGCAGCTGCTGACGGGCCCGACTGTCGGGCGGACGCCCGGGCCCTATCACCTGCTCGGACCCCTCCAGCACCCGAGTGCCCACCCACCCCGAGACGTGAGCGATCCGTCGGACGGTGCGGTAGACCCAGCCGGTAAGCCCGGCGGCCTGTGGCCGCGCTCCGGTCGGGTGGCCCCGGAGGAGAGCGAGAACAGCGGCGTGCACCGCCTCCACGAGGCGCGTCCCCTCCAGGGTCGCCTCCGTCGCGAGTTGCGCCGCCCCGCGAAG
>JAZKTD010000157.1:0-8154 GCA_036625705.1 Salinivenus sp.
CGAGCCCATCCCGCCCCGCGTGCAGTACTATACGTTCCTCTCGGAGCAGTAGCGGTCGGTGCAGTAGCGGCCCGGTGGGCGTCGGCCCCACCCTCCCCCGGGACCCGGTCCTTCGCAGACCCTCCACGGCTGTCTTCAGCATGCTCGATCTCGTCCTGGCGGTCCTGTGCAGCGTGTCGATCGGGATGATCTTCAAGCACACCGGACGGAAGGGAATCGACCGGACGACGCTCCTCACCGTCAACTACGCCGCCGCCGTCGCCGTGGCGGCTGTGCTGATCCTGGTTGGCGAGCGGGCGGCGGGCGGGGTGGCGCTGTCGCCGGCCCTGCTGGGGCTGGCCGCCGGCGTGGGGACCCTGCTCATTGCCGGGTTTTTTCTGCTCTCCTACGCGACGGACGTGGCGGGCATGGCCCTTGCCATCGGCGTGATGCGCGTGTCGGTCGTCATTCCGTTTCTGGCCTCCTGGCTCGTGTGGGAGGAGGTGCCCACACTCCTGCAGGGGGTGGGGATGGGGCTGGCCGCCCTGGCCTTCTTTCTGATTGCCCAAAAGCACCGCCCCCCGCAGGCCGGGACGCCCGGCTCCGTTCCCCGCTCCCTCCGCGGGCGGCTCCGTGACGTCGACGGGCACGCGTTCCTCGTCCTCGCGTTGACGTTTCTGGCAGGGGGCGGCGTCGATCTGTCGATGAAGGCCTTCGAGGAGGGCTTCGGGGGCGGCACCAGCCGGGTGCTGTTTCTCCTGCTCGCCTTCGCGGCGGCGTTCGTCGTCGGGGGGCTCATCATCGGCATCCGGGGCGTCTGGTACGGGCGATGGCCCGCCGCGGCGGCGATCGGGTGGGGCGTGCTCCTGGGCGTCGTCAACTACGGATCGCTCGAGTTTCTCCTCCGCGCCATCGCCGACCTTCCGGGGCCGTTCGTCTTTCCGGCGAACAACATCGCGATCATGATCCTGGCCGCCGGGCTCGGGGTGGTGGTCTGGGACGAGCGGCTCACGCTCGCCAACCGGTGGGGCCTCGGGCTCGCCGCCCTGGCCCTCGTGCTGCTCCGGCTCTGATTTTTCTGCTCGCACTGTTTCCATCCTCGACCCTCGGGCATGACGGGACGAATGCGCACCATCTTCGGCGTTGGACTGCTGGTCGGGCTTCTCCTGAGCATCGGCGTGGCGGTGTGGTGGACGCAGGGCCCGTCGACGTCGGAGGTGCGGCGGACCGTGATCACGACGGTGCAGGAGGAGGCACCGGCGTCTTTTTTCGTGACCGGCAGCCTCACCATCAGCGTGACGGTCCGCATCGACTCCTCCCAGTACGCAACCCCCGACTGGCTGACCTACGTGCTCGACCGGACGCAGCCGAGCCTGTTGCCGCTGCTGCGAGGCTCCTCGCAGACGCGGGTAAAAGTGCCGGGACGGGTGTCCTACGGCTTCGACGTTCGGGCCCTCTCGCCCGAGATGATCACCCTCGAGGACGGGGGCATCGTGGCGGTGGACCTGCCGGAGCTGTCGGTGTACAGCGTCGAGCCGCAGCTGTCCCGCCTCCGGGTGCGAACCCGGACCCAGGGGTGGATGCGGGTCTTTCCCTCGGAGGCAAACGAAGAGGTGCGCAACCGGGCGCTCTCCGCGGTGCACGGGGCCTTCCGGACGCAGGCCGACGAGCGCATTTCAACCGCCACGCAGCCGCGGGTGAACACGGCGCGGGCCCTCGAAAAGATGCTCCGTCCGCCCCTGGTGGCCGCCGGCCTCGACGACCCAAGGTTTCGCATTCGGGTCGGCGACCGTCTCTCCCTGCAGCCGCGCGAAGGTACCCAAAACGTTCAGAACTGATCGAAACTGCACCCCGTGCCCCGTGTTGGGCACTACCGATCCAAAAATTCCGCTCTGGATCGCTCTCTCCCTGACTCTCCTCTCACGAAGCGCTCAGTCATGGCCTCCGACGGGCCGCCCCCGACGTTCGTGAACACGCCGTACGGCATGGTCACCGCGGCGGGGCGCTGGTACCACATTCCGGAAGAACAGGCTCGTGACTACGCCGGAGAGGTGCTCGACCACATTAGTCTCGAGGATCTCGTCGAGCGGGCCGACCTCTGGATCGATTCGCCCCGGACGGTCGCCCTGTGGCTGATGCCGCTCTTTCTGTGGGGGCTGTCGCCCGTCTGGGCAGTGGTGGCGACCGCCGGGCTGTACCTGGGCTGGGCGCTGGCGAGCCCGGCCGTCCCGAGCCTCTGGGGCACCCGGGCCGTCCGTCTTCTGAGCAGCACTCTCGCACAGGGCGGCTACTACACGGTTGTGCTCAGCCTCTTTGCCATGGCGGATCGATTTGCGGCCGTCGGGGTGGGGCTGGCCGCGTTCGTGCTCTTCCGGTGGGGGATCGTCGACTGGGCGGTTCGGGGCGGGCTCCGCGCCCTTCGACGACGCCTCTACCCGCTGCCCGTAACTGATCAGATTCTCCGGGGACTGATGGTCCGCGCCGCCCTCAAGCACCGCGTGTCGGTCCCGCAGGTGGACGCCATCACCCAGGACATCCTCGATAACTGGGGGGCCCGGACCGACGCGGACGACGCTGCGGACTGAGCCTCCGTCCCCGGCCGCGTCGGGCCTCTTCCCGTTTTGCCGCTGTACTCTGAACAGGGCTCTTTCCATGCCCACTTCTCTCACCCCCTGTCCGCAATTCGACCAGAACGTCGACCAGCCGCTTCGCGTCCTCGCGGAGCAGGCGCTCTCGGTGCTGGGGACGACCGCGAATGGGACCCGGCGACTGGTTCGTCTGTGCGTGCCGCTCGACGAGCCGGTCGCCCCGATTTCCTGGATGCAGGCTCAGGACGCGGACGAACAGCTCTACTGGGCGCCCCGGACGGCCGCGCCCGGGGCGACCGACGACCGAGAGGCGGCTCCTGAGCCGACGGAGGGGCCGGTTGTCGCGGCGGTCGGTCGGGCCGACGTCCTCGAGGGGCAGGGCCACCCTATCGACTACGGGACGCTCCAGCGGCGGCTGCAGGAGCGCTTCCGCCACGCCGACGCGGGCCAGCGGTACTTCGGGGGCGTGCGGTTTGACGCGCCCGACCCGCGCCCGCCCCGCCAGCCGGACGCGGCCTGGCAGTCCTTCGGGACCTACCGGTTCGTCCTGCCTCGCTTCGAGATCCTGGATTACGATCCCCGACAGGTCCTCGCCTGCAACCTGGTGCTTCCCCGCGACACGGACCGCTCGGCGGAGCTTCTGTCGTCAATCCGGGCGCTCGCCTTTCCGTCGGCCTCATCCACCGGCCCGCTCCCGGGGCCGGTCCGCCGCGCCGACCGCCCGGACCGGGACGGCTGGACCGCGATGGTCCGCTGGGCCCTGACGGCCATCGCCGCGGGCCGGCTCGACAAGGTCGTCTTTGCCCGCAAAGTGGCCCTCGGCCTCGACCGGCACGTCGACCCCCTGCGTGTGTTGTCGCACCTGAAGGCCACCACGCCCGGGTGCTTCCACTTTGCCTTCGGGCCGCCCGCCGGGCCCACGTTCGTGGGCGCCTCGCCCGAGCGGCTCGTGCGGCGCGACGGGCAGGCCGTGCTGAGTGAGGCGGTTGCCGGCACCCGTGGACGGGGAGACACGCCCGCGGCCGACGCCGCCCTCCGCGAGGAGCTGCTCACGAGTTCGAAAGAGCGGCGCGAGCACGCCTTCGTCCAGCGGGCCATCCAGCAGGCCCTGGAGCCCCACTGCACCGCCCTGGACGGGGCCGACACCCCCTCGGACCTGGCCCTGGCCCGCGGCCGGCACCTTCACGCCCCGATCCGGGGAACTCTCCGCCCCGACACCGACACCACCGACCTCCTCGACGCCCTTCACCCCACGCCCGCCGTAGGGGGCGTGCCCGCCGACGCGGCGCTTGCCGCCATCCGGGAGCAGGAGCCCTTCGACCGTGGCTGGTACGCCGGCCCCGTCGGGTGGATTGCGCCGGACGCCGCCGACTTTGCCGTGGCGATCCGGTCGGGCCTCCTGGCGCCCTCGACGCTCTCTCTCTTCTCGGGGGCCGGCATCGTGGAGGGATCCGCCCCCGACCGGGAATGGGCCGAGATCGAGCAGAAGATCGGCGACTTTGCCGCGGTGCTCGGCCTGCTCGACCCCCAGGACGAGGCCCAGCCGTAGGTCGTCCCCTTCGTGTCTCCACGTCTGCTTCGCTCGTGTCCACCTCGACCCCGTTTCCCCTCGACGCCCCCAACCTCACGCACCTGTGGGCCCGGATGCTCATCGAGGAACTCGTGCGGCTGGGCGTACACCGGTTTTTTGCGGCGCCGGGCGCCCGCTCGACGCCCCTCACAGTGGCCGTCGCCCGGCACCCGGACGCCGACGTCGTGATGCACGTCGACGAGCGCGGAAATGCCTTCGCCGCCCTCGGCCATGCACGGGCCGACGGGGCCCCGGCGGCCTGGATCACGACCTCCGGGACCGCCGTGGCGAACGGCGTCCCGGCCGTCGTCGAGGCGTCGGTCGACGGCGTGCCGATGGTCCTCCTCACGGCCGACCGGCCGCCCGAGCTCCGGGGCACAGGGGCGAACCAGACGATCGACCAGGTTAAGCTCTTCGGCGACTTTGTGCGGCACCACGTCGACGTGCCGCCGCCGTCGGAGGCGATCGACCCGGCCTACGTCCTCACCACCGTCGACCAGGCCGTGCACCGGGCGTGCCGTGTGCCGGCCGGCCCGGTGCACCTGAACTGCGGCTTCCGGAAGCCGCTGGAGCCGGTCGACGATCCGCCGTCGGCCCCGATCCCCGACGCCGTGACCGACTGGGCCCGGTCCGACGGCCCCTTTACCCGGTATCCGACGCCGGACGTCGGCCCGGACGCCGCCCAGATCGAGGACGTCCTCGAGCAGCTCGCGCCCCTGGACCGAGGGCTTCTGGTCGCGGGGCGGCTGGACACCGCGGCCGAGGCGGAGGC
Organism: Salinivenus sp.; assembly: GCA_036625705.1. GTDB lineage: Bacteria > Bacteroidota > Rhodothermia > Rhodothermales > Salinibacteraceae > Salinibacter. Next base: position 4,910 of record JAZKTD010000157.1, read on the forward strand.
CGTCCAACGGCTGGCCCGTCGTCTCGGGTGGCCGCTGGTGCCGGACCTTACGTCCCGCCTCCGGCTTGGCCCCACCCCCGAGGGAAGTCTGGTTCCGTTTGCGGACCTCGTCCTGACGTCCGACCGGGCCCGGCGCCGCCTACGGCCCGACGCCGTGCTGCACGTGGGCGGCCGCGCCGTGTCGAAGCGCCTGCGGCTGTTCCTCCGAGAGGCGGCCCCCGCGGTTCGGGCCGTGGTGCGACCGACCCCGGCCCGCCTGGATCCGGATCACCGCGTGACTCACCACATCGAGGCCGGCGTCGCGCCGTTCGTCGACGCGATGCGGGCGCGGCTGGAGGCCCGAGACGGGTCGTCCCCGTGGCGCCGGGCCTGGAGCGTCGCGAACGATCGGGTCCGAACGGTGGTCGACGAGCACCTTGCAGCCGGGGCGCTGACCGAGCCGGCCGTGGCCACGATGCTGTCCCGCGAGCGGCCGTCGGGACACGCCCTGCTGGCGGGAAATAGCATGCCGGTGCGCGACCTCAACCGGCACGCCGCCCCGGACGGGGGATCCGGGCCGGCCTACGCCAACCGGGGGGCCAGCGGGATCGACGGAACGGTCGCGACCGCCGCCGGCCTCGCCCTCGGTCATCAGGGCCCGGCGACGGTGGTCCTCGGGGACCTGGCCCTCTGGCACGACCTCAACAGCCTCGCCCTCCTCCGAGACCGACCGGTCGTTGTGGTCGTCATCAACAACGACGGGGGCGGCATTTTCCATTTCCTGCCGATCCGCGACCACGACGAGGTGTTCGAGCCGTACTTCACGACGCCCCAGCACCGATCCTTCGAGGACGCGGCGAAGACGTTTGACCTGACGTACGCGCACCCCGCGTCGATGGAGTCGCTCCGCGCGGCCTACCGCGATGCCTGCGACCACAGCGGGCCGTCCCTCATCGAGGTGGACACCGATCGCCAGCGAAACCGTGAGGTCCACGAGGCGATCGAGCAGCGGGCGGCGGCGGCAATCGACCAGATCGAGAACTGGCCCGAGCCCGGAACGGCCTGATCACACGCCCCTCGGGCGGAGCCCCCTCCGGCCGGGACAGGCCGCCGCTCTCCCCCGCCGAAAAACCATTGATAGATCACATTTCGGGACGAACTGCGGGGCGGTTCGGATCCGTACAGATCGTCCTCAGTTCCGCCATCCGTCGTTCCGACCATGTGCCCGGAGCCTGTGGACGATCGGGTCTCTACCATGCTACACTACCGCACGCACGGGGCGCCGGACCGGCCCCCCCTCTGCTTCCTTCACGGCTTCATGGGCGCCGGGTCGGACTGGACGCCCGTGGTGTCGGCCCTGGAAACGGACGTCTTCAGCCTGACGGTCGATCTGCCGGGCCACGGCGACTCGCTGGGGCGGCCCGACCACCTGTACTGCATGGAAGGGGCCACGCAGGCCCTCGCCGACGTGCTCGACGACGCCGGGATTGACCGGTGTACCCTCGTCGGCTACTCGATGGGCGGGCGCGCGGCGCTGTATTTTGCTCTCTTCCACCCGGACCGCGTGCATCGCCTGGTCCTGGAATCCGTCTCCCCCGGGGTCGAGGGGGACGAGGCCCGTGCCCGGCGACGCGCGGTCGACGCCGAACGCGCCCGACGCATCCGCGAAGACCTCGATGCCTTTCTGCGGGACTGGTATCGGATGCCCCTGTTTGCTTCCCTCGAGCGGCACGGGCTCGTGGAGGACATGGTGGCGCGGCGGCGGGCGAACGATCCCGACGAGCTTGCCCGGGCGCTTCGGGGACTGAGTCCCGGTCGACAGCCGCCGCTCTGGGATCGCCTGGGGGATCTGTCCGCCCCCACGCTCGTGCTGACGGGGGCCCTGGACGAAAAGTATACCGACACGACGGCACAGGCCTACATGCAGATTCCGGACGCCCGACGGGTTCTGGTCCCGAGGGCCGGCCATAACGTACACGCCGAGCGTCCCCAGGCCTTCCTGGCTCATCTGGCCGACTTTCTGCGTACGACGGCCCCGTCCCCCTGAGCTTGGTCCGGCGACTCTCTCCCGCACCCGACCGTTTTTCTTCCATGCCCCAGGTGTTGAATCGGCTCCGTGTCTGGATCCTGGCCGCCCGGCCCAAGACCCTCGCGGCGTCCCTGGCCCCGGTGCTGGTCGGGACGGCCATGGCGGTGGAGGCGGGCAGCGCGGCGCCGGTGGCCGCCGCCTTCACGTTCCTGAGCGCCACCCTGATCCAGATCGGCGTCAACTACCACAACGACTACACCGACTACCTGCAGGGGGCCGACACCGACGACCGAGTGGGTCCCCTTCGCGTGACACAGGCGGGCCTGGTCGCGCCCACAACCATGCGCAGGGCCACGGTCGTCGTCTTCGGCGCGGCGGTGGCCGCCGGGGCCTACCTGATCTACCGCGGCGGCTGGCCGATTTTCGTGATTGGGATCGCGTCCATTGCGACTGCGATCTGGTACACCGCCGGCCCGTACTCGCTCGCCGCACTCGGCCTGGCCGACCTGGCCGTGTTTCTGTTCTTCGGGCCCGTGGCCGTGGGGGGCGCCTACTACGTCCAGGCCCTCGCGTGCCCGCCGGAGGTCCTCGTCGCCGGGGTGGGACCCGGCCTCTTCTCGGTGGGCATCCTCCTCGTGAACAACATTCGGGATGCCCCAAACGACCGTGCGGCCGGCAAGCGCACCCTGGTCGTGCGGGTCGGCCGATCGGCCGGCGTGGCCCTGTACGGGGCGGCCCTGGGTGGAGCCCTGCTCGTGCCCGTCGTGCTCGTCCTCTGGACCGGGCGGCACCCCTGGCTCCTGACCACGCTGCTGCTGGTGCCGGGCGTCGTTCGGGCGGTCCGAACCGCGGCCCGGACCTCTACCCCCGAGGCCCTAAATCCCCTGCTCGCCACGACGGGCCGGCTGCTGGCCCTCTGGTCGGTCCTCTTCGCCGTCGGATGGAGCCTCTAGTACTGTGTCAATGCTCATTCTTGGTACGACCGCGCGATCTCAAAATCCAAAACCCGGGCACGTCATTTCGAGCAAGGGAATCTCAGATTCCCAGTCGAGAAATCTTCCCGTCGAAGCCGCCTTCTTCGAGGAGGCTCCTCGACTTTGGCCATCTAGATGGCCTTGCTCGGAGCGACCTGCCTTGGATTTTGAGATCGCGCGTACTTGCATAATCACGATTGACGCTGCACTAGCCCCCATGACGATCGTCCGTGCCGACTGCTACGCCTACGCGCTGCCGCTGC
>JAZKTD010000158.1:0-8035 GCA_036625705.1 Salinivenus sp.
ACGGCACGCTCACGTTCGTCGTGGTGGGGGGCGGGCCCACGGGCGTGGAGATGGCGGGGGCGCTCGTCGAGCTCTTCGCCACGCTCGACGACGACTTCGCGGGCTTCCACCCGCAGGAGCGGGCCCGCTGCGTTCTCCTGGAAATGCAGGACGACCTGCTGCCCCCATACCAGCAGAAGCAGCGCACCTACACGCGCCGCGTGCTCGAAGAGCGGGGCGTGGAGGTCCGCACCAACACGGCCGTCGAGCGCGTCGAGGCCGACGCGGTGCACCTCGACGACGGGAGCATGATCCCGTCGGAGACCCTCATCTGGGCGGCCGGCGTGAAGGCCAGCCCGGTGGCCGACCTGCTCGGCGCCGAACAGGCCCCCGACGGCCGGGTCGTCGTGAACCCGGACCTCAGCGTGCCCGACCACCCGGCGGTCTACGCCGTCGGCGACATGGCTGCGATGGACGGGACCGACGGGTACGAGCCGCAGCTCGCGCAGGTGGCCCTGCAGAGCGGCCGCCACGCCGCCGATCAGGTGCGCCGCCGCGTGCTCGGGGGCGATCCCGAGGCCTTTGAGTACCAGGACTACGGACAGATGGCCACGATCGGCCGCAACGCCGCCGTCGCCGAGCTGGCCGGGGGCATCGCGTTCCGGGGCGTGGTTGCGTGGCTCCTCTGGGTCGTCATCCACATCGCGAAGCTCGTCGGCTTCCGCAACCGGCTCAGCGCCTTTGTGAACTGGACCTACAACTACTTCACCTACAGCCGGAGCGCCCGTCTCATCCTCGACGCGGTGCCGATCGACGACGACATCCCGATGGAGGTGGAGGACGTCGACCGCGAGGTGAAAGAGCGGCTCGAAGAGGTGCGGGCCCAGGTGGGGTAGGGGGGGAGCCCGCCTCACGCGACCGCGGCCGCAATTCGGGCCGCCATGCGGGCATTGCGCCGCAGGAGCGCCCGGTTGGCCGTGACAATGCGGTCGCCCTCCAGGGCAACGTCCGGCGACATGAAAGGGACGGGAAAGGACCAGTAGCCAATTGCAACGGGCAGCGACGACCCCTACCCTACGATGTCCGTCCAAACCACCGAACCGCCCGTCTCGTTCGCGCCGCGCGTGCTTCCGCAATGATCCCCCTGTCCCGACCCGCTCCGTGTCGCCTGCTGCTCGGCGTCGTCCTGCTGCTTGTCGGCAGTCTCCTGGGAGTCGGGTGCGAGGGACAGGGCACCCCCCCGGACGTTCCCGAGGGCCGATTCACGGCGCACGTCACCGGGGCGGTCTCCGACACGCTCAGCGGGACGGCCTACTACCGGCGACGCGACGGGGCGCTTACCGGACTGGAGTTCGGTGCCCGCGACGGCCCCGGCCTGTCGATTGAGCTCGAGCCTCGGCCCCCGGAGCTTCGGACCTACGAGGTGCTCGAGCCGGAGCTTTTTCGGATGGAGCGCCCGGACAGCCCCCCCGGCGTCCTCGCCTTCCTGAGCCTCGACCACGCTCAGTTCGCAGCGACCGATGGGACGCTCGAACTCACGTACGTGAGCGAGGAGCGGATCGGGGCCACGTTTTCGTTTCAGATGACAGGAGGCTTCGACGACGGAGGCGGGAACGACGTCTCGGTCGAGGTCACCGGGGCGGTGAATGCCCCGTCGGGAGAGTGATGCGCGGGCCCGAAGCGCTTCCATTCACGGGTTCGTCACGAAATCGGCCCGGAATGGCTTGACAGAGCCGCACCGGATTCCTACCGTGGAAAGTGCTATGACAGATGCTCCGCACCACATTGCCCGGACGTTCCGACGACGATCCACTGCGCGACGGCTCCGACCGTCCCGACCCCCGATCTCTGGAACTGGCGTCCGCGGCGACGACTGATTGGAGTGCATCCAACATTTGACGCGGCCCCCGGCCTTTGTCCCGGCGCTGGTTCCTTCGAGCCAGCGCCTTTTTCTATTTGCCCACAACGGACTTCGGATCGATGCCCATCGTTCTCGCCTTCAGCGGCGGCCTCGACACGTCCTTCTGCGTCCCGTACCTCCGGGAGGAGTACGACCAGCCGATTCACACCGTCACGGTGGACACCGGCGGCGTGACGCCGGCCGACCGATCGGCCATCGAAGAACGCGCCCTCGAGCTGGGGGCCGAGGCCCACCACGTGGTGGATGGCCGGACGCGCCTCTACGACGCCCACCTGAGCTACCTCATAAAGGGCAACGTGCTACGCGGCGGCGTCTATCCGCTGTGTGTGGGGCCGGAGCGCATCGTGCAGGCCCGGGGCGTGGCCGACGTGGCCCGGGAGGTCGGCGCGTCGACCGTCGCGCACGGATCTACGGGCGCCGGCAACGACCAGGTGCGGTTCGACGTGGCCCTGCAGGTGGTCGGGGAGGACCTGGAGATTCTCGCCCCGATTCGCCGTCTCGGCCTGAGCCGGGAGCAGTCCACGGCCTTCCTTGAGGAGCGCGGCGTGTCGGTGCCGCCCGATACCACCGACTACTCGATCAACCGGGGCCTCTGGGGCACCACCATTGGGGGCAAGGAGACCCTCACAAGCGAGCAGCCGCTCCCGGAGACGGCCTACCCGGACACGGTGCCCCCGACGGAGGCCCCGGACACGCCCCGCGAGCTGACCCTCACCTTCGCGGACGGCCTGCCGGTCGCCCTCGACGGCGAGACCACGGGCGGCGTCGACCTCGTGGAGACGCTCAACCGGATCGGCGGCGCGCACGGTGTCGGCCGCGACATCCACGTCGGCGACACGATTCTCGGCATCAAGGGCCGGGTTGGGTTCGAGGCGCCGGCCGCCCAGATTCTGATTACGGCCCACCGGGAGCTCGAGAAGGTCGTGCTCTCGAAGTGGCAACAGGTCCAGAAGGAGAAGTTCGGGGCCTTCTACGGGCGGCTGCTGCACGAGGGCCAGTACTTCGATCCCGTGATGCGCGACGTCGAGGCGTTCCTCGACCACAGCCAGGACGTGGTGGGCGGCGACGTTACGGTGAAGCTCTACAAAGGCACCGTTCGGGTCCAGGGGGTCGAGAGCCCCCACTCCATGTTCGACGCGAGCACCGCCACCTACGGCGAGGAGAACGCGCTGTGGGACGGGCGGGACGCGGAGGGGTACACCACGCTCGCCGCCGTGCCGTCCCTGCTCGCCAAGACGGCCCGGTCCGACGCCGCGCCCGTCCCCGACGACGCGTCCCCGAGTCCCTCCGCTGCGTAGCCCTCCTCTCATTTTCCGACTCCCAATCCCGCCTTTCGCCATGACCGACGATGCATTCCTGACCGGCGCCGTCGACAAAGTCGCCTCCAGCACGGCGCACTGTGCCATCGAGTCGCCCGTGACCGTCTCGCCCTACGTGGTGGCCCAGCACGGCTACGTGATCGCGGTGCGCGCCCTCAGCGAGAAGGACCAGTACGACGAGGTGGAATGCCAGGACGGGGTCTTCCGCCACATCAAAGAGGGCGACGTGCTGGCCTGCACGCTGGGCGGGCGCCAGGCGCTGAAGGGCTACAGCGGCCGGGTGCCCCGCCACATCGCGCCGGGCGACACGCTCAACGTGCTCAACCTCGGCGGCCTCGTGGGGGAGTGCACGTCCACCCACCCCAACCTGGGCCCGGCCCTGCCGGTGGAGGTCATCGGCGCCGTCATGGTACAGCGCGACGACCAGTGGGTCCACGCCCGCATCCAGGAAGACGCCCTGGAGATGGTACACCGGCTCGAGACGTCGGTCCCCATCGTGAACGTGAGCGGCACGGCCATGGACACCGGCAAGACCAAGGCCGCCAGCATCATCGTGGAGGGGCTTTCGGAGATGGGCCTCCAGGTGGGGGCCGCCAAGCTGACGGGCGCCTCCCTGATGCGGGACGTGCGGCGGATGCAGGAGCACGGGGCCACGGCCGTCTCTACGTTCACCGACGCGGGCATCGCCTGCACCGTCGAGGACGCCATGACCCCCATCGCGAAGGGCGTCATCCACCACCTGAACGAGACAGAGGACCTGGACGTGATCGTCACCGAGATGGGCGACGGCTTCGTCGGCTACTACGGCGTCGACGACCTGCTGACCGACATGGAGCTGCAGTCCTTCATCGCGTCCCACATCGTGGCCGCCGCCGACCTCTCCGGCGCCTGGGCCGCGGAGACAACGTTCCGCGAACGGTACCACACCGACATTACCGCCGTGACCGGACCCGTGACCGACAACGACGTCGGGCGCCGCTACATCAAGCAAAAGCTCGGCATCACGGCCCTCAACGCCCTCCAGCAGAGCACCGACCTCGTCGACGTGGTGGTCGAGGCCCTGCCGGACCGCGTCTTCGCCGGCACCGACGCCCCGGAGGGGCCGCCGGCCCCAGATTCCCACTCCTCGAACGAAGAAGTGGCCCTCGCCTCCTAAAGAAGCCCTCCGCCGGGCGCCCTACCGTTCCAGACTGCACCCGATATGACGCGCGCAACTCCGTCTCCAACCCCCCCCATCGCCGACTCCTCGGAGGACACGCGCCGCGTGGGCCTGCTTCACGGCGCCGGCTACGTGGGGGGCGAGCTTATCCGCCTCCTCGCCGGCCACCCGCAGACGCAGCTGGCAGCCGTCACGAGCCGGACCTTCGCGGGGGACCCGATTGCCGAGGCGCATCCGTCGCTCCGCGGCCAGGTCGACCAGGCGTTCGTCGCCCCGCCCGACACGCCGCTCGACGCACTCGACGCCGTCCTCGTGGCGGGGGAGCACGGGCAGAGCATGCATCTGGTCCCGGAGCTGCTCGACGCCGGCCTGGAGGCGCCGATCGTGGACCTGAGCGCCGACTTTCGGTTCCGGGACGCGTCGGTCTACCCGGAGTGGTTCGACGTCGAGCACCCGGCCCCCGAGCTCCTGGACACCGCGACCTACGGCCTGCCGGAGTGGAGCGAGGGGGCCCCGACCGCCCTCATCGCCAATCCGGGCTGCTACGCGACCGGCATCACGCTGGCCCTGGCCCCGCTCGCTGCGCGGGACGTGCCGATTACGGCCCACGTCACGGCCCTCACCGGGGCGTCCGGGTCCGGCGCCCGGCCGTCCGCGGCCACCCACTACCCGACGCGGGACGGCAACGTACGGCCCTACAAAGTCCTCGCCCACCAGCACGCGCCCGAAATTCAGCAGACGATTGGGGCCCACGTCGACCTGCACTTCGTGCCGGCGTCCGGCCCCTGGACGCGCGGGATCTGGGGCACGGCCCACATCGACGGGCCGGCGGCCCTGACGCCCGACGCGGTGCGCGAGGCGTTCGGGGCCGCCTACGCCGAGGCGCCGTTCGTGCGATGCTCGGCGGGCACGCTGCCGTCACTCCGGCCCACCGTGGGGACCCCGTTCTGCGACGTCGGCTGGCAGGTGCGAGATGGCACCCTCGTGGTCGGCTTCGCGCTCGACAACCTCCTGAAGGGGGCCGCGAGCCAGGCCGTGCAAAATCTCAATCGAGCCCTGGGCCTCCCGGAAACGAGAGGGTTGATTACCTCGTCCGCAGTGGAGTCCCTGTGACGGAGAGACGACGGACGGCCGACGGCGGTCCGCCGTCCGATTTCTGCTTTCATCGATCGAACTGTGCCGACTCCATGACCACCGACGAAATCGTCGCCCTCGAGAACGACCTGGAGATTCCCACCTACAGCAAGATGCCGATGGCCCTGGTGGAAGGGGACGGGGCCACCGTCTGGGACGCGGACGGCAACGAATACCTCGACTTTTACGGGGGGCACTGCGTGGCGCTGCTCGGCCACAGCCCCGCGCCCGTCGTCGACGCGATCAAGGCGCAGGCCGAAAAGCTGCTCTTTTACTCGAACGTGGCCCACAGCCCGGTGCGGGCCCAGGCCGCCGAGCGCCTGACGGCCCTGGCCCCCGAGGCCCGGTCCTGGCAGGTGTTCTTCGCCAACTCGGGCTCGGAGGCGAACGAAACGTCGCTGAAGCTGGCGCGGAAGTTCACCGGCCGCTCCGGCGTCGTGGCCCTGGTCGAGGGCTGGCACGGGCGCACCTTCGGCAGCCTCGCCACCACCTACGACGACGCGCTGCGCGAGCCCTACCAGGACGTCCTGCCCGACACCACCTGGATCCCGGTCGGCGACCTGGAGGCCGCCGAGGCGGCCCTCGCGGGCGAGGACGTGGCGGCCGTGATCCTGGAGCCGATCCAGAGCATCGCCGGCATGCGGGCGGTGCCGCCCGAGTTCGTACAGGGCCTGCGCCGCCTCTGCGACAAATACGGCACGCTCCTGGCGTTCGACGAGGTGCAGACCGGCGTCGGGCGCACCGGCACCTTCTCGATGGCGGAGCAGCTGGGCGGGCCGGACGCGCCCGCTACGCCGGACCTGATCTCGCTGGCCAAGAGCCTCGGGACGGGCGTGCCGGTCAGCGCCGTCCTCGTCGGCGAGCGGGTGGCCGAGACCGTCGAGCCCGGCGACCAGGGGTCGACCTACGGGGGCGGCATGCTCGCGATGGCCGCCGTGAAGGCGACCCTCGAGACGCTGGTCGAGGAGAACCTGATGGACCGCGCCGTCGAAATCCACGAGCAGGTCCGCGAGCAGGTGGAGCCGGTCGTCGAGGAGGTCCGCGGACGGGGTTGCCTGATGGGCCTGCGGCTCGACCGCCCGGTCGCGCCGGTGAAGACGGCGCTCCGCGAGCAAGGCGTGCTCGTGGGCGGGTCGTCGGACCCGCACGTGATGCGCCTGATGCCGCCGCTCGTGGTGAGCAACGACGACGTCCGCCGCTTCGCCGACGCCCTGCACGCCGCCCTTCGGGACGCCCCGGCCGCCGAGACGGCGTAAGGAACCGCCCGCCCCTCCACCGCCTTCGGATCCTTTCCGCTCGCCCATTATGCCTCCGTCTTCTGATTCCGCCTCACCCCCCGACGCTCCGCGGCACGTGCTGCACGCCACCGACCTCGACGCCACCGTCTGGCGCCGCGTCCTCGACCGGGCGGTGCAGCACCGACGGGAGGACCTCCGGACCGACGCCGCGACCGGCCGGACGATTGGGCTCCTCTTCTTCAACCCCTCGCTCCGCACCCGTACCTCGATGGAGGTGGCGGCCGCCCACCTCGGGGCCGACAGCACCACGCTCACGCCGGGGGAGGGGACCTGGAACCTGGCCTGGGAGGACGGGGCCGTGATGGACGGGGACGCCGCGGAGCACGTGCGGGAGGCCATCGGGGTCCTCTCGCGCTACCACGACGCCCTCGGGGTTCGCGTCTTCGCCTCCGGCACCGACTACGAGGCCGACGCGCGCGACACGCTCATCCGCCGCGTCGCCGAGGTGGCGACCGTGCCGGTCATCAACCTCGAGTCGGCCTGGGCGCATCCCTGCCAGGCAGTGTCCGACGCCGCCCTGCTTACCGACCGGTTCGACGGGGACCCCGCCGGCCGGTCGTTTGTCCTGGCCTGGACCTACCACCCGAAGGCCCTGCCCATGGCGGTGCCGAACTCGACGATCAAGATGGCCGCGCGCTGCGGCATGAACGTGACGGTGGCGCGGCCCGAAACCCACGCTCTCGACGCCTCGGTCCTGAACGACGCTCAGGCCCTCGCCGATCCGCACGGCGCCACCGTGACGACGACCGACGACCTCGACGCCGCCGTCGACGGGGCCGATGTCGTCTACGCGAAGTCGTGGGGCGGCCCGCTCGTGTACCGGGACCCGGACCGGGAGGCCAAGGCCCGCACCCGCCGCACGGACTGGCGCATCACCGAGGCGCGCATGGCCCAAACCCGGGAGGGCGCGTTCCTGCACTGCCTGCCCGTCCGCCGCAACGTGGTGGTGGACGACGCCGTCATGGACGGGCCCCACGCCTGCCACCTCGACCAGGCCGAGTACCGGCTCCACGCCCAGAAGGCCCTGCTCGAATACGTCTGGGACCTCTGAGGGCGCGGGGGCGAGAGGGCGCGTGGGCGTTCACGCAGAAGGTCCCGCGCCCCCGCGCTGCCGCCTCCAGAGGCCCAACCGTCAATGCACAGCACACGACTCAAATGAACGCGGACACTGATCCCATCGTCGTCAAGATTGGCGGCGCGCTCATCGACGACCCCGAGCGCATGT
>JAZKTD010000159.1:0-7924 GCA_036625705.1 Salinivenus sp.
CCGACGCCACCGGCCGCAGGTCCCGCAGCAGCGCCTCGGCCGAGGCGTAGCGCTCGGCCGGATCTTTCTCCAGACACCGACGCACCACCCGCCCGAGCTCGGGGCCGACCTCCGCCCGCTTCTCGTCTACTGGCGTCGGTTCCTCGTGTAGCACGCCCTGCAGCATCGCCGACGGCCGCCCGCCCCCAAACGGCCGGGTTCCGGTCACCATCTCGTAGAGCAGGGCGCCGAGGGCCCACAGGTCGGCTTGAGGCCCCACCTCCTCGCCCCGCGCCTGCTCCGGGCTCATGTACGCGGCGGTGCCGAGCCGCCGCCCCGACTCGGTGAGCCCCGACTCGGTGAGCCCGGTCTCGGCGGCGGCCCGCGCGAGGCCGAAGTCCAGAAGCTTCACCGCCCCGCGCCCGGTCACCATCACGTTGGCGGGCTTCACGTCCCGGTGGACGATCTCGGCCTCGTGGGCCGCCGAGAGCGCCTCGGCGATCTGCCGGGCGTAGCGGGCGGCCTCCCCTACGGGAAGCGCCCCCTCCCGGGCGAGTTTCTCTTTCAGGGTTTCCCCCTCGTAGTAGGCCATCGCGATAAAGCGCAGGCCTTCTTCGCTTCGACCGATCTCGTGGATCGTCGCGATGTGGGGGTGCTCCAGCGCGGCGGCCGACCGGGCCTCCCGGACGAAGCGCCGTTCCGCCTCCGCGCTCGTAGCCAGGTATGGCGGCAAAAACTTCAGCGCCACCGCCCGGCCCAGGTCCGGGTCGCGGGCCCGGTAGACGATGCCCATCCCGCCCCCGCCGAGGCACCCCTCGACCTCGTAGCGCCCGACCTGCGAGCCTTCCAGCCCCAGCGGGTCGGAGACCGGCTCGCCCGTCGCGTCTTCAGCGCCCGTCGCGGCCCCAGTGCCGGACGGCACTGCTTGTCCCAGGTCCTCAAAAAAGCCCTCTGCGTTCTCCTCTGCCTGCAGAAGCGAGCGGACCTCCGCCCGCAGCTCCGGGTCCTCGCACCGGGCCTCGAGGACGGCCCCGCGCCGCTCGGGTGGGGCCTCCCAGGCCGCCTCCAGGAGGCGCCCGACCCGCTCCCACCGATCTGTAGGTTCCTCTTGACCTTCAGGCATCGGCTCTCGCTCTCAGGCTGAGGCCGTCGCTGCCGGTCAGGACTCCTCCCTCTCCCCGTCCTCGAGGCGCCCGCCGCCTCGGATGCGCTCCATCTCCCGGTAGAGCCATCCCCTCGCCTGCCGCCAGTCCCGGCCCACCGTCGACCCGGAGACGCCAAGCGCCTCGGCGGTCTCCTCGATCGTCATGCCGGCGAAAAACCGGCACTCCACCACCCGCGCCGCCCGGGGATGCTCCTCTTCCAGCCGGCCGAGCGCCTCCTCGAGCAGTACAAACGCCTCGGCGTCCGCCTCGCTCATCGCCCCCTCGCCTGCCGCTCCCTCGCTCATCGCCATCTCGCGGCCGAACCGCTCCCGAAGCGCCTCCAGGGAGCGGGTCGGCTCGTCTCCGCCCCGCTTCTGGGCGGTCTTCCGCCGCGCACGGTCAATGAGGAGGTGCCGCATTGCCGTTCCCGCCACCGCCAGGAAGTGCGAGCGGCTTTTCCAGGAGCGCTCCTCCTGGCCTATGAGCTTGAGGTAGGCCTCGTGCATCAGGGCCGTCGTCTGAAGCGTCGGGTCCCCCTTCCAGCGCCTGCGCTGGCGGCGGGCCTGGGCTTTAAGCTCGGTGTAGACCCGCTCGAAGAGGTCGCCAAACGCCTCCTCCTGCCCCTCGCGCAACTGAAGGAGCAGCTGCGTCGCGCTTTGTGTCGAGGACACGGGCATGGCCGGTCACCCCACTTCATGAAGAAGAGGTGAATGAGGCGGATACTGCGTCTGCGATGAGCAGATATGGGCCGATCTCTCGTGGCTTAATAATGAAGGACCCAAAAAGGCGATGATGAGAACTCCCTCTCTCTAGTGACCCTGCACAACTGCTCTGACGGTTTCGGGCCGCGGTCCTCCGGCGCCACACCCGCCAGGGTCTGCCGGCGGTCGGCGATGACGGGTAGTTTCCAAGCGGGAGAGATGGATGGAAGCAGCGTCACGATATCTGCGAGTTCTCTCGTTTCAGTTGTGCAAGCCCACTAGGGATGCCTCTCCAGAGATACCTGCCGAAGCTCTCCTGCCGGAGGATCACGTAGTTTGAAGGTATAGCAAAGGTCATATGGGTGCAAACGGATGAAGTGCCATTGGCAACAGCACAACCGCCCGCAGGCCCGATCCAGACCGTAGGCTCGGCGCCTGCACGCTCGCCGGATGCGTGCTCCCGTCGTAGTCGATCCTACATCTCTTCGCTCTCTTCGACGCACTTCAAGCCCAGGTTCATGATTCAACGCCCTCGACTCGCTCGTTTGCTCAAGCATTTGGGACTTGCGCTGCTTTTTGTGTTGATGACGGCCGCCGCTCACGGGCAGCCTGCCGGGACCGGGCAGGCCTCCATTACTGGCCACGTTGTGGGTCCGGACGGTGCCCCAGTCTCCCCGGCCAACGTCCAGCTCGTGGCCGCCGCCGATTCAAGTTTTGTCTCCGGCACCACGACCGCCGAGGACGGTACCTTCACGTTCGAAAACGTTGCCCCCGGAACCTACCTGGTTCAGGTCTCGATGCTCGGCTACGCGGATCACAGGTCTGGAGGGATTACCGTCAGCGAGGGCCAATCGACGGATCTAGGGGAAATTACGCTCGACAAGAAGACGACACAGATGGAGGAGGCAACCGTGAAGGCACGGCAACCGGTCGTCGAGCAAAAGGGGGATCGGCTGATCGTTCATGTTGGGGACCGCCCCACCCTGGCCGGCGAAACGGTCCTCGAGGTGCTCAAGCAGGCCCCGGGCGTGATTGTCGACGAACAGTCCGGAACCGTCTCCATGATGGGCAAGGACGGGGTGCGGGTCATGATCGACGGGCGGCAAAGCCACGTTCCCGAGGACAACCTTGTGCAGTTTTTGAAGGGCCTGAGCGCCGAGAATATCGAGAGCGTAGAGCTCATCACCGCCCCCCCGGCCCGCCTCGAGGCAGAGGGCAACGCCGGCTTTATCAATATTGTCCGCAAGGAAGACCCGACCGGTGGCCTAAACGGATCGGTTTCGGCCAGCGCAAACTACGGAGAAGGGGAGATCGCCCGGGCCAGCGCCGAGCTTACCTACCGGCAGGACCGCCTGAGAATCAATGGGAGCTACTCGTTTACGCACTATGGAAAGTTTCAGCAATTTACCAACTACAGGCGCGTTCAAAATGGAGACGGCCTCCTCGAGACGTCGAGCACAGCAAACCGGGATCCGGCGGCGCAATACCACGACCTGCGGATGGACGTAGAATTTGAGGCCAGCGACGCCCTGAGCCTCGGGGCGGTGGTCGGAGGCTACAGCCACCGATGGGCGATGGACGCGGTAAGCCGGATGCAGGTTCGGGAGAACGACGCCCCCAGAAGGCGTGTCCGAAGCGAGCACGACGAGCTCAACCACTGGCAGCACCTGATGGGAAGCGTCTACGCCGAGACGGGCCTCGGCGGAGGTTCGCTACGCGCCCAGCTGGACTACGTCTACTACCACGACAACAACCCCACCACCTACAACAACACCTACACCGATTTCGAAAGCGGCAGCGAAACCAAACGGAAGGTAACAAGCCGGAAGCGAACCCCCCTGGACATCTATGTAGGCAAGATCGACTACGAAGTGAGCCCGGCCCAGGGTCTGCAGCTGGAGGCAGGCCTGAAGGGCTCCTTCTCCCGCTTTACGAACAGGGCAAGCTACGAAGGCCTCGTCGAGCGCGAGTGGGTCTCCGACATTGGGCTAGCGCCCACGAGCCACCTCCGGGAAGACATCCTTGCCGCCTACGGGAGCTCCGAGTATTCTCCCAGTGACGCGATTTCCTTGAAGGTTGGCCTCCGGTACGAGTTTACCGGCTCCCGCCTGACCTCCGGGGAGGGCAACAGGCTCGTCGACCGGCGTTTCGGGCGCCTCTTCCCCTCGGTCTCGTACTCGCACAAGTTTGGGGAGAAGCGCAAGCTTTCCCTCTCCTACACGCGTCGGATTACGCGACCTTCGTTTCGGGACATGGCCCCCTTCCTCTGGTTTCTCGACCCCCGCACCTTTTCCACGGGCAATCTAGGGATTCAGCCGGCCCTGACCAACACCCTGAAGCTCGATCTCACCTACGGGGACCTGTTCGGCTCGGTGCAGTACGCGCGGGAAGACGGCACTATCGACGGCCAAGCGCGGATCATTGAGGGGGAAAATGTCCAGATTGGGTTTCCGGTCAACTACGACCGGACCCACCAGG
Source organism: Salinivenus sp. (assembly GCA_036625705.1). Taxonomy (GTDB): domain Bacteria; phylum Bacteroidota; class Rhodothermia; order Rhodothermales; family Salinibacteraceae; genus Salinibacter. Next base: position 4,304 of record JAZKTD010000159.1, read on the forward strand.
CGACGGGGACGCTGGGCCTCTCCTTCAGCCCCACCGACTGGTGGACGGCGAAGGGCGACGCGACAGCGACGTGGCAAGAAGTCCAGGGAACCTACGAGGAAGAGTCCGTCACAAAACAGAATGCCTATCTACGAATCAACTCGACGCAGACCGTTGATCTCCCCCGCGAATTCGATCTGGAAGTAAGCGGCTATTACCAGACTGCTTCGATCAGTGGGTTTCGGACCACCAAGCCCTTCGGGCGCCTGGACCTCGCCGTTCAGCGAAGCTTGCCGAAGGGGTTGGGCGACCTGACCCTCTCTCTCAACGATGTCCTCGACTCTCATGTAAAGCGGTTCACCCGCAGACTGCAGGGGGAGGCCACCTATATCGAAGGAAAATACAACGTCCAGCATCGCAGCGTGGAGGTGAGCTACTCACTCCGCTTTGGGGAGAGCTCAAACACTGACGAGCCCACGACCGCGTCTGAGGAGGAGCGTAGTCGGGCGAACAATTGAAATTGAAGAGGACCCGCGACTCATGAAGGCCTTCCTACGACCGCGGGAGCAATGGATGAAAACACAACCTAATCGCCCCTCAGATTGCCTTCCCGCTCGGGGTCTCGCCGCCGCGAGAGAGCATTGATCCACTGAACCCCCTCCCGGCCTTCTGCGTCGCCGGAACGCCAAATCTCCTCGGCCCCCAGCCCGTCGGTCTCCTCGATTAGGGAGGCCACCTCCTCCCGGCTGACCTCGTTGAAAAACCGCTCTGTGCCCCGACGCTCCCCCGCCCAGAACGAGGCGTACAACGCGCCGCCCGGCCGCAGCCCCCCGGCAAGCCGGTCGAACGCGGCGGGGAGCTTTTCTTTCGGCACGTGCAGAAGCGAGGCGCAGGCCCAGACCCCGTCGAAATACGTCTCCGGCTCGAACTCCTCCATTCGGCGGTGAAGGACCTCCTGCTGGGTGTACTCGGACGCGAGCCGTGCCATTTCTTTAGACGCGTCGAGGGCCGTGACGTCGTACCCCTGCTCCAGGAACGCCTTCGCGTCCCGCCCCGCCCCGCAGCCGATATCCAGCACATGGCCGCCCTCGGGCACATGCTCGAGGAACCGGGCCCGCAGGCCGCTCAGATCAATTCCGCGGGTCCACTCGGCGTACTCCTCCGCGTGCTGGTCGTACCAGCGGATGGTCCGCTCGACCCGGTCGTCGCCGCCCCGGCCCGGATGGTCAGGTGTGGTCGAATCCATCTCCGTATTCATCGTCTGGCTGCCAGCGACATGCTGCGTAGCTGATCGCTGCGCGGTCGACGTCCTTCCGAAACTCCCGCCGCTTCTGCTGGGGGCTTCCAAGCAGAAAAGAAAACCTTCTCGGACAGCGCTGTTTCTCAGTCACGAGACAGGCGTGTCGGCAGACAAACCGCCCTGAGGACGACGTATGGTCGATTTGAGACCCCACGACGACATTTCGTGCGGATCCCGAAGGCCTCCCTCTCCCGCCACGGTCGGATGAGCCGCGCCCAGGTGTTCGGTAAAAAGTTAAATATGTAGATATTACTCACTTCACTACAAAGTTCGTGGCTCGCGGCCTCCTCCGCCGCCTGCAGGCGGGATGGGCGGCTCTCAAAGGCGGATTTGGCCGAAGGCGCCTCTGTGGGCCGGATTGTCTCTCTAGTTCACATTTCTGTTACTTTTGGCCCGCCAGCGTCAAGCGTCTGTTACCCTTTTCTGTCGGCGGCGGCCGGGCGGACTGCCTCGTCGGCGGCCCCTCGGCCCGGTAGGAGCAGGATTTGCAGCACTTCCAGCCTGCGAACATGAGCCGACGATTCCGGGCTCGGCCGACCTCGGAAGCTGGGCTCGCTTGACTTGAGACGACGGCCGCAAGTAGACGACGCCCGCAAGACGAACCTCCTTCCCGACAGGTCCTCCTCCGATGCCGCACGAAGACTCCCCCAATCCATTCCGAAAAGAGGTCTGCCCCGACCTTTACGTCGCCTGGAAGGGGGGCTTCCAGGCCTACCTCGCGGGGGAGACCGTGCCCGAGAAGCACCTGAAAAGCCCGTCGGAGACCTCGAACGCGTGGCTGAACGGGTACACGGCCGCCCGGCTCTCGGGCCCCCCGTCGGCCCAGGCGGGACCGGCCCGCACGGAATGAACCCCCACAGGATGAACCTGCACGGAATGAATTGGGCTCCGCAGAATGACACCGCCAAGAACCGACCCGCTAGAAAGCGAACAGTTCAGCAGCGAGAAGCCCCATGACAGACTTTTCCTCCAGCCCCTCTCAACCTCCAGCCGCCCCTCCGGCCGCGCTCTCTGCCGGGAGCCCCATCGCGGGGATCTGGATCGCCCGGTCGCCCTCCGGTGGGAATGCCCGCCAGGAGGAGTCCCGCCTCGAACCCCTCACGCCCATCGAGCGGGAGGGCGCCCGCTACGGCTACCGGAAGGCCGGGCGACCCTTCGGGCCCGGCCGGAAGGGACTCGAGACCTGGCTCCGGCTGCGGGCCCGCGCTCGAGGGGAGGCCCCGCGAGCCGGCAGCCTGAACGCATCCCTTTCGGCAGCGACACTCCGTAGCGGGAGCGACTAGACCTCAGCAGCGACCGTACTCGAACTCTGCCCAACTGACTGCAGCAAACGTTCGATTCACTTCCGAGGGACCGCGCCCTTCGCTCTCACTTCTGGAGGGCGCGGCTTCCTCTCCAAAGCCCGGGAGCCTCTTGGTGGGGGGCGCCTGGGCTTTTGTCGTGGTGGGGGCGGAGGTTTTGGGGAGGGCTCTGGGGAGGAAGGTGGATCTACTGCCCAAGATAGGTAGGCGCCGGACGGCGGAGATCGCACACGTGATGTTACGTAGTTTGCCTGTCACGTAGTTTGCCGGGGCGGCTCGTGAGGCGGGGACCTCCGGCAGACGCCGCTCGGAAGCCAGTTCTGGCCCATGGCACGGGGAACAGAGGCAGGACGTTTCGGCGACCGGTGGACGCTTCCCCCCGAGTCGTCGGAGAGAATGCGGCCGCCGGCCGGATTTACCTCGTTGACGGGGCAGATGGATCGGTGCTCCGGCAGTACGCGTCGCTCAATCCGGAGGACGACGGGTTTTTGGGAACGGACTTCGTTGTGCTCGAGGGCGAGGGTCCGTTGGTGGCCGGGGCGAACGGGGAGTCGAGCGGCGGAGCGGAGCAGGCCGGCCGCCTTCTCGTATCCCAGGGCCGCCACCTGCTCGAGCGTTCCCTCGAGGTCGTCGTCCATGCGGTCGCGCAGGGTGTAGAGCTGCAGTCCAGGCTGATTCGTCGTGGAGGCCGAGTCGTGGCGCATGGCACTGAACGAGTGTGGTCGATTGGGGAAGCAACGGGGGGCCGGTCCAAAGAATGGGCGTGCTCGTCAAATACCTCAAGGTGCGGTTGCAGGGACCGGGCGTTGCCCGGCGTACAGGTCCCCCAGAATCTGAGGAGGCGGGCCCCTGTCTTGCTCCCGAGAAGCCCCGGGTTTCCCTTCCTCGCCCCGACGTGGACGTGCGGAGCGCGAGAGTTGGCGTTGTTGCCAACCTTGGCGACCGGAAGGGGCTTTCAACCATGCCCGTACAGGAGATTCGCGTTCGGAGCCGGTCAGATCGTCGAACCAAGTCGTGGCGTCTTCCCCCGAACGAGGGGCT
>JAZKTD010000005.1:0-33081 GCA_036625705.1 Salinivenus sp.
GCCGGTCTCGTCCTCCCACTCGCGCTCGTAGCGCAGCTCCGCCGCGAGGGTGTGGTCCTCGGCGGCGAAGTCGTGGTCGAGGGAGAGGCGCGTGTCGAACCCGAGGTCGTCGCGCGTGCCGTCTACGAGGCGGGCGAACTCGTTGTCGAGCACGCCGGACCTCCGCTCCTCGTAGGTCGTGCGGCCGTCCTCGACCCCGCCGCGCGTGCTCAGCACCGTTTGCAGTCCCAGGGTCGTCCCGGTCCCGACTTGGTACTCGGTCTGCGTGGTCCAGGCGTGGGACCGGCGGGTGCGCTCGTCCGCGCTGCGCTGATTCAGCAGAACCGATGGGGACTGCAGGAGGTTTTCCCGCAGCCGCGTGCCACTGCTTTCCCGCGTGTCGTACCGGTACCCATAGGTCGAGAAGAGCTGCCAGTCGCCGCTCTGGTACCCGACGTTGACCGAGCCGTTGTAGGAATCGCTCGTCCCGGCCCCGGCCGTCACCCCGCCGCTCCACCCCGCCGCCCGGTTCTTCGCGAGGACGATGTTGATGATGCCGGCCATGCCGTCCGGCTCGTACCGCGCCGAGGGGGTCGGAATGACCTCGACCCGCTCTACGGTTTCCGCGGACAGGCTCTTGAGGAAGCTCGCGAGCGCCTCGTCCGAGAGCGTAGACGGGCGGCCGTTGATGTGAATCGCGACGTTCTCGTTGCCCCGGTAGCTAACGTTCCCGTCGATGTCGACCTCGATCGAGGGCAGGTCCTGGAGCACGTCGGACGCCGACCCGCCGATGGCCGTGATCTGATCCTTCACGTTGAAGACGGTGCGGTCGATCTGCACCTCCATCAGCTCGCGCCGGGCCGTCACCTCGATCCCCTCGGCCTCCGCGGTGACAGACACGAGCCGAACCACCCCGAAGTCGCGCTCCGGTGTGTCGGGGGCCAGCCGCAAGTCGACCTGATCGACGGGCGCGAAGCCGATGAAGCTAATCCGGACGTGGTACTGCCCGGCCGGGACGTTGGCGACCCGGAACCACCCCTCGGCGTTGGTGATGCCGCCCGTTACGAGCGTGGCGTCGGGGGCGCGGAGCACCGCCACGGTGGCGCCCTGCAGGGGCTCGCCCGTGTCGTCGGCGAGGACCCGGCCGCGGAGCGTGACCTCGGCCCGGTCGGGCCGGTCCTGGGCCGGAGCGTCCGGGACACTCACGCCCAGCAAAAGAAGGAAAAGAGCCGCTGGAAGGACAGCGGCGACGGGGAACCGAGAACGGAGGGTCATAGACATGGTGAACGAGAGGGGCAACAGTGTCTCCCGTTCGATTCCGCACCCGGGTCGGAGATCCCTGGCGTGCCACGAACGGCACGCAGATGCTACCAGTGGCGGGACCGCAGCACGGATCCGCCTGATCCTCGTCCTCAGTCCACGTGGGTCGTGGCCTCCAGCCGCACGCGGCGGGCGGAGGCCCCGACGAGGATGGGCCGGGCTCCCGCGGCGACGCGCCACCGATCGTCGGCCTCCGACCAGTACGAGAACGCGCGGCGGCCGAGACGCCGGCAGACGGTGGCGGCCTCGCCGGGGGCCAGCTCCACCTTGGCGATCGCCGCCAGTTCTTTCGGAGGCATCTCCACCGGTGGGGAGGCGGGGCGCCCTACGTACACCTGCGGCACGGCCGCCCCCGACCGCGTCCCCGTATTCCGGACGCGGAACCGAACGTCCCACCCCGTCCCTCGGCGCTGGACAGAGAGATCCGAGTAGGCGAAAGACGTGTACGTCAGGCCGTGCCCGAACGGAAAGAGGGGCTCGACGTCGTTGTGGTCGTACCACCGGTACCCGACGAACACGCTCTCGTCGTACTGCACCTTTCCGTTCACCCCGGGATACCGCTCCGGCGGGTGCGTGGGCGTCTCGTCCGGGTGCCGCGGAACCGTAACCGGGAGCCGGCCGCCGGGCGCGTCGGCCCCGGTGAGGAGAGCCGCGGTGGCGTCGCCTCCCTCCTGGCCGGGGTACCACATCTGGAGCACCGCGTCGACGGCGTCGAGCCAGGGCATCGTCGTGGGCCGGCCCGTGTTCAGCACCACGGTGGTCGAGGCGCTCGCGTCGGCCACCGCGCGGAGGAGGCGAGACTGCGCCCGTGGAAGCGAGAGCGCGTCGCCGCGCCCCCCCGGTTCCCGGTCGTGGCCGAACACGACCGCCGCGTCGGCCTCGCGGGCCGCCGCAGCGGCCCGGCGTCGAAGGGCCTCTTGCCGGTCGGGGGGCACCCACGAGAACCGCACCTCCAGGGGCGTCGTGGCCGCGGGGCCCGACGGCAGGGTGCCATCGACGGCGATCGTGACCTCGCGGGTCTCCCCCGCCGACAGACGCAGGTCGGCGGCCGCCCCCACTCCGCCCCCCGACGGCGACAGGGCCTCGGCGGTGCTGTGCTCGCCCCCGGTCGCGGCGAGCGGCTCTCCGTCTAGCGACAGGCACGCCCAGCCCCCTCGGGTCTGGAGGCGGAGCGTGTAGGCGCCGTCCTGGGGCGCCGTGAGGGTGCCGCTCCACCTGCAGGTCGTGTCCGCGGGGAGCGCGTCCGGCCCGGTAAAGTCCACGACGGGGTCGATTGCCAGGACGTCGTCGGTCGAGGTGCGCCGGAGGCCGTCGGTGCTCAGGCTGGCCGAGGGGGACAGGGCCGAGGCCGGCACCGGGGTCCCCTCGAGATCGACGCCGGGCTCGTGGCGGATTGAGGCCGCCGGCCCCAGGCGGTGGCGCAGGGCCGCGAGCGGAGAGTCGGCCCCCTCCGCCGCGGGGGTGCGGGGCCCCGACGGGCACCGGACGGCCGCGGGGCCGACGACCGCGAGGGAGAGGGGGGTCTGTGTCGGGAGCGGAAGGGCATCGTGTTCGTTGTGGAGCAGCACGGCGCCGGCGCGGGCGGCCTCGCGGGCCACGGTAGCGCCCCGCTTCGGCCCGGCGGGCGAGCGGGCAGGATCTCCTTCGTCGAGCAGCCCGACGCGCTGCATCTGCCGCAGAATCCGGCCCACCGATGCATCCACGCGCTCTTCGGGGAGGCGGCCGTCCTCGACGGCCCGGCGAAGCGGCTCGTCGAAGTAAACGGCCTGCGGGTCCGCCGGCCCGTTGCCCCCCGGCATTTCCTGGTCGAGCCCGGCCGAGAGGGCCTCCAGCGAGTGCCGGGCGTGCCAGCTGCTCATCACCCATCCCTCGAAGCCGAGGTCCTCCTTGAGCAGACCGGACAGAAGCCACTCGTGATCGCAGGCAAACGTGCCGTTGATTCGGTTGGGCGCCCCCATCACACTTCCGGCCCCGGCCTCCACCGCCGAGCGCACGCCGGGCAGGTAGAGTTCGCGGAGGGCCCGGTCGCTCACTTCCACGCTGACGCGATCCCGGTCCGCCTCGAAGGTATGGGCCAGGAAGTGCCGCACCGTGGCGATCGTCCCGGCCCCCTGGATCCCTTTCACCTGCTCCGCCGCGATGCGGCCGATCAGAAAAGGGTCCTCTCCGATTGACTCGGCGGCCCCGCTCGCCTCGGGGACGCGGAGCACGTCGATGTTCGGGGCCAGCACAACGTTTTGCCCGCGGTCGCGGCTCTCCCGCCCCTGCACCGCCCCGACCGTTCGCGCGAGGGACGGCAAAAACGACGCCCCCAGGCTGATAGGGGCCGGCAGGGCCGTCGCGGACGGGACGCCTCGACCGTCGGTGACCCGAAGCGGCGGCACCCCGAGCCGGGGCACACCGGACACGTACCCCGTGTCGGCCCGGCCCGCCGGGTCCTCGGCGCCGTGGAGGAGGGCGAGCTTCTCCTCGAGGGTCATCGCCTCGATCAGGGCCTCGACGGGTCCGTCCACCCCGCGGGCCCGCACCGCCGAAACCGCCCCCAGAACGAGGGCTCCCATCAGGAGGATCGAGGCTCCCCACGCGCCGCCGATACCGGGGAGTAGCAGGGGTGATGCTGCCATTTCGGTCGTTGATCTCGACGTGTGTAGGAGGACAGTCTGCGCAGGGCCGCCCCACAGGAGGAGCGGGGGCCGCCTGCTGTGCCGTGGAAGAGGGTTAAGATCCGCCCGGGCCGCCCCCTCCGCCGCCGTCGTAGTCGCCGCCCCCCCGCTCCGAGGTGTCGGTGCCGAAGGTGTACTGGAAGGTGAGGCTAAACTCCCGCGCGCCCCACTGCAGGGTCGACTCCTGATAGAAGTTGTTGGTGCGGCGCTGGACCCCGAACTCGGTGTCGTTGAACACGTCCTCGACGCGGAACGTGAGGCTGCCGTCGCCCCCGAAGAGCTCCTGCTGCAGGGCGAGCTCCGTGCTCGTGATGCGGTCCATGCGCCCGCCGGGGATGTCCGTGGCGGGACGGTAGAACTGGCTCAGCTCGAGCTGCACACCGTTCCAGAGGTCGCCCCGAACGTTGGCCCGCGTCGAGTACGTGACCGCGTTGTTGCTGAGGTCGGTGCTCAGGTTCGAGCCGTCGGTGACCGAGCGGTATACGTTGCCGCTCAGGGTCCCCTCAATCCGCTCGCTCCAGTTGAAGGTCGCTACCAGCTCGGTGCCGTAGGAGGTGCTCGAGCTGAAGTTCTGGGCCTGGCGCAGGATGACCTGCCGGCCGTTGATGGTGGTGTCCCGCTCGATCTCTTCGATTTCGTTGACCGTGTGGCGCACGTACGGGGTCGCCGTCAGCGAGGCAGTGCCCCATCGCTGGGTGGCCGTCAGCTCGAACGAGTGAATGTACTCCGGGTCGAGGGTCGGATTGCCCTGCTCCCGGAAGGTGGGGTTTTCGTTGTCCTCGATCGGGTTGATGTCCCAGAGGCTGGGCCGGTCGACGCGCTTGCTGTACGAGAGCCGCATCTGCTGGCGCTCGCCGGGCTCGTAGGTGAGGAACGCGCTGGGGTAGAAGCTGACGTAGTCGTTGTCCACCGCGTCGTCGCCGATGACGTCGATCCTGGTATTCACCGTCTCGGTCCGCAGGCCCGCCTCGACGGTAAAGTCGCCCAGCTCGCGGCTCAGGATGCCGTAGGCGGCGTGCACCTGCTCGTCGAAGACGAACTCGCTGCGGGTTCGGTCGAGCATCTGGCCCTCCCGGAGCCGCCGGAACGTCTGGCTGCTCTCGAGCCGACGGTAGGTGCCCTTGTACCCCGTTTCGAGCTCAAACCCGACGAGGGGGCGAACGTAGTCCACTTCGAGGGACCCGTCCTGCTCGTCCTCCCCGACGACATCGAACTCGGTGCTCCGCGGGGTGGAGGCCAGGTCGCCGCCGTCCAGCATGGCAAAGTTCCGGTACGTGTTGTCGCCGTCCTCGAAGTCGCGGTCGTACTGGAGCTGCGCCTCGAGGGTGTGCTCGTCCTCCACGAACGTGTGGTCGAAAGACAGGCGCCCGTCGACGGTCTCGTCGCCGGAGGTTTCCTGCAGGACCCGGGCGTTGGTCGAGTCCGGCGTTCCGTTCAGCGTGCCGGTGTAGCGGCGCTCCAGGTTGCGGCCGGTCGACTCGTCGCGGCGGAGGCTGAAGGTGCCCTCGAAGCCGAGGGAGGTCGCCTCCGTGAGGGTGTAGTCGAGACGGGTCGTGAGGGAGTGGGACCGCTCGAGCTCCTCCTCCGAGCCGGTCTGGTTCACCAGCGAGTTCGGCCCGGTCTCCGCGAACTGCTCCACGAAGCGGGCGTCGCTGTCCTCCTCGCCCCCGCGCCGGTAGGCGTAGGTCGTCACGAAGCGCAGCCCCTCGGACTGGTAGCCGAGGTTCACGGAGCCGTTGCCGCCGTACCGGCCGTTCGCGTCGGCCCGCGAGCCGGCCGTCACCCCGCCGCCCCAGCCGGACTGAATGTCCCGCTCCAGGACGATGTTGATGATGCCGGCCATGCCCTCCGGCTCGTACTTGGCCGACGGATTGGGAATGATTTCGACCCGCTGGACGGCCCCGGCCGGCAGGCTCCGCAGGTAGCTCACGAGGCTCTGCCCCTGCAGGGAAGCGGGCTCGCCGTTGATGTGAATGGCCACGCTCTCGTTGCCGCGGTAGCTGATGCTGCCGTCTGTGTCGATCTGCACGGAGGGCAGCGTCTCCAGCACGTTCTGCGCCGAGCCGCCCGTGTTCACGGCCCGCTCGGAGGTGTTGTAGACCGTCCGGTCCGTCTCGACGCGGGCGGCCGGCCGGTCGGCGGTTACCTCGACCTCGCCGGCCTGCTCCGTCTCACGGCCCAGGCGAATCGTGCCGAGATCGCCGGCCTCCTCGTCCTGCCGGGGCCGCGTGTTGGCGAAGCGCCGGTCGGCGTACCCGACGAAGCTAATGCGGAGCGTGTAGGGACGAACGGGCACCTCCTCGAACCGAAAGCGCCCGTCCGGCCCCGTGACCGTCCCGGTTACGAGCGTCGAGTCGGTTTCCGTTTCGCGCCACAGCGCAACCGTGGCCCCCTCAAGCGGCTGGTCGGACTGGTCGTCGATCACTTGCCCGGCGAGCATTCCGGTGGGCCCCTCCTGCTCCTGCGCCTGTGCGGGGGAGCCGCCCAGGGATACTGCCAGCAGAACGGCCCCGAGAAGGGCGGAGAGCGCGAGCGGAGACCCGTTCGTGGAACGGAGATCGGACATCTGTAAGCTGGGAGTCTTTCTTTGTCGAACGCAGAGACTCGCATGGGCACCACGGACCGAAGATTCGGGCCGTGCCACGAGGTGCACGCGGACGCTGTGCTTGTCACACGAGCCCCCCACCGACACGGTGAGTTGCACGTGAGCCCCACGAATGGCACCGCCCCCGGGGCCTCACGGGTCGACGGTCTCCGTCCTCCTTCGTACATTCCTTGATCGAACCCCCGATCGCCCTCGCAGAACGGCCTCCGGACGGGCCGGTGTGCCGTCCGCGGTCGTTCCTCCCTCTTCCACAGTCCCGACTAAACCTATGGACTCGACCTCCGCCTCCCTGCGTCGCGCGCTTCTCTCGATTGTTCTGCTGCTGGGCACCGCGGTGCTGGCCGGCTGTGCCCAGGAGCAGGGCAGCACCGCGTCGGAGGGCACGGCCGACACGTCGGGGATCACCCTCAGCACCTCCCCGTCGATCGCCTCCGACTCGATGGTGCTCGAGTCGGACGTGCCCTTCGTCGAGAGCCCGCAGCCGGTCGTCGACAAGATGCTCGAGATGGCGGGCGTGACCGAAAGCGATACGCTGTACGACCTCGGGAGCGGGGACGGCCGCATCCCGATCACCGCGGCCCGGGAGTACGGCGCCCACGGCGTGGGCATCGAAATCAAACCCGACCTCGCGGAGCGGGCCCGCCAGAACGCGAAGGACGCCGGCGTGAGCGACCGCGTCGAGATTCGGCAGGGCGACCTCTTTGAGGCCGACATCAGCGACGCGACGGTCGTTACGCTCTACCTCCTCCCGTCGGTCAACCTCGAGCTGCGCCCCAAGCTCTTCCGTGAGCTGGAGCCGGGCACGCGGGTCGTTTCCCACGACTTCGACATGGACGAGTGGGAGCCGGACACGACCTGGGAGTCGGACGGCGACACGGTGTACCGCTGGACCATTCCGGAGGAGATCCCCGCCTTCGTCGACACCTCGTCGTCCGGCTCGTAGCAAGCATTGCCAAACGAAGCCCCAAATACAAAAGGCGTCCGTCCAGCCGCTGCGGCCGGACGGACGCCCCTGGTCTCACCATCGGACACGGGCGGAATCAGTCGGACGCGTACTTCACGGTGCAGCCGTAGGGCTGCGCCGTCTTCGGGCTCACCGCCTCGCCGTTCATCGCCAGGTTGAGGGCGTTCCGGACGTAGTTCGTCGCGCCTTTGATGTCGGCCTCGTCCGTGGTGGGCTTGTCGTCGATGCCGCCCTTGTAGATGAGCTCGCCCTCCGGGTTAATGACGTACATGTGCGGCGTCACCTTCGCGCCGTACATTTTGCCCACCTTCCCGGACGGGTCCATGAGAATGGCGTTCATGTTGCCGTTGTGCTTCTGCTTCTGCGCCTTCATCTCCTCGGGCGGATAGTAGCCCTGCCGCCCCTCCGCGGAGGAGACGATGGAGAGCCACACCACGCCCTTGTCGGTGTAGGTCTCCTGCAGCTGCTGCATGTTGCCGCTGCCGTAGTGCTTGCCCACGAACGGGCACTCGAAGTTGAGCCACTCCAGGACCACGTACTTGCCTTCGAAGTCGGCGAGGGAATGGGTCTCCCCGTCGGTGTCGGGCAACGTGAAGTTGGGGGCGGACTCGCCCACCGCGGCCTGCGACTGCGCGGAGGCCACCGGGGCGGCCCCGAGCAGAAGGAGGCTCGTAACGAGAGCCGTAGCGAGGATGCGGCGAATGGGGGTCATAGGTCGATCTCGTGTTCGTGAAGGAGTGCGTTCAGAAAAAGCGGCCGGCCGCTACGAGGCGGACGCGTCGGCCGGAATCTCGTCGAGGGCGTTCAGGACAATGTCTTGCGTGAGCACCTCCGGCAGAAGGGTGGGGCCCGAGCCGTCGCCCGGGTACAGGACGTAGACGGGCACGCCGCTGCGGCCGTGCGATTCCAGCGCCTCGGTGATCTGGGAATCCCGGTTCGTCCAGTCGGCTTTTACGAGCGCCACGTTGCGCTTCTGGAAGGCCGCCTGGACCGCGTCGGTGCTGAGCACGGTGCGCTCGTTGACCTGACAGGTGAGGCACCAGGCCGCCGTAAAGTCGACGAAGACCGGCCGGCCCTCCGCCCGGAGCGACTCCACCTTCTCGGGGGAGAAGGACGTCCACGCCCCCGACGCGGCCTCGGCCGTCGAGGCGGACGCCCGAGTGTCGGTCGCGCTGTCCGACGCGGCGGCGGACGGGCCGTAGCCGGCCCCAATCACGCCGGCCCCGATCGCCCCCGCGATCATGACGGAGACGGCCCCGCGCTTGAGGAGTGTGACGGTCCGCGAGAGACTCGGCGCCGACCAGCGGTGCACGATCCAGCCCGCCATGCCCAGTAGCAGTAGTCCAAACAGCAGCATCGCGACCCCCCCGTTCCCCGTCTGCTGCCCGAAGACCCACACGAGCCAGATCGACGTGGCAAACATGGGGAAGGCGAAAAACTGCTTCAGGGTCTCCATCCAGGCCCCGGGCTCCGGCAGGCGGTCCAGCAGGCGCGGCGCCATCGAGAGCCCGACGTAGGGCAGGGCCATTCCCGCCCCGAGGGCCGTGAAGATAAACAGGGCGCCGGCCGTCGAGAGGGTGAGGGCCACCCCGAGGGCCGCCCCCATGAAGGGGGCCGTGCAGGGGGTGGCCACGACCGTGGCGAGAACCCCCGTCATAAAGGCCCCGAGGCGGCCGTCGGCCGTCGTCCTGGTCTGCAGCCGCCCGCCCAGGCTCATGAGCCGCGTGCCGACCTCAAAGATCCCCAGCAGATTGAGGCCGATGCCGAAGAAGAGCAGTGCCATGAGGGCCACGAAGGTGGGCGACTGCAGCTGAAAGCCCCAGCCCACCTGACTGCCCGCGGCGCGCACGGCCAGGAGAATGCCCGCAAGGACCCACATCGACGCCAGTACACCGCCCCCGAAGAGGGTGCCGTGGCGGCGGATCTCGGCGTCGTCCTCTCCGGCCTGTTCGGCGAAGCCGAGGATCTTGACGGAGATGACGGGGAAAACGCAGGGCATCAGGTTCAGCAAAAGGCCCCCGGCGAAGGCAAACGCCAGGGCCCAGGGCAGCGAGAGCCCCCCGCCGCCCCCGGAGCTCGCCGCGGCCAGGGAGGCGACCTCCTCGAGCGTCGAGTCGACGGGCACGTCTACCCGCAGAGCGCGGACGTCACCGTCCGGGTCCCAGCTCGTGCCCTCCGGCGCGACGAGGACGCCGCGGAGGCTGTCGGCCGCCGACTGCGCGTAGGAGGACTGCTGAAGTGCGAGCAGCGAGGTGGCGCCGGCCTTCGAGAGCGGCTGGGGCGCGGCGTGGTCGAGCACCTCCTTCTCGGCGGGAAAGAAGTAGGCGCCCTCCAGGTCGGGTCGGTGGTCCTCGGGCGGCGTGAGGGCCAGGGTGTAGCTGCCGCTGCTCCGGGCCGCCTGCACGGTCCAGTCGTCTACAGGGGTCGGCTGCTTCGACTGCGCCGCGGCGATCGCCTCGGCGCTAGGGCCCGGCTCCGGCGCCGACGCGACGGTGACCGAGCGCTGAATCTGCGCCTCCGCCGGCAGGCAGATCTCCGCACAGATGAGCCAGTTGGCCTGTCCGCCGAGCGTGACGGTCCGCCCCGTCGAGAGCGTGTCGGGCGGCGTGATGGTGACCGGAAGCACGACCTCGTCGGAGTAGCCGTAGCTCGTCATCGGGCCGAACGGGACGCGGTGCGGGTACGGCCACTGGATCGCCCCGGCCTCGAAGCCGGCCGGCAGCGCCCAGTCGATCGACGTCGGCTCGCCGGAGTCGCCCGGGTTCTTCCAGTAGCTGTGCCAGCCCTCCTCCATCTGAAGGCGCAGGGCCACGGTAAACGGCTCGCCCGGCGCGATCGAGGCCGCCTCACTCAGCAGCGAGGCCTCACTGTGGGGGCTCGGGTCGTCGGTGGACTGCGCCGCGGCGGCCCCGACGAGGATTGTCCCCGACAGAACCGCCACGCAGAGGGCCGACAGCACGAGGCGAGCCGACGATCGAAGAGAAACCATGGGGGTCTGTGCTGTTGGGCGGGACCGAAACGCATCGTCCGAAAAACAGACGACGGGCGTCAGCAAAGGGTCTGACGACCGCTACGGAATAAGGGTCCAATCCGATCGAACGGTTACAGTGTCCACGCGATTCTATCGCTCACGGCGGGTATTGGTTGCCGAAACGCGTGTGGATTTATCAGACACGGATCGACCCCTCCGGAGATTCGGGGCATACGACGAGAAGCACGTCCGTGGAATGAATCTCATGCCGCTCCCCCCTCCCGCCGGGGACGCTGCTCCGGACGAACGCCCTGGCCCGTGGTGTTGTTAGAAAAAACTGTAACACTGGGGAGAAAATGTCTTATTTTTGGGACGCACACGAGACCGGTCTGCCCGGTGTCTCCGCACGCCTCTTTTCTGGTCCGGGGCCTCGCCGACCTTCATGCGGAGCGTGCGCGGGGCCGTCCCCGCGTGTCTGGTGAGGCCTCAGGGCGCTTTCGCAGCGTCGCACTGATTATTCCTTTTTACTACCAGAGCCTCCCGTGCGCTGTTCGTCCCCCATCCCAGCCCCGCCTTATGGCCTCCCCGCAGTCCATCCGCACGGAGCCCCTTCCGAACGACAACGCAAACGACCTCGACATCTACACGGCCGAGTTCGCCAAGCTCGTGTACCGGTATCTCCCCTCGGGTGCGGCCGCCCCGTCCGCGTGGCTCGCACGGCTCCCGGACGAGGCCTTCCTCTATTATCACCGGGGTACTGCCACGTTCGGCCGGGAAGCCCGCACGCCCATCGAACGTCGCGGTCGGTTGTACCTCATTCACACCACACTCGTGTTCATGTGGATGAGCTGGGGGAAACCCACGGCCCACGACCGATTCCAGTCTCACGCCGAGAGGGGGACGCGGCGGGCCGCCTCGCTCATCGCCCTGGAGCACTACCGGCGCGCCGGCGTGCTGGCGGACTACGGCGTGTTCAGCTGGGTTTTCGAGCCCGTCGGGCAGTGGGACACCTCTCTGATTGGCGCGGCCGTGTGCGCCGACCGGGTGCCCGACGCCGATCTCCGGGCGGACTTTCGGAAAAAGCCCGTCGTGGACGGCTCCGCCGATACGTTTTCGGCACTCCGGTCGGCAGGGGCCCTTCCCGGTCGCGACGCGCTGGTGCTCGGGTAAGTGCTCCCGGTCCGTGCTCCCGCCCGGACGCAACCTCCCGCCACAACGAGGTCGGGGACTGCGGCGTCTCGTCGATCAGATTGGGGCGATCAGATTGGGGCCCCTTTGCGTCGGATCTTTCGGGGTGGAGAGCAGGTGCGATCACAGGCACGGTCTCGCTCCTCCACTCCCTGCGCCCCCCGATGCGTCGACCTGTCCTTCTCACGTGCCTCGTCGCCCTTCTGCTGCTTCCGGGCCGCGGCGCCCATGCACAGAGCCCGGAGGCCGACGCCCGACGGGTCGAACAGTCCGTGTCTGCCCTGCAGGACGCCAAGCGCGCTCATCTCTGGCGGGTCGCCGCCTGGGGGAGCGCCAACGCCCTCGGCGGGCTGGCCCTCGTCTGGGGCTCGAGCCGGGCCCGACAGCCGGCCTTCTGGAACTTTGGGGCCATGACGGCCGGGTGGGGCGCCGTCAACGTCGGCATTGCGGCGGCGGGCCTCTACGCCGCCTCACCCCCGGAGGCCACCGCCGCGGCGGTGCTCGGGGCCGAGCGACAGTTCCACGATATTCTCCTCTTCAACCTCGGCCTCAACGTCGCCTACTCGGCCGTCGGGGCCACGATGCTCGGCGCCGGGTACCGGGACGTCGCGAGCGCCGGGCGGTGGCGCGGCTTCGGGACGTCCCTGATCCTTCAAGGTGCAGGCCTGCTGGTGCTCGACGGGATCGCGTTCTTCGCGTCTCGGGCCCGCCTGGCCACCCTGCTCGACGCCGGCGTGTCGCTCTCGGCACACCCTCTGCCCGCCGGGGCCGCCCTGACGCTCCGCTTCTGATCGGACACGGGCACCGCCTCTCCTCTCTGTTTTGGGTTGCCCCTCCGGACCGGCCGCGATGGACGACCGCCTGCGCCGAACCAGCAAATTCCTGAGCTACGTGCTCCGGCACGACCCGGACGCGCTCGGCCTCGCGCTCGACCCCGGCGGCTGGGTGGAGGTGGAGACCCTCGTCGAGCGGGCCCGGGCCGACGGCCGGTCGCTGAGCCGCGCTCGCATCGAACAGGTGATCGAGGCCGGCGAGAAGACCCGCTTTTCCCTCAGCGACGACGGCTCGAGGATCCGGGCGAACTACGGCCACTCGGTGGAGGTGGACCTGGCCCTGTCGCCGACGCCCCCGCCCGGGACGCTGTACCACGGCACGGCGCGGGCGGCGGTGTCCGCCATCCGGGCCGAGGGGCTGCGCCCGCAGTCGCGCCAGTACGTCCACCTGTCGCCGACGCCCGACGAGGCGACCGCGGTGGGCCGGCGCCACGGCACCCCGGTCGTGCTTTCCATCGACGCGCCGGCCCTGCACGAGGCCGGGCAGGCCCTCTACCGGTCGACGGACACGGTCTGGCTCACGCGCCGCGTGCCGCCCGACTTCATTCGGTTTCCTGAGTCGTAGCCCCCTGGGTCGTAGGCTCCGTCACGAGGTCGAGACGTCCAGCGCGTGGGCCTTCAGGTCCTCGAGGGCGAGCAGGTCGAGGGCGTTCTCGTGGGTCGCCTCGAGCACAACGGGCGGCGCCACGTCGGCCTCCAGGGCCTCCTGCCACCGCGCCGCGCACAGACACCACCGGTCGCCCGGGTCCAGCCCGGGAAAATTCCACCCCGGACGCGGGGTGCTCAGGTCGTTGCCCTGGGCCTTCGTGAACTGAAGAAAGGCCTCCGTCATCTCGGCGCACACCACGTGGCTCCCCGTGTCGTCGGGGCCGGTTTCGCACCGGCCGGTGCGGTAGAACCCCGTTTTCGGGTCGGTCGAGCAGGCGCGGAGCGGCCCGCCGAGAACGTTGTTCGGCTCTTGGGACTGCATGGTGGCAAGGGGATTCGAAACAGAAGAGGCGGTATAGACAATGGGATGAACGCCCTCGGTGCCTCTCCGTTCATCGGGGACGACCGGGCTCGTCGGGTCTTCACCGCGGCCGAGTTGCACGCCCCTGTGCCAGTCCCCATATTTGGTCCCTGCTCGCCCTTTTCCCTTCCAGATTCTCCGAGGCTGATGCCCAACGGACCGCAGCGCATTGGCGTCCTGACCGGTGGAGGCGACTGCCCCGGCCTCAACGCCGCCCTTCGGGCCGTCACCAAATCGCTCATCCTGCAGCACGACGCGGAGGTGGTGGGCATCCGCGACGGGTATCGGGGATTGATCGAGCGCAATGTCCAGCCCCTCAGCTACCAGGACATGGGCGGGATTCTGACCCAGGGAGGCACCATCCTCGGGGCGAGCAACAAGGCGGACCCCTTCAGCTATCAGCCCCGGGGGGGCGCCGACGTCTCGGCCCAGGTGGTAAGCACCTACCAGAGCCTCGACCTGAACGCGCTGGTCGCGATTGGGGGCGACGGCACCATGTCGATCGCCCACGGCCTCGCCGAGATGGGCATGAACATCGTGGGGGTCCCCAAAACCATCGACAACGACCTGGCGGGCACCGACCGCACTTTCGGCTTCGACACGGCGGTCTCCATCGCCACGGAGGCCATCGACCGTATCCACACGACGGCCCAGAGCCACCACCGGGTCATGATCATCGAGACAATGGGGCGCTACGCCGGGTGGATCGCCCTGCACGCCGGGGTGGCCAGCGGCACCGACATCATCCTGATTCCCGAAATCGAGTACGACATCGACGAAGTCGCTCAGGTCTGCATCGAACGCCAGCAGGGCGGGCAGCGCTTCACCATCATAGCGATCGCCGAGGGCGCCAAGTCCCAGGACGGCGAGCGCGTGGTGCGGGAGGAGGTCGAGAAGACGGCCGACACGGTGCGGTTCGGGGGCATCGGGCGTACGCTCGACGATCAACTGCAGCAGCGACTCGACAGTGAAGTCCGCACCACCATCCTCGGCCACATGCAGCGCGGCGGCACGCCCACGGCCTACGACCGGAACCTCGCCACGGCGTTCGGGGCCCGCGCCGCCGCCCTCGTGGCCGAAGAGACCTTCGACAAGATGGTCGCCCTCCAGGATGGGGCCTTCACCGAGGTTCCCCTGTCCGAGGTTGCGAACCGGACCCGGACCGTGCCCCTGAACTCCCCGCTCATCGCCTCGGCCCTCGACGTGGGCACCTCCTTCGGCGTCCGCGACCTGAAGACTCAGATGTCGGAAGCAGACGCCTCCGAGCCCGCGTGACCCCGCTGCGGACGGCCGCCCTCCTCTCCACGGCTCCCTCGCCTCCATGCGCGTTTTCCTGACCGGTGCCACGGGCTACGTCGGGTCCTACGTCCTGCGTGCGTTGCTCCGCCGTGGCCACACGCCGCGGTGTCTGGTCCGCGGTTCGGCCGACGCGCTCGCCGTGCAGGACGAGACCATCGAGCCCGTTCGGGGCGACGTGACCGACCCCGCGTCCCTCGACGGATGCCTGGCGGACTGCGACGCCGTGATTCACCTCGTCGGGATCCTCGAGGAGCAGCCCTCCCAGGGCGTCACCTTCGAGCGGATCCACGTGGAAGGCACCCACTACGTCGTCTCCGCGGCGCGGGCGGCGGGGGTCGACCGCTTCGTCCACATGAGCGCCAACGGGGCCCGGCCCGAGGGCGGGACGGCCTACCAGCGCACGAAGTGGCGGGCCGAGCAGGCCGTGACAGACGCCGGGTTCGACCACTGGACAATCGTTCGGCCCTCCCTCCTCTTCGGTGAGCCCGACCCCGGTCGCCCCGAGTTTGCGTCGCAGGTGTTTCGGGACCTCGTGCGGCCGTTTCCGATTCTTCCGGTCTTCGGCGACGGCACCTACGAGTTGCAGCCGGTCCACGTGACCACGGTTGCCGCCGCCTTCGTGCAGGCCCTCGGCGTCGACGCGGCCCACGGCCGGACATACGTGGCCGCCGGGCCGAACCGCCTCCCGTACGTCGAGGTGCTGGACCGGCTCGCCCGGGGAGGCGGCCTCGCGCCGAAGCCCAAGGTGTACGTGCCGATGCCGCTTGCCCGCCTGGGCGTCTACACCGCCGGCCGGGTCGGCCTGCTCCCGATCTCTCCCGCCCAGTTCGAGATGCTGGTGGAGGGCAACACCGGCGACGAGACCCCATTCTTCACGGACTTCGACCTCTCGCCCCGCCCGTTCATCCCCGACAACCTGACGTACCTCCGATTTCAGGAATGACGGGGCGCACGTCCCGTCTCCCAGCAACCGTTTCTTCGACCATGGACGATATGCCCACCATCGCCGACATCACCGATGCCCTCGAAGCCTGGGCCCCGCCGGGCTCCGCGCAGGACTACGACAACGTGGGGCTACAGGTGGGCGACGCGAGCCGGTCCGTCGACACCGCCCTGCTGGCGCTCGACGCCACGCCCGAGGTATTGGACGAGGCCGAGCGGATCGACGCCGACCTCGTGGTGACGCACCACCCCCTCCTGTTCCGCCCGCTGGACGGCGTCACGGCGGACGGGTACGTGTCGACCCTCGCGCTGCGGCTGGCGGAGGCGGGCGTGGGCCTCTACAGCATCCACACGAACCTCGACGCGGCCCCGGGCGGGGTGTCGTTCGCGCTGGCCGACCGGCTCGGCCTCACGGACGTCGGCTTCCTGGACGGCTACGAGGAGACCCTGTACAAGCTCGCCGTCTTCGTGCCCGAGGAGGCGTTCGACGCGGTGCGCGAGGCCCTGGCCGACGCCGGGGCCGGCCGCATCGGCGACTACGAGGCCTGCGCCTTCGCCGTGGAGGGCACCGGGTTCTTCCGGCCCGGCGAGGGGACGGACCCGCACATCGGCGAGGCCGGCGGAGACGTCGAGTCCGCGCAGGAGCGCAAGCTGGAGGTCGAGGTGGCGCGGTGGGCCCTGCCCGAGGTCCTCGCCGCCCTGCACGCGGCCCATCCCTACGAAGAGGTGGCCTACGACCTGTACCCGGTCCATCAGAAGAACTCGCGGGCCGGCCTCGGGGCGCTGGGCCGCCTGGAGACGCCCGAGCCGCTCTCGGCCTTCCTCGAGCGCGTGGCGACCCGCCTGGAGGCCGGCAGCCTCCGCTACGCGGGCGACGACGCGGCCCCCGTCGAGCGCGTGGCCGTCTGCGGCGGGGCGGGCAGCGACTTCATCGGCACGGCGCGCGGCACCGGGGCCGACGCCTACGTGACCGCCGACGTCACCTACCACGAGTTCTTCGACGTCCTGGCCCCGGACGGCACCCCCGAGATGGCCCTCGTCGACCCCGGCCACTACGAAACGGAGGCCCTCACGGAGGCGCTCCTCCGAGACTGGCTGGCCGACCGCTTCCCCGGCGCGAGCTGGCACCGAACCGACGTACGGACCAGCCCCATGAAGACGTACGTTCCGTCGTAGCGACCCCGGGGAGGGTCCTACGATTCCGATGTATCTTTGCACGAAATGGAAGAATGGGGAGACGGCGGCACGAACTTTCGGCGAGCCTCAAAGTAAACACTGATTGGCGTTCATCCACGTTCGAATGATACCACCAACCCTTTTATATGCCGACGGCCAAAAAGAAAAAAGCCTCAGTGGAGGACCAGCTTCGCGCCCTGGTCCGACTCCAGCACATTGACAACCGGATCGACCAGATCCACAAGCTTCGGGGCGACCTGCCGGAAGAGATCCAGGACCTCGAAGACGAAAAGGCCGGCCTCGAGACCCGTCTCGAGAACTACAAAGAGGAGGTCCAGGAACACGAGGTGGCCAAGCGCCAGGCCAAGCTCGACATCAAAGAGGCCGAAGGGCTGATCGACAAGTACGAGGAGCAGCAGCTCGAAGTCCGGAACAACCGGGAGTTCGACGCGCTCACGAAGGAGATCGAGGGCCAGAAGGAGCGCATCTCCGAGGCCGAGGAGACGATCGAGGAGGCCGAGGAGACCATGGAGTCCCACGAGTCCGCCATCGAAGAGACGGAGCAGCGGCTCGAGGACCTCGAGGAGGTGCTCGACGAGAAGCGCGAGAAGCTCAAAGAGGTGCAGGAGGACACCGAGGAGGAAGAGGACAAGCTCGGTCAGATCCGCGAGGAGGCCGAGGAGGAGGTCGGCTCCCGCTACCTCAAAGCCTACTCGAAGCTCCGCGATCGGCTCCGCGACGGCCGCGCAGTGGTGCCCTTGAAGCGAGGGGCCGCCGCCGGCTTCGCCGTCCCGCCGCAGCGACAGGTCGAGATTCGACAGCGAAAAAACATCGTCGCCTGCGAGCACACGGGCCGCATCATCGTCGACGAGGACCTCTACAACGAGACGGTCGACGAGATGAAGGAAAAGGTCAGCCTTTGATGAGCGCAGATGGCCGCCTCGGCCGCTGCGCTTTTTCTATGGCGGGCTCCTTCGAACTTCGCGGGCCTTTCCGGCGTACATAAGAGTGACGTGCGGGTCGGGTCGTCGCTCCGTCGGGGCCGACGTTTGTCGGCGTCGGCGGTGAGGAAAGTCCGAACACCGCAGGGCACCGTGCTTCCTAACGGGAAGGCTGCATCGCTCCCGACAGCGGCCGGGCTGGCCCCGGCCGTCGGGGCGGTGTCGACGGCACGTGCAACAGAGAGCAGTCCCGCCCCGATGCCGGAACTCCGTTTCGGCCCTGTCGGGGTAAGGGGTGAAAGGGTGCGGTAAGAGCGCACCGGCGGTCTCGGTGACGGGACCGGCCAGGCAAACCCCACGGGGTGAAAGGCCAAGTTGCGCCGTGTGCCGACAGTAGTCGGCACGGAGGGGCCCGCCGACGTCCCGACGATCGTCGGGGCGCGGCGCAGGTAGGCCGCTCGAGACGGCCGGTGACGGCCGTCCCAGATAGATGACGACCGGCCTCGGGGGGCCGCGGAGGCGCCCCGAGCAGACCGAATTCGGCTTACAGACCCGCACGTTCCGCGTATATACGAACGGCAGCGCTCCAGATCGGAGGCTGCCGTTCGTCTTTTTCTATGTGACTCTACGTGGGTGCGGTCTTCGTGGTCGGGCCGCGGCCGCGAGAACGTGGCCCGACGCGCCTAGTGGGCTTGCACAACTGAAACGAGAGCACTCGCAGATGTCGTGACGCTGTTTCCGCCCCTCTCTCCTGCGTGGACACTGCGCTGCCGACCGCCGGCAGACGCTGTCGGTTGTGGCGCCGGAGGCCCGCGGCTCGAACCCGTCAGAGCAGTTGTGCAAGGTCACTAACCGCCCCCGCCCTGCGATCCTCCCGGTGCCGGGGCCCCGCCCTGACCGCCCTGCTGTCCGCCGCCCTGGCCGGGAAGCGGGGCTGCATCGCCGTCCGGGCTCTGCGGCTGACCCTGTTGCTGCTGAGTTTGTCCCTGTTCGGCGCGATTCTGGATGACGCTCTCGCGCTGCTGGTCGCCCCCGACGAAGAAGTTGCTGATCACGCAGAGCGCGATGAAGAGGGCCCCGAGGGTCCAGGTGGCCTTCTCCAGCACGTCCGGGGCCTGCCGCGTGCCGAGCACCTGCCGCGTGGCCCCTCCCTGCGCGATGCCGGACAGCCCGCCGCCCTGGCCGCTCTGGAGCAGGATCACCAGAATGAGGACGGCGGCAATGAGGGCGATAAAGATGACCATCATCGAAAACATAACGCGACTGTCCGCTTGTTCAAGTCAGTGCTGACGGCCGATGGCCGATCCGATCGTGGAATTGGTCTATTCGTCGTCTTTCACTACGAGGTCGCCGGGCTTTCGTTCACGTGGGCCGCGGCGTAGACGAGGGCCGTAATCGTCTTCATGTCCTTGATGTCGCCGCTCCGCGCCCGGGCAATGGCCTCGTCGAGCGGCATCTCCACGACCTCCACAAACTCGCCGTCCGCCAGGGCCTGTTCGCCCCGCGTCAGCCCGTAGGCGGCGAAGACGTGGATGAGCTCGTTGCTATAGCCGATGCACGGGTAGGCGGCCCCGATCTTCTCGAACCGCTCGGCCCGCCAGCCGGTCTCCTCCTCCAGCTCCCGGGCCGCGACCGTGGACGGCGCCTCGTCGGGCACGTCGAGCTTTCCGGCCGGGACCTCCAGGAACGTGCGGCGCGGCGGAAACCGAAACTGCCGCACCAGCAGCGTGCCCCCGTCCTCGAAGATCGGCACGATGGCCGAGGCCCCGGGGTGGTCGATCCACTCCCGCACCGAGGTGTCCCCATTCGGCAGGCGCACCTCGTCCCGAAAGGCCGACAGCAGCACGCCGTCGACAAGCTGCTCGGACGAAAGGGAGTGTTCGGAGAGATCCTGCACGGCGTGGAGGCATCGAACCAAAAGAGCGATGGGGCGAACGAAGCCGGTCGGGGCGTGCTCCCCCTCTGCTTGTTTTTCATACAGGCGGACGGGCCTGCTCGGGGCTACGGGGCCCTCCGGGACTGCCCGCGCAGCATTACGGCGTTGATCGCTGCGAGGCCGGCCGTCTCAGCGCGCAGCCGTCGCGCCCCCAGGGACACCGGCGTGCAGCCGGCCTCCGTCGCGGTCGCCACCTCGTCCGGCGCAAACCCGCCCTCCGGCCCCACCAGGGCCAGCACGTCGTCCGGGGTCCCCCCCTGGAGGACGTCGGGCAACGGCGGGTGGTCGCCGCCGTGGCAGAGGAGGCGGACGTCGGCGGTCGTCGCCTCGAGGAGGGCGTCCAGGGACTGAGGGGCCGCCAGGTCGGGCAGCCGGCTCCGCCGGCACTGCTTCAGCGCCGCCACCATGACGCGACGCAGCCGGTCGGCCCGGACCGACGTCGGTTCGGTGTGCCGCGTGCGCAGCGGCACGATGCGGCGCACGCCCAGCTCGACGGCCTTCTCGACGAACGTTTCCAACCGGCTGCGGGCCGTGAGCAGGCCGAGGCCCACCGTCATCGCCACGGCGGGCTCTCCCACCTCGCGGCGGGTGTCGAGGATGTGCCCGACCACCTGCCCGGCCGCCACGTGGTCGAGCCGGACGCGGTGCCAGCCGCCCTCTCCGTCCACCACCACGATCTCGTCGCCGGTCTCGGCTCGGAGGACGGAGCGGACGTGCCGGGCCTCGTCGTCGGGCAGGACGACGCGGCTGCCGCGGATCTGGGCGGGCGGGGCGTAGAAGTTGGTCGTCATGGTCGGAAAGCACTGCTCGCTCGGGAGGCGGACGAGGCGGGACCGCTACAGCCCCACGGAGAGGCCGAAGTGAAGGCGCCCGTCGGCGGGCGTGGCCACCGTGGGGTTGAGCGCGTAGGTGGTCCGGATGAGGCCGATGGCGGTATCGACCTGGAGGCCGAGGCCGTAGCCCGGGTGCCAGGACTGGGTGGCCGGCGCGCCCCGGAGCGCGGGCCGCTCGACGTACCCGAGGTCGCCGAAGGCGTACGCGTAGGACCGCCGGTCCAGCTGTACCCGGTACTCGAGCAGGCCCCGCAGGGTGACGTTGCCGAGGAACTGATCTTCGTCGTAGCCGCGCAGCGAGGTCGCGCCGCCAAATCGGAAGAGGTCGCTGCGGTCGTAGGCCCGGCTGCGCAGGACCGCCCCGTCGCCGCCCACGACGACCACCTGGCGGTCGAAGAGGGGCCAAAATGCCCGCACGGTGCCGTGGAAGCGCTCCTGGCGCAGCGTTCTGCTGACCCGGGTGGTGTCTCCCTCGGCCCCGACCCGCCGCAGCGACCGGTCCTTGCGCCCCTGGTCGACGCGCACGTCGATCCGCAGCCCGCGGCGGGGGTTCTCCCGTCGGTCGACGGACTCGTACCGGACCCCGACCCCGTAGAAGAGGGTCTGGGCCCGCGGGATGCGCTGCCGGCCGTTGCGGAGGCGCGTCCCGCTCTGTCCCGGCGTCACGACCTCCCGGCTCAGGCGGCCCGACAGCTCGAACGCGCGGCTGAGGTGGTACCCGGCGCTCAGGCCGTAGCGCCGCTCCCCGTAGGTCGAGTCGCGCTGCTCGCCCCGAAACGTCCCCGTCACCCGGAAGGGGAGCCCGAAAAGATACGGGTCCGAGACCGAGAGGTCGACGATGCTCGCCTGCGCCGGTCGGCGGTCCAGGGACAGGTCCACCCGGCGCCCGCCCCCGAAGAGGTGCTCCAGCAGCAGATGGCCGCTGCCCACCAGTTGCCCGCCCCGACCGGGCCCCGACGGCGGAAGATACCCGAGCACCAGATCGAAGGCCCCCGGCGCCGTCTCTTCGACCGGGACGCGAAGGACGGCCCCGCCGTCGGCCCCGACCGACAGTTCCGGCGCCCCCACCGACTGGAAGAAGGGATGGTCCCGGAGTGTGGCTCGGATTCGAGCCGGATCGTAACCGGTCAGAGGAGCGCCCACGTCGAGCCCGGCGAGGCGGGCCACCAGACCGGACGACGTGCGGGCGTCGGACGGCACTTCGACCCGCCGCAGCCAGAGCCGCGGGCCCTCGTCGACGGCAAGCGTGAGGGCGAGCTGGGCCGCCGCCGTGTCGAGCCGCGTCTCCTCAACCCGGATCTGGGCGAGGGGGTGTCCCTCTTCCTCGTAGCGGTCGAGCAGGGCCTGAATGTCGGCCTCCAGCCGGAGGGGGTCGAGCGGGGCTCCAACCTCCGTGTCCAGCAGGCGCCGCACCTCATCGGAAGGGACAACCGACGCCCCCGTGATCCGAAGGGCGCCGACCGTCACCTTCGGGCCCCGATGCAGATAGAACTGGACGCGCGGGCGGGCCGCGGCGGTGTCGACCGTCGCGGAGTCGACCCGGGCGTAGTAGTGACCGGCCCGTCGGTAGTGCGACAACAGGCGCCGACCGACCGCCTCGACGCTGTCGAGCGGAGCGCGGGAGACCGCGTCCGGCCAGGGCGCCGCCTGTCCGTCGAGGACCACGCTCCACTGCGGGCGCGGCGCGGCCGGGGCCTCCGCCGTTCCGGTCTGCGCCGGGGCGGCTCGGCCGCCGAGCAGCGCGAGGGCGACGAGCAACACCGCCTGCCTCGCCAGGTATAGCACAGCGCACCCGCTCTCCATCGCGTATTCGGTTCGTTATGCCGCTTCAATCCGTCCGTCTCGGCGCCCTGTCGGCCGCGGCCCTCGTCCTGCTCGTTGCCGCCGGGCCTGGTCCAGTGTCCGTCGAACCTGTCACCGCGCCACGGGTTGCAGCGCCCGCCGTCCCGGGGTCCGACACGCTGCGCGCGTCGGTGGCGGCCGGCAACCCGCTCATCCGGTCGCTGCCCGCCGAGGTAGGCGGCACATCCGTCACCGGCTACGCCGTGCTCCGGGGCCCGGCCCTCTGCGGGGTCGCCGGCCGGTCGTTCACGTGGATCACGCGCGGGACGGCACCCGGCACCTACGACGTGCGGCTCCGGGCCACCCACCCCGACGCCGCCCCGGACACCCTCGTGCTCCGGATCGACGTCCAGTCGTAGCCGCGTCGCGGAGAATGTTGACTTCGTAACGCGCCGGGCTGTCGTTCGCGCCCCGTCCTCGCTACTCTGGAGGCCTTCGCTCCGTCGCCACGCTCACAATCCCCGTCCCCACCGTGTCTCTGGAAGACGTGTCCCCGACCGATCGCCAGCGCCGCGCCTTCCGCCGGGACCTGCTCGACTGGTACGACGACAGCAAGCGGTCGATGCCCTGGCGGGAGACCGACGACCCGTACCGGATCTGGGTGGCAGAGATTATGCTCCAGCAGACGCGCGTCGATACGGTGCGCGACTACTACCCCCACTTCCTGGAGGCCTTCCCGACCGTCGAGGCCCTCGCCGCCGCCGAGCGCGACGAGGTGCTCAAGCACTGGGAGGGGCTCGGCTTCTACGCCCGGGCGCGCCACCTGCACGAGGCCGCCCAGACCGTCGTCGACGAGCACGACGGCGTCGTGCCCGACACGATGGACGCCATCCGCGACCTGAAGGGCATCGGACCGTACACCGCCGCCGCGGTCCTCTCGATTGCCTACGAGAAGCCGCACGCCGTCCTCGACGGCAACGTAACCCGGGTGCTCACACGCGTCTTCGCCGTGGAGGAGGATGCCACCACGACCACCGCCCAGCGCGAGCTGCGCCGCCTGGCCAACGACCTGCTGGAGCCCGAGCGCCCCGGCGACTTCAACCAGGCGATGATGGAACTGGGAGCGCTGGTCTGCACCCCGAGCACGCCGCTCTGCGACCGCTGCGCGCTCCAGGACGTGTGCCGCGCCCACGACGCCGGGACCGAGACGGACTATCCCGTCACGCCCGAGTCGGAGCCGGTGCCCCACCACGACATCGCCGTGGGCCTCGTGTTCGACGACGACCGCCTCCTCATCCAGCGCCGACCGGACGAGGGGCTGCTCGGCGGCCTCTGGGAGTTTCCCGGCGGCAAGCAGGAGGAGGGGGAGACGCTGGAGACGACCTGCCGGCGCGAACTGATGGAAGAGCTCGGCGTCGAGGTGGCCATCGACGACCACTTCTATACCCTGTCCCATGCGTACTCCCACTTCAAAATTACGCTCCACGCCTTCCGATGCCACGTCGTGGACGGACCGCCGGAGGCGCGCGAGGGGCAGCCATTCAAGTGGGTCGACGTCGGCGCCCTCGACGACTACGCCTTTCCCCGGGCCAACCGGCGCCTCATCGAGGAGCTGGAGCGCCGCCAGACGGAACCCTCCCTGTTCGACGGCCCCGCGTCCGAGTCGTCCCCTTAGTGCGGCCTCAATCGGTTGATTGTTGACCCGAACGTACTCCCCCTCCAAGGGAGTCCTCTTTTCCCTCAAGAAGGACCCGTCCTCCTCGGTTCCGCCGCGTTCGGGAAGATTCCTCGACTCCGCTGCGCTGCGCTCGGAATGACCCTCCCCAAACGGTTTGATTGAGCCTGCATTAGGGCGTCGGGGCCGGCCCCTCGGGCTCCGCGCCTGCGCTCTCCTCACCGAAGAGGGCCGTGCCGATCGCGCCGCCGACGGCCCCGAAGATGGCGTACAGGACGACGCTGAAGCCGAGCCCGACGAGAAACATCATAAATCCTCCTCCGCCCTGAAACTGCTGCATCATTTCGGGGGACATGCCCTGCTGACCCTGCATGCCCTGCATCCACTGCTGCATTAGGTCCTGCGAGATCGAGTTGGAGTCCAGACTGAGCGGCCGGAGCATCGCGTCGAAGAGGGAACCGAGCACAGCCCCCCCAACGCCGGCGAGCGCCCCGATCACGGCCCCGTCCCCGGCCTCGATCGCCCGGCCGGTGCGGCTCGTAAACTGCTGCACGGCCACGACGCTGCCGACGATGACGCCGAGGCAGCAGACGGTGTTGATGAAGCTCAGGTAGGAGGTGCTGAGAATGCCCGTGACAACCGCACCGGTGAGGATGGACTGCTGCCGGGGAGTCATGGCTCTGCGCCGTTCGATTTGAGGGGAGAGCGGCTGAGGATGGGCCCTGCGAGTCGACTCTCTGATTCGATGTGACGGGGGAAAACCTAGGGAACGCACAGGGCAACCGAAAGGCACGACGCGGAGCGGGCTACCCCTGTCTCTCAAGCCCCGCCAGAAGGCGGTCGGCGGCAAAGCTTGCGGCCACCACCCCAAACAGCAGTCCGGTCCCGGCGCGGCTGAGGGGCGCGTTCGGCCAGAGGCCGAGCACCGGCCCCACCCAGTCGAGCGCAATCGGCACGAGACTGCCGAGCAGCACGACGCGGTCCACGGCCCGGACCCGGGCCCACAGGCGCCGCCCCCACCCCAGCGTGAGGACACCCAGCAGGACGCCTCCGTAGATGCCGAGGCAACGGTCGCACACCGCGAGTTGCACGCCGTCGAGGACCGGCGACCGTCCCGGCAGCTGGTGGCACACGGGCGCAAATGCATGCATGACGAGGGCCCGCGCCCCGGACGAAAGAAAAGGCGGCGAAGACGCGCCCAGGAGGATCACCGACGCCGCAGCCCCCATTAGGGCCTGCGGCCATTGACCAGAAGCATCCGAAGGGTGCAAATCCACGGCGGACGGGGGCGACGAAGGGACAGTCGACCATTTCCACTTCTTCTACACCGAGCCCGGCCGCGTAGGTTCGGCGGGGGCACGTCCCTCCTTCGCCCCATCCCTAAAGGATCTTCACTGCCCCTCGCCCCGGTCGAGGAAACATCGAGCGTCGATGCGCTTTATCTCTATGACGATGTTATCACTCACCACCGGAGAGTGATAACAATTGTCGAACGTCCATCCGCACATCACTCACAAGTCAGTCTGACCCGATCATGACGAGCATCAAACCCCTTGGCGACCGCGTCGTCGTCCAGCCGAAACCGGCCGACGACAAGACCGAAAGTGGTCTGTACATCCCGGATTCGGCAAAGGAGAAGCCACAGGAGGGCACGGTCGTCGCCATCGGTCCGGGCCGCGTTGAAAACGGCAACCGGATCGAAATGACCGTCGAGGAGGGCGACCAGGTCCTCTACGGCAAGTACGCAGGCACCGAAGTGACTCTCGACGGAGACGAGTACCTCATCATGCGCGAGAGTGACATCTTCGGTGTCGTCGAAGGATAGCACTCCGCCCCCATCCGCGGTGGATGTACGACCGCGGTCGCGCACCATTGCACGATGAGCTGCATACCCCACGAACCAACTAACGATTACTGATTATGGCCAAACAGATTAAGTTTGATTCCGAGGCCCGGAACGCCCTGAAGGACGGCGTCGACCAGATGGCACGTGCCGTCAAGGTCACGCTCGGCCCCAAGGGACGGAACGTGGTTCTCGAGAAGTCTTTCGGCTCCCCGACCATCACGAAGGACGGGGTCACCGTTGCCAAAGAGATTGACCTGAAGGAGAAGATTCCGAACATCGGGGCCCAGCTCCTGAAGGAGGCGGCGTCGAAGACCAACGACGCGGCGGGCGACGGCACCACGACGGCGACCGTCCTCGCGGAGTCGATCATCAACGCCGGCCTGAAGAGCGTAACCGCCGGCGCGAACCCGATGGAGATTCAGCGCGGCATCAGCACCGCGTCGCAGTCGGTGGTCGATCACCTGCGCGAGCAGAGCGAGATCGTCGAGGGTAAGGACCGCATCCAGCAGGTCGCCACGATCTCGGCGAACAACAACGACGACGTTGGGCAGCTGATCGCCGACGCCTTTGAGAAGGTCGGCCAGGACGGTGTGATTACCGTCGAGGAGGCCCGCGGCATCGAGACGCATCTCGACGTGGTCGAGGGCATGCAGTTCGACCGCGGCTATCAGTCGCCCTACTTCGTGACCGACTCCGAGAACATGGAGGCGGTGCTCGAGGATGCCTACATCCTCATCTACGACGACACGATCAGCAACATGCAGGATCTTCTCCCCCTTCTGGAGAAGGTCTCGCAGACGAGCAACCCGCTGCTGATCGTCGCCGAGGACGTGGAGGGCGAGGCCCTCGCCACCCTCGTGGTGAACAAGCTGCGCGGCACGCTGAAGGTGGCCGCCGTGAAGGCGCCCGGCTTCGGCGACCGTCGCCAGGCGATGCTCGAGGACCTTGCGGTGCTGACCGGCGGCACGGTCATCAGCGAGGAGAAGGGCTACCGCCTCGAGAACGCCACGCTCGACTACCTCGGGCAGGCCGATCGCCTCACGATCGACCAGGACACCACGACGCTCGTGGACGGTGCCGGCTCGCAGGAGGAGATCAACGCCCGCGTCAACCAGATCCGGCAGCAGATCGAGCAGTCGACGTCCGACTACGATCAGGAGAAGCTGCAGGAGCGCCTCGCGAAGCTCGCGGGCGGTGTCGCCGTGCTGAAGGTCGGCGCGGCCACCGAGCCCGAGATGAAGGCCAAGAAGGCCCTCGTCGAGGATGCCCTCAGCGCCACCCGCGCGGCCGTCGACGAAGGCGTCCTTCCGGGCGGCGGTGTCGCCTACCTCCGCGCACTTGAGGCGCTCGACGACGTCGAGACGGAGAACGAGGACCAGCAGATCGGGGTCAGCATCGTACGCAAGGCCCTGGAGTCTCCGCTGCGCCAGATCGCCGAGAACACCGGTCACGAGGGATCGATCGTGGTCCAGAAGGTCAAGGAGGGCGAGGGCGACTTCGGCTTCAACGCCCGGTCCGAGACCTACGGCGACCTGCGCGAGGAGGGCGTGCTCGACCCGACGAAGGTTACGCGCTCGGCACTCGAGAACGCCGCGTCCGTCGGAGGAATGCTGCTAACCACCGAGTCCGTGATCGCCGACCTCGAAGGCGAGGACGATGACGACGACGGCGGCGGGGGCGGCGCCGGTGGCGGCGGCATGCCGGCTGGCGGCATGGGCGGCATGGGCGGCGGCATGGGCGGCATGGGTGGCATGATGTAACGTCACTCCCGGCCGCGCATCCGCGCCCGACTGGCGCCTCTGCGCACCGACAACGAAAGGCTGCCTCTCCCGGTTCGGGAGGGGCAGCCTTTTTTATTTGCTCTATTTGCGGGACCGGAAGTCCCGGTGGCGGGGTCGGTGCGCGGGTCGCCGCGGATCGGACGCGGTCGCTAGAGCGGCTTGACGGCCTTGACCATGTCCTCGGCAGGGTCGTCGCTGTGTACAATGTCGAAGTCCAGCTTCTCGCAGACGCGCTGCATGGCCCGGTTCTGCTGCAGGATGTCGGCAGTGATGCGGTCCAGGCCCTCGTCCTCGCCGACCTGCACGAGGCGGCGCAGCAGCTCGGTGCCGATGCCCTCCTCCTGGAACTCGTCGATCACGAGCATCGCGAACTCGGCCTCGTTGCGGCCCGGCTGCTGGGTGAGGCGCCCCACGCCGATGATCTCGTCCTCGCCCTCCTCGTCGGCGCGCTCGGCCACGAGGGCCATCTCGCGGTCGTAGTCGATGAAGCAGATGCGGGCGAGCCGGTCGTGGGCCACGCGCTGCTCGAGCTTCATGAGGCTGGCGTAGCGCAGGTACACGCTCCGCTCGGAGAGCCGCTCGTGAAAGGTCACCAGCTTCGGCTCGTCCTCCGGACGGATAGGCCGGATCGTGACCGCCTCCCCGCTCCGCATCGTGTGGGTGCCGACGTACTGGCGCGGATAGGGCCGGATGGCGGAGGTGGGCAGGTCCTGCTCCTCGGTGCTGTAGGGGTGAAGCACCACGCGGGCGTCGAGGGCCAAGAGCCCGTCGTCGCCCGGTCGGGCCAGCAGCGGGTTCACGTCGATCTCCTTGACCCGCGGCTGCTCGACGACCAGCTGGCTGAAGCGCACCAGGAGCGTCTCCAGGGCGTCGAGGTCGACCGGATCGCGCCCCCGCACCCCCTTCAAGGCGTCGTAGATCTTGGTCTGCTCCATCATGCGGCGGGCCAGCGTCGTGTTGAGCGGGGGCAGGCCCAGCGCCCGGTCCTTGTAGACCTCCACCAGCTGCCCCCCGGAGCCGAAAAGCAGCACCGGACCGAACTGCTGGTCCATGCTACTGCCGATGATGAGCTCATAGCCGTCGCTTCGGTCGACCATCGGCTGCACGGTGACCCCGTCGAAGCCCTGGCCCGTGACGTTGTCCCGAATCTGGTCGAAGGCCGCCTCGACGTCGGCGTCGCCGGTGAGGCCCAGGTGCACCCCCCCGACGTCCGACTTGTGCGTGATGGACTTGGAGTGGAGCTTGACGGCCACGGGGTAGCCGATGGCCTGCGCGGCGTCGACCGCCTCGGGGGGCGTCTCCGCCACGCGCGTCTCGACGGTCGGAATGCCGTAGGCCGAGAGCAGCTGCTTCGACCCGTACTCGGTCATCAGCACGCGGCCCGACTCGTGCGTCTCCGCGACGATGGCGGTGGCGGCCTCCCGGTCGGGGATTCCCTCCGCGTCCTCCGGCAGGCTGGGGGTCTCGTAGAGCGCCTCCAGGTTGTAGCTGTAGCGCCACATGTTGTTGAACACGCGGGCCGCCGTGTCTGGGTAGGCAAAGGTCGGGAGCCCGGCTTCGTTGAGAATGTTTTCACCGGGGGACACGGCGTCCCCACCCATCCAGCTGGCCAGTACCGGCTTCCGGTTGTCGCGGGCGTAGGGGCGCAGGTGCTCGGCCGTGCGGGTCGGCTCGGTCATGGCCTGCGGCGTGAGGACGACGAGGAGGCCGTCGCTGTTTTCGTCCTCGGCCGCCACCTCTAGCGACTTCGCGTAGCGCTCCGGGTCGGCGTCCCCCAGAATGTCGACGGGATTGCTGTGGCTCCAGGCTTCGGGCAGGATCTCGTCGAACGCGCCCATCGCCTCGGGCGAGAGGGGCGTCAGCTCGCCGCCGCCGTCGATGAGGGCGTCGGTCGCGAGCACGCCCGGCCCCCCCGCGTTCGTAAGAATGGTGAGGCGCGGGCCTTCCGGCCGCGGCTGCTTGCCCAGGACCTCGGCCATGTAGAAGAGGTCGTTGATGTCGTCGACGCGGAGCACGCCGGAGCGGCGGAAGGCAGCGTTGAGCACCGCGTCGCTGCCGGTGAGGGTGCCGGTGTGGGAGGCCGCAGCCTCGGCGGCCGCCTGCGTGCGCCCGGCCTTGATCACAATGATCGGCTTGCTGAGGGCCACGTCTCGCGCCGCCGAGAGGAACGAGCGGGCATTCCCGATCGACTCCATGTAGAGGACGATGCTGTCGGTCTTCGGGTCGTCGCCGAGGTACTCGATCATGTCCCCCCAGTCGACGTCGAGCATCGAGCCGATCGACACAAACGCGCTGAAGCCGACGTTCTCGCGGAAGCTCCAGTCGAGGATCGAGGTGAGGAGCGCGCCGCTCTGGCTCACGAACGCGACGTTGCCCTCCTGCGCCATCGACCCCGCGAAGGTGGCGTTGAGCCCGTTCGGCGGGCGCATAACCCCCAGGCAGTTGGGGCCGATGATTCGGATGTCGTGCTCGCGGGCCGCCGCCTTGACCTCCCGCTCGAGCTCGGCGCCCTCCTCCCCCACCTCCCGAAAGCCGGCCGAGACGATGACGAGCCCGTCCACGCCGGCCTCGCCGCACTCCTCGACGATTCCGGGCACCGTGGGAGCGGGCGTGGCGATGACGGCCAGGTCCACGTCCGCCTCCACGTCCGTGATGCGGCCGTAGGCCTCGATGCCCAGCACGCTGTCCCGCTTCGGGTTCACGGGAAAGACCGTGCCCCCGAACGGGTTGCTGACCAGGTTCCAGAGCAGGGTCCGCCCGACACTGCCGGCCGCCTCGCTGGCCCCGATGACCGCCACGTTTTCGGGCCGGAAGATGGCGTCGAGGGGCTGCCGCCGCGACGCAATCAGGTCGTAGGACGGGTCGTTCGTGGGGGTCGAGTTGGAGGGCGTCTCGGTCGTGTCGGCCATAAAAGCGGACGGTGTTGGGGGCGTCACGTGGGGGGAGGGATCCCGAAAGACGGGGGCGCCGGGAATCGGGCAAGGTACCGGGGGCGACCAGTCATTTCAATTCCAAGAACGCCCTCAACGATTTTTCGCAGATCCTCCGAACGGTCCGCGTCTCATCGCCGGGGGCCGATCTCCGGCGGAGCATGTCGCATCTTTCGGGGCCGCTTCCCTTTCACTTCCGGCCGTACGCAGTTCGGTTGTTTGGTGAAATGGCTGGAGGGAGAAGACTCCAAGGAAAATTCACCCTTCGACCAGCCTCCATGGGCCACATCTCTTCGAGCGGGACCGCCCGGCGTGGGGACACTTCTACCGGGCGGTCTCGTCCCCCATGGAGAGGAGTGGCTTCGCCGGCGGCCGTGCAGAGGCCAGTGTCCGAGGCACGACCGACGTGCCGTTGTTCGAGCGAACCAAAGGCGTTCGGCCCGCACCATGCATGACAGGACTTCGCTTCGTTCAATCCCCGACCGCCGGCACGACGCTCGAGGCAGTCCGTCGATTGCGGCGCTGTGGACGAGTACTCACCGGGATGTCGTCCGTCCCCCCCGGCAAAGCGATTATCTCCTGCAACCTAGTAACCTTGCACAACTGCTCTGACGGTTTCGAGCCGCGGTCATCCGGTGCCACAACCACCAGCGTCTACCAGGGGTCGGCGATGCCATGCAGTTTCCACGCAGAAGACATGGATGGAAACACCGTCACGACATCTGCGAGTTCTCTCGTTCCAGTTGTACAAGCCCACTGGGCCAGTAGAATCAGGCCTTCCATCTCCGTTTTCCGGGGTGGCGCTGCGTCGTTCGGGGCGCCTGTCCCTCCGCCGTCTGTCCAGCGATCAGTTCCGCGCGAACTCCACACACTGTTGGGGGGTGTATGCACGCACGTATTATCCCCTCCATCCCGCCTCCCATCCAGACCCACAGGAGGCCGAAGGCTATACTGCCACAGGGTCTGGAATCGTCCGACTCAGCTCGCGACTGACACCTAGGAGTCTGTCTGCGGTTTTGGTGTCGCTGCCGAACGAAAACCGAAAGGAGCGCGACGCCCCTGTAGGTCTGACCTCTGCCCGGCATCTTAGCGTCTGCACCTCCTCCGCTTCCACGTTGCACTCTGGCCCCCACGGAAGAGGGGCCACTCCGACACGACACATTAAAATGCGTAACCGACGCTGATCCCTCCCGAGGGAGTCCAATGGGCTCTATCCTTATTTCCCAACGGAAATGTGTAAAGCGGGGTCAGCCCGATTCTAAACAGAAAGCCCCCGGCGTTCTCGTAACGGTACGCAACGGTTGCGGTGTAGAAGGACTCTGCGAGTCCGCGGTCGGTACAGCAGTCCTGTTCTACAAGGTACCGCACAATGGGACCGGCCCCCACCTCCAGGTGATGCGTGCCGTTGCCAACGACGTAGTTTAGCGTCGCAGGAAACCAGAGTGCTTGGGGGGCAGTGATGAAGCCCGGAAAATACGAAAATCCGAATCTCCCACGTACACCCCCGACGATGGCTCGGTCGTAGTTCACCGAAAACACCCCACCGTTGCCCGCAAGCTCGAAGTAAATAGCGTCGTCGCGTTGTGCCGTTGCCTCCTGCGAAAGGGCCGGGGTCAGGACTAAGATGCTGAGCACTGCAACGACCCACTTCACCGGACCGGACTTGTCGGCAGCAAAGATCATAGTAAAGCAGTTGAACGACTCCGGGTTCTCTCCTTGCAGCGACCCGTGAAGTGACCGTGCCTTCTCCCGGTGAAACGCGACACACTCTTCGCGTGGCATGTCCTTGGTTTGGTCGTAATACTGGTCCTGGATCGCCCGAACCATCTGTACGGCATGAATTGTCTTTTCCGGTTCATCATTCGTCACCTCTCCCGAGGATCGGATGTCAATGGTTTTGTGCCGATCCCTTGACTCACTGCATTGAATTCCCACGTCTCCTCGACGTGGTCACGCTGGATCCTCATCAAAGGAGTGCCTCGAACCGTCGCATCCGCCCACTTACCTCAGCAATTACGTTTGAAGCCGTCTCCTCAGGAAACGAGACCAGTTCGTAATCTGCCTGCAGCCGATCCTTGTATAGCTCCTCAATGAATGCGGCCGTGTCATCGGGCAGATCGCCGTGTCGAATAAACACCTTACCGAGATGCACACGCAGGGCCTTGTGCGAACTGACCTCCATGCCCTCCGCTTTCAATGCTCCCTTTCCGGCCGCCAGGACAGCATAGTAGCTAGACGAAATAGCACGAGCGTGCCGATCCCGCTCGCGTAGGACCCTGGCGTCATCGAGGCGATGGTAGGCTTCCTCCATCCAGTCAGAGGCCGTAGTCATAACCGAACGCCCCCGCTCTTTGCCATTCGCGCGACCTCTGTGGCCCCCTCCTCAAACTCTGTCACCGACAGCGTAA
>JAZKTD010000160.1:0-7853 GCA_036625705.1 Salinivenus sp.
GACCTCTCGATCGACGGGCACGCCGTCGAGAGCCGCGTCTACGCCGAGGACCCCGCGTCGAATTTCCTGCCGGATCCCGGACCGCTGCGGCGCCACGCGGCCCCGTCGGGCTTCGGGGTGCGGGTCGACGCCGGCGTCGAGGAGGGCGGCGAGGTTCTCGTCCACTACGACCCCATGATTTCGAAGCTCACCACCTGGGGGCGCACCCGAGCGGCGGCCCTCGACCGCATGGTCCGCGCGCTCGACGAGTACGAGGTGGCGGGCATGGCCACGACCATTCCCTTCTGCCGCTTCGCGATGACGCACGAGGGCTTCCGCGACGGCATCTTTACCACCCACTTCGTCGACGATGAATTCGACCCGTCGGCCCTCCAGGCCGACGACGCCGAGCATGAGGCCCTCGCGGCCCTCGCGGCCACGCTCTACTACGCCCAAACACAGGAAGAGGACGCCCCCGAGATTACGTCGAGGGGGGATGGCCAACGCGGCGGCCCCAGTCCCTGGCGTCGGCGGCGCAAACGGTAGAACCGGACGGTTCAGTGAGGGGAATCGATCGGTCGGGAGGAGGCCGACCAGGAAGTACGCCCCCGTACTTTACTTGATCGTAAGGTTTTAGGAGGGGGAAGACGGGGGTGGCTATTTACTATACCTTATATTTTTGTTTAGTATGATGAAAGAAGAAAGGGTTGCAACGCACGGCCACCGCGTCGACGATCTATTCTCGGTCGTCCGTCGCGGGGGCGCCGTGCAGGTAGGGCCGTGCCCTCCGGGTGCGCCTGCCCGTAGAGCATGCCGCGGAGGCATCGAAGACGATGAAGTCCCCCTCTCTCGCTCCTCTCTGACTGGAAGCCCATCCAGCCATGTCTCAACTGACACCCCTGCACGACACGTCTGCCGCTGTTCGCTGGGGGCAGCGGCTCGCGATCCTCCTGGCCGCCCTCCTCCTGTGGGGTGGCCTCGCGACCGCTCCCATCTTCGCCCAGACCGCCCAGCTACAGCTCATCCACAACGCCGCCGGTTTCGGAGACGTCGACATCTATGTGCTTGACTCGAATGGCAATCAAGAGGCAAAGCTCGACGACGTCCCCTTTCGCGGGGCGCTCGTCTTCGACGTGCCGGCCGAACAGGACCTGACCGTAACGGTGAACGGGTCCGGCAGCAGTGGCAGCGGCGACGCGCAGGTTGCCAGTGTCTCTCCGATCAACTTGTCTCAGGACTCCTTCAACCAGGCCTTTGCCGTCGGAGAGAACGCGTCCGACTTCGAGGTGCTGCTAAAACCCGGGCAAAGTACCACGGCAAGCTCCGGCACGGTCGGCCTCCTCGTCGGTCACCAGTCGCCCGACGCCGGGGCCGTGGACGTCCTGACGCGCGGCATCCTGGCCGCCGACGGCTTCTCCTACAAGGACTTTGCGCCGTCGGCCTCCGATACGTACGTCCCGGTTCCGGCGGACAACTACATCATTCGCGTCGGGCCGGACGACAATTCCAGCTTCGTCGGGTCCTTCTCGGCTCCGTTGCAGGACCTGGGTCTCGGCGGGAGTACGCTCACGGTTCTGGCCTCTGGGTTCCTGAATCCACCTAACAGCGGCGATCCGTCGCTCGGTGTGATTGCGGTGCCGCCCGTAAACACGTCGACGAGTGCCGACGAAATCGCCGAGGCCGGCAACGCCGACGAGAACGTCACGGTCCTCCCGGCGGCTCCCTCGCCCCAGCCTCTCGTGATCAACGAGTTCCTGGCCAACCCGGCGTCCGGGGACGATCCCAACGGCGACGGCAGTGCGGGCGGCGACAGCGAGGAGGAATTCGTCGAAGTCGTGAACAATACCGGGGGAACCGTCGACCTCGGCGGCTACGAAATCGTTGACGATGTCGGAAACACGTACACCTTTCCGCAGGGGGTGTCGGTTCCGGACGGAGAGGCCGCCACCATCTTCGCCGGGGGGACGCCCACCGACGTTCCGGGCGTCACCGACACGGGGCTGCCCGCCCTCAACAACGGAGGCGACGACATCATCCTGAGAGACGGGGACGGAAATACGCTCGATCAGGTGACGTACGGGACAGCACCCTTCGCGCCGTCCCAGGAGGGGGAGTCGACGACCCGGTCGCCGGACTTTACGGGACCGATGGTACTGAGCAGCTCCGTCGGCCCGGCCTTTACGCCGGGGCAGACGAACGACGGCAGCACGAACCTCCCCGTCGAGCTGGCCGGCTTCGCCGCGCGCCTCGACGGATCGGACGCGGTCCTGACGTGGCGCACCCTCTCGGAGCGCAACAACAGCGGCTTCGCCGTGCAGCACCGCGCCGGCGAGGAGGGGGCCTTCGAGCAGGTCGGCTTCCGCGAGGGGCAGGGCAGCACCAGCGAGGCCACCTCGTACCGCTTCCGCGTGGCGGACCTGCGGCCGGGCCCCCACGACTTCCGGCTGAAGCAGGTCGACGTGGACGGCTCCACGTCGCTCACGGACGTGGTGACCGTCGAGGTGGCGCTCGACGAGGCCTTCGCGTGGACGCGGGTCGCGCCGACCCCGGTGGCCGGCACCGGCACGCTCTCGATGCAGGTCCGAGAAACGCAGGAGGTGACCGTCGAGCTCTACGACCTGCTCGGGCGCCGCGTCCGCACGGTCCACAACGGGGCCCTGCAGTCCGGACGCCGGCACCGATTGTCCCTCGACGCCGGAGGCCTGGCCGGCGGCGCGTATCTGCTGCGTGCAGACGGGGAGAACTTTTCGGACACCCAGCGCGTGATGATCGTCAAGTGACGCGCATCCCTGCGGTCGTCGCTGCGTCTCTCTCGATGAAAGGGGCGCTTCCGAAAGGGGGCGCCCCTTTCGAGTGGGCCGCATCCATCTCCACCGATCCGACATCGACGCCCTCCTCCTATGCCCGACGCGGAGCCCCTCCCCTCCATGGCCGAACTCTTCCCGGCGGCCGAGAACGGGGGGCCCGACCGCAAGGATCGGGAGGCCGTGGTGGAGGAGGTCCGGGATGCGACCATTCTCCTCACCGGCGCGGGCGGCTCGCTGGGCCGCGTCCTGGCGCGCCGGCTCGCGGATTGTCCCGTCGAGCGCCTCCTGTGCCTCGACACCAGCGAGCAGGGCCTCGTGCAGCTCCGCGATCGGCTCGGGACCGGCGAACACAGCGCACAGCCGACGGACCGGACGAACGGGGCCCTCGACGGCCCGCAGCCCGACGTCGAGTACGTGCTGGCCGACCTCCGGTTGGCGACCGACCGGGCCCGGGCCCTCCGGGCGGACCCGGACATTGTGCTCCACGCGGCCGCTTACAAGCACGTGCCCTTCCTGGAGGAGCGGCCCATCGCCGCGGTCCAGAACAACCTGCTGGCCACCGCCGAGTGGCTGCAGGACTGCCGGCGCCACGCCGCCGTGCGGCGGTTCGTCCTCGTCTCGACCGACAAGGTCGTCCGTCCGACCGGCGTGATGGGGCGGACGAAGGCCGTCGCCGAGGCGGTCCTCCGGGCCCGCCGGACCGACCCCGCATCCGGGCTCGCGGCCACGACCGTTCGTCTCTGCAACGTGTTTGGGAGCCGGGGCAGCGTCGTGCCCCGGTTCGGGCGGCGCCTCCGGGCCGGCGAGCCGCTGCCTGTCACCCATCCGGACATGGAGCGGTGGTTCGTGACGCCGGCGGAGGCGGCTCGGGCCGTGCTCGCGGCCCTGCGACACCACCCGGGAACCTATGTGCCGACCACCGGCCGGTGCGTCCGCATCGACGAGCTCGCCCGCCGCCTGGTGCGATGGCACCGCCCGGACGATGAGCCCGAGGCGTGGATCCAGTACGTTGGGCCCCGGGCCGGCGAGCGGCTGCGAGAGGCACTGCTGGCCCCGGAGGAGCAGCCGGGCACGCCGGTCGAGGGGGGGCTCCGACGGGCCGAGGCCCGGCCCTCGACGCGACCCGCGGAGGCCCTCCGCCGCGACCTCGACCGGCTGCGGCGCAGCTGCCAGGCGGGACGGGCCGCGGCGGTGCGGGCCACCCTGAAGGAAATGACCCCCCCGCGGTCCGTGGCCCCCAGCTCGGCCCCGGAAGAGGAGGTGCAGTAGCGGTCGCCGGCCGCAGTTCGCCCGGGCTCCGCGGCGGCCTCGCCCGCCTGTCAGGAGGCGTCCGCCGTCTCGTACGGTCCCAGGCCGGGGTCCGGCTCGTCGTAGCCGAGGAGCGTCGTCTGCACCCACGCCACCACGTCGTCCTGCAGCATCGCCAGGGCGGGCACGATCAACATGAGCACGCCCGTCCCGAAGACGATCCCGACGCCGAGGCTCACGGCCATCGGGATCAGGAACTGGGCCTGCACGCTCTGCTCGATGATAATGGGGAAGAGGCCGAGGAACGTAGTCAGGGAGGTCAGGAGAATGGGGCGGAAGCGCATCTGCCCGGCCCGCACGAGGGCGTCGGGCCAGCTTTGCCCCTCGGCCCGCTGCTCGTTGGCGAAGTCGAGCATCACGAGGGCGTCGTTCACGATGACGCCGCTGAGGCCCACGATGCCGAAGATGCTGAGCAGGCCCAGCGAGATGTCGAGCATCAGGTGCCCCACGATGGCCCCGATCCACGCGAACGGAATCGTGCTCATGATGACGATCGGCTGGAGGTAGGAGCGGAAGGGAATGGCCAGCAGGGCGTAGATCGCGAACAGGGCCAGCAGAAAGCCGATGATGAGCGAGCTCTGCGCCTTGCGCTGCTGGCGCTGCTGCCCCCCAAAGGTAAAGGTCGCCCCGGGGATGGCCCGCTGAATGCTGGGGAGCACGCTGGACTGCAGGCTCGACTTGACCGCGTTGCCGGTTGTCACCGACGGGTCGACGTCGGCCGTGACCGTAACGACCCGGCGGCCGTCCTGCCGGTTGATCTGCGAGGGGCTGTACCCGAGCGACACGGTCGCGACCTCCTCCAGGGGCACCTCCGCACCGGCGGCCGTGCGGATTCTGTAGTCGTTGAGGTCCTCGATGGCGTCGCGGTCGTCGTCGGGCAGGCGGGCGTAGACGCGCACCTCGTTCTGCCCCCGCTGCAGGCGGTAGGCCTCCACCCCGAAGAAGGCGGCGCGCACCTGGCCGGCCAGGTCACTGAGCGAGAGGCCGAGCGTGCGGGCGCCGGGCTTCATCTCCAGTTCCAGCTCCCGCTTGCCCTGCTCCTGGTCCGACTTGATGTCGAAGACCCCCCCAAAGCGGCTCAGCGAGTCCTTCACGGCCGCCACCGTGCGGTCGAGATCCTCGGAGGTGGGGGCCGAGGCCTCGACCGACACCGGCTTGCCCACCGACACGACGTCGGCGGTAAAGGAGAGAGACCGCACGTTGGAGACGCGGCCGGTTGCCTCGCGCCA
The DNA here is from genome assembly GCA_036625705.1 of Salinivenus sp. Taxonomy (GTDB): domain Bacteria; phylum Bacteroidota; class Rhodothermia; order Rhodothermales; family Salinibacteraceae; genus Salinibacter. Next base: position 5,324 of record JAZKTD010000160.1, read on the forward strand.
TCGCTCCTCGAACTGCGCGGACGTGATCGCCCGCTCCCCCGGGTCGATTAGCTCGAAGCTCACCTCGGCCACGTTGGACCGTGTGGCGACGAACCCGGCCTGGTCGGGGCCGCTGTTGGCCTGCGGCTGTTGGCCGACGGTCACGTACACGTTTTCGAGGAGGTCCTGCCCCGCCTCGTCCTCGAGCTCTTCGATGGCCTTGTACCCCGTTTTCTGCAGTCGGGACGTCATGCGCTCGGTGGCCTCCGGAGGGGTGCCCACCGGCATCTCCAGCTGGGCCGTCACGAGCTTCCCCTGCACGCTCGGGAAGAAGGAGAACCCGACGTACCCGTTCCCGACGAAGGCGAAGGACACGAGGAGAAGGGACACGCCCCCCAGAATGGTGATTCCGTAGTGACGGGTCGCGAACGTGAGACCCGTAGTGAGCGGGCCGCGCACGAACGTCCACAGCTGGGCGGCCACCCACCGCCGCACCCGGTTGAGCGTACGGATTGCGAGGTTGGATTCACCTTCTTTCTGGTCGGGTCGCTCCGAAAGGTGGTACGGGAGGATCAGGAGCACCTCCACGAGCGAGAGCAGCAGGACGATGATGACGATCGTGGGGATGTCCCCCAGAAACTTGCCGATCGTGCCGCCGATGAACAGCAGAGGCGTGAAGGCCGCGACGGTGGTGAGGACCGCGAAGATGACCGGGATCCCGACCCGCTGGGTCCCGCGGATGGAGGCCTCCAGGGGATCGCCCTTGTTTTCCTGCTCGGCGTAGACGTTCTCGCCGACGACGATCGCGTCGTCGACCACGATCCCGATCGAAAGGATGAAGCCGAAGAGGGACAACAGATTGATCGACACGTCCAGGTACTGCATCACGATGAACGTGCCGCTGAACGACAGGAAGATGCCGACCGAGGTCCAGAACGCCAGCCGGGGGGCCAGAAAGAGCGTCAGCGTGAGGATGACGAGCAGGAGGCCCAGAATGCCGTTCTCGATCAGCAGATTGAGCCGGCTGCGGAGGTTCTCGGCGCTGTTCTGCCAGATGGCGGCCTGGAGGCCGGCCGGGAGGGCGGGCCGCAGGTCCTCGTCGAGGTAGGTCTTGACCGTCTCCTCGACATTGAGTACCTGCTCGTCGCCGGTGCGAAAGACGTTGAGGATCGCGGCGGGCTCGCCGTTGAAGCGGGTGATCAGGTCGGAGTTCTCGGCGAATCCGTCCTGCACCTCCGCGATGTCGCCGAGGCGCACCTTCGTGCCGTCCCCGCGCGTGAGGGCGACGATGTCCTCGAAGTCGTTCTTCGTGTAGTTCTGTCCTTCGGTACGGATCGTGACCTCCTCGGTCTCCGTCTCGACGCTGCCGCCCGGCAGGTCGAGGCTGCCCTCCCGGACGATCCGGGAGACCTCCCCGAGGGTCATGCCGTACCGACGAAGGTTCTCGCGGGGCACCTCGACGGACATTTCGTAGTCCCGCACCCCTCCGATGCGTACGAACGAGATCTGCGGGTCCCGCGTGAGGTCGTCCTTTACGCGTTGGGCGAGTTCTTTCAGGGTGCGTTCGCTCGCGTCGCCGTAGAGGGCCACCTGGAGGGCCTGCTGGCGGTTGGTGACCTCCGTGACGATCGGCTGCTCGGCCTCCTCGGGGAACGCAGTGATGCGGTCCACCTCGGACTTGATGTCCGTGCGGGCCCGGGAGAGGTCGGTGCCCCGCTTCAGCTCGGCCGTCACCACGCCGGCGTTTTCGGTGGCGGTGCCCAGGATGCGGTCGATCCCCTCGACGCCTTCGATCCGGTCCTCGATCCGGCGCACGATGGACTGCTCGACCTCCTCGGGCGAGCCGCCCGGGTACGTCACCTGGATCTGTACGGAGTCGAGGCTAAACTCGGGAAAGACCTCCTGCACCGTCGTGAAGGCGGCCGCCCCGCCGCCCAGAAGCAGCAGGAGCATCAGCAGGTTGGCCGCCACGCCGTTGCGGGCAAACCAGTCGATCGCTCTGTTCATCGGTTGAAAGTCGGCAGGTTGAAGGTTGAACGGGGGGACGAAGGTTCAGTCCGCCCCTTCAAGATCGATGTGGTAGACCGTGCCCTCTTCCTGCACGCGGGAGGCGTTGGGCTGAGACTTCAGATACTGGATCAGCCGAAACAGCCGCCGAGAGGTCGTTTCGACGAGATCGTAAGTGGTCTCGAACTCGGTCTCCGAGAGGTAGTCCTGGTCGAGTGCGACGTAAAGCTGCGCACGGACCTCCCCCGCGGAGCCCCGTGCCCGACCGAGGTGATCGACGAAAATGCTTTGTGTTCGACTCTCGAACCCTTCGGCGATGTTGCTCATGATCGAGACCGAGGCCCGCTGGATCTGGTCGCGTAGTCCGAAGTCATTCGCGAACGGCTCCTGGCGCGTGTGCTGGTAGGCCCGGTTCGTGAGCGTCCGGGCATTTTGCCAAACGTCAAGATCCTCGAAGCGCTCGACCGTGGCCATGGTGGGAGTGAGTTGAAGGTTCGTAGGTTGAGAAGGCGACAATTGAGGCTGTACTCATCAACGTTCAACC
>JAZKTD010000161.1:0-7803 GCA_036625705.1 Salinivenus sp.
CGGTAGGCCGTGCGGAAGGGCACGCCCTCGTCCACTCGTCGGAGGGCGCGGTACGTGGCCAGCAGTTCCGGGGTGCACGCCGCCTCGGTGCGCTCGGGGCGGAAGGCGAGTTCCTCGACGACCTCGCGCAGGGCGGTGAGCACATCGCTCGTGATCTGGAGGCTCCGCATCACGGCGCCCTTCGTGAGCTGGAGGTCGCGGTGGTAGCCGCCCGGCAGGTTCGACGGGCCGGTGGCCAGCGACTGCATCTCGGCGGCGAGGCGATGGTGGTAGGCCCGCGCCAGCTCCAGGACGTCGGGGTTTTGCTTCTGCGGCATGATGCTGCTGCCGGTGCAGTGCTCGGGCGGCAGCTCCACGAAGTCAAACTCGGCGCTGGCGTAGAGCACCAGGTCGGAGGCCAGTCGGTTGCAGGTGGCCCCGACCTGCGTGCAGGCGTGGGCCACGGCCAGCTCGTGCTTGCCCCGCGCCAGCTGGACGGCCGTCGCGTGCGTCTGCACGTCGCGGAAGCCGAGGCGCTCGGCCACCGCCTGGCGGGGCAGGTCGAGCACCGGGACGCCGTAGCCGGCCGCGCTGCCGAGGGGGGACACGTTGACCCGGCGCCGCGCCGCGCGCAGGGCCCCGAGGTCGTCGGCCAGTGTCTCGGCGTAGCCCAGTGCCCAGAGGGCGACGGTCGAGGGCATCGCGCGCTGCAGGTGCGTGTAACCCGGCAGCAGCGTATCTTCGTGCCGGTCGGCGAGCCCGCAGAGCGCCTCGCTGAGCGCGGCCACCTGCCCCCCGATGCCGGCAATCGCGTCCCGCAGATAGAGCCGCAGGGCCGCCAGCACCTGGTCGTTGCGCGAGCGCCCCGTGTGCACCTTGCGGCCCACGACCCCCGCCTCGTCGGTCAGGAACCGCTCGATGACGGTGTGACTGTCCTCGTCCTCGGGCGTGACGGTCACTGTCCCCGCCTCGAACGCCTCGAGCAGGGCGTCGAGGGCGTCCTGGGCGGCGGCCCACTCGTCGTCGGACAGCACGTCGATCCGGTGGAGGCCCCAGGCGTGGGCCCGCGTGGCCCGCACGTCGTACGGCAGCAGCAGGCGGTCCCACTCGTAGTCGTCGCCCACCGTGAAGCGGGTCACCCAGTCCTCGGCGGTCGTGCCGCCTTTGTCCCAGATCGGTGTGGTCATCGGCTGCGTGTGTGAGTGTGGGAGTGTGGACGTATGGGAGTGTGGAAGTGTGGGAGTATGGACGTGTGGGGTATGGACGTTGTGCCTGCCCCCCCTCGTGCCTTCCCGCCCTTGCGCCCCCTCTCCTACGCCCCCGTACTCAGCGACGCCTCATCGACAGCTCGGCCAGCAGGCGGGTGTTCGGATCGAGGGTGATGGCCGACGGGGTCTCCGGGCAGTCGACGCGGGCTTCGGTCGTCTGGCCGTCCATAAACAGGGTCGTCGTGCGGGTCGAGTCGCCCTCGAGCGCCAGGTCGACCGGCACCCGGAAGGGCGGCGCGTCCTGCGTCTGGCGCAGCGTGACGACGCACTCGCCGGCCCCCGCGTCGTGGCGCCACGTGCCCTCGATGACCGGGTGGCCGGCGCGGCGCGTCCACTGCGCGAAGAAGGGGCCGAGGGCCCGGCCGGACACGTCCTCCATGACGGCGCGGAAGTCGCTCGTGGTGGCGTTCCCGTTGCGGTACCGGTCGTAGTAGGCGCGCAGCCCCTCCCAAAAGACGTCGGTCCCCACCTCGTGGCGGAGCATGTGCAGCACCCACGCCCCTTTCTGGTAGGGGTTCGTGGTCAGCAGCTCCGTCGGGTCGCTGTAGGTGGTGTCCACGAGCGGCGTGTCGGGCCGCTTCTGGTGGAAGCGCACCACCTGTCGACGGGCCTCCGTCATGTACGTCGTGAGGGCGGCCGCCCCCCGGGCGTGCTCCAGGTAGAGCCCCGTCAGATACGTCGCAAACCCCTCACTGAGCCAGAGGTGGGGCCAGTCGGCCTCCGTGACGGTGTTGCCGTACCACTGGTGCGCGATCTCGTGGGCCAGGAGCGAGGTGTCGTCTTCGTCGTCGGCCACGGCCTCCTCGCTGTAGAAGATGGCGGCGGCGTTCTCCATCCCGCCGTAGCGGGTGGTCGACTGCACGTTGGCGAGCTTCTCGTAGGGATAGGGCCCCAGATTTTCCTCGAAGAAGCGCAGGATGGGCGGGGCCTGCCCGAGGTCCTCGAAGCCGGGCCCGCGGTCCTCGGGGTACACCCAGCTCTGGACCGGGACGCCGTCGACCGTGGCCACGGTGTCGACCGCGAAGTCGGCCACCCCCACGATCATGACCTTCGGGGGCAGGGGCACGTCGGAGCGCCAGTGAGTGGTGCGCAGCGGCCCGGTCGTCGAGTCGCTCACCAGGGCGCCGTTGCTCACCACCTCGTACTCGGCGGGCGCCGTCACCCGAAACTCGACGGTCGCCTTGTCCGAAAGGTGGTCGACGACCGGCAACCAGTGGCGCGCCCGGTTTGGCCAGTTGTCGCCGAAGAAGGTCCGGTCGCCGTGCCGGTTGGTGCCGATGATGAGACCGTCGGCCGGCACCCCGGCGTAGCGAATCCGGAGCGTGTGGGTCCGGCCCTCGGTCAATCCGGCCTCGGGCGTGACGCGCAGGATGTCGTCGGCGTGGGTGTGGGACACGGCGGTCCCCTCGGCGGTCACCGACACGACGCGCATGCCCGTCTCGCTCGTCCCCTGGGAAGGGCCCAGTCGGTCCGGGGGACCGACAAGGTCGAGCCGGATGGCAGTGAGGGTGTCGGTCGTGACCTGCAGGCGCACCGTGGCCGTGCCCTCGATGCGGTCCGTGGTGTCGGACAGGGTGAGGTCAAAGTCGTAGTCCTGCACGTCGATGCCGGGCTGGGGCCGAGCGGCCGGCCCCGGGCGGGGCTGGGCACACGCCGTGCTTGCCCAAAAAAGGACGCTCCCCCCGAGGAGCAGGAGGAGCGTCCGCGTCCACGAATACAGAGGGTCCATCATGTGCGGAAACGGAGAAACGGTTATGCGCCGCCGGTTTTGACCTGGATCTCGCGCGTGGTGTCGTTCATCGGGCCCGGCACGACGTTGCCGTCGGCGTCCAGCAGCTGGAGATTCACCTCGTAGGTGCCGGACGAGAGGCCTTCGACGAACGCGGGCGTCCACTCCGTGAGCGTCGTGGAGGCCACCTCATTGCCCTCCCCGTCGCGGATGGTGTACTGGGCCTTGTAGCCGTCGCCGCTGAGCTCGACGTTGTGGAGGTAGAAGTCGAGCATGATCCGCTCGGCGCCGGCGCCGCTGTAGGTGCCCTTCGGCCGGCTGTAGACGATGGCCGGGTCGTCGGTGTTCAGCATGAACTCCCCGGACTCCTCGCCCACGTAGAAGTTGACGTAGTCGTAGGCCATGTCGCTCTTCACGCTCTCGTGGTAGGAGCGACTCGGGAAGGCGAACAGCGTGTGGGCCCCCGGCTCGAGTGAGCCGAGATTGAAGGGCTCTCCCGCCTCGTAGTTGGCCATGTACGGGCCGTTGTCGAGGATGAGGTGGAAGTGCTGGCCGTTTCCGGAGTTGGCAATCCGGTCGGCCCGGTCGGTCTCGGTCTGCACGCCGGTTTCGAAGTTTTCGGCCTCCACGACCGCGTCGACACTGGGGCTGTCGAGGACGGCGCTGTCGGCCGGGGCGGTGATGAGGGCCGCGGCGCCGTCGATGGACGGGGAGCGCTCCCCCTGCTCAATCTGGACGCCGTTGCCTCCGCCCCCGCCGCAGCCGGCGAGAACCAACAGTGCGACGAGAAGTGCGAGCGGCGCCTGCACGAGGCGCGAGGAACCGGAATCGATCATAAACGGGATCGAGGAGTGGGTGAGGGAGTACCAATGAATTCCCGGGACAGACGGGCGCCCCGAATAGAAGCACTGACGGGTAAACTAGGCAGCACGGGCGCCCCTGTCAATTCTGCCTCGGTGCTCCGCGGGCGTCCTCCCTCGACGTCGTGGACGGTCCCCGCCACGGAGGTCCAGACGCGCCGGTCCCCGCACGGCCCTCTCGCACACCGGACCGCACGGGGGCTCCGGCCCCGGAGGCCGTTACCGGTCGGGCCCTTCAACCGGGTCCGACATCGACTCGGCGGGGGCCTCGGACGGCGCCTCTTCGGTGACGTCCGCGGGGGCGACGTCTCGTCCGGTGTCCATCCGTGAAACCGGCTCGTTGTCGTGCTCGATGGTGTAGTAGCCGAGCAGGGCCGCGCCGGTGGCGAGCAGGAGCAGGGCGTACGCCAGCGGGGACTCGAACCCGATCGCAAGGACGTTCACGAACAGCACGCCCGCGCCCAGCGACACGAAAATGAGGCCCCACTTCAGCGCCGAGCGGGTCTGCGGGCCCGACCGCTGCTCCTTCAGCAGCGCCTCCGCCATCCCCTCGGAGGCTGCCGAGTTGAGGACCTTGCGGCGGAGCCGGTTGTCGCTGATCAGCTTGACGATGTAGGCGACCATGGCGAAAAATCCGAGAGGGACGAGAAACTCAGCATCCATTGTTTTAGGGGCGAGTCGTTCGAGAGACTGTGGAGGCAGGGCGAACTCCCCACTCCTGCACCCACAGCAGACAGGCCCGTCTGCGAATGGGTTGCACCATGCAACTGCTTCACAGTACGTTCGTGTGATTCATTACGGTTGTGTGAAAGCACGGGTCCGCCCCTGCAACCCTTTCGCGCATACCCCTGTCCACTGGGGATGCCATGAGCAACGACCCCCCTGAACGTTCTGAGCGCGAGCTGGTCGAACAGGTGCTCGACGGCGACCGCGAGGCGTTTCTCGCCTTCGTGGACCGCTACGAGCGCCTCGTCAAGCACGTCGTCTTCCGCATGGTCGACGACGACCGGGACCGCGAGGAGCTCTGCCAGGACGTGTTCATGCGGGCGTACCGGTATCTCGACGGCTTCCGGTTCGAGTCGAAGCTGTCGACGTGGCTGGCCCGCATTGCGCGCAACACGTGCCTCAACCACCTGGAAAAGAAGGAGGTGCCGCTCTACGCCGACCACGCGCCCTCGCCCGACGGGGAGGGGTCGCCCGACGCCCGGGCCGCCCTCAACCGAATCGTGGACCCGGACGAGGACGTGGCCGCGGCGGCGACCGACCGCGAGCGCCGGGACGTCGTGCGGGAGGGCATCCAGGCGCTCGCGGAGCACTACCGAACGGCCCTCACCTTGTATCATTTGGAGGGAATGAGCGTATCACAGATTAGCCGGGTGATGGACAACCCCGAAGGCACGGTGAAAAGCCATCTGTACCGGGGCCGCGAAAAACTGAAAGACTGGCTCCTCGAACGCTACAGTCAGGAGGAACTGACGCTATGACCGACCGAAACGACGACCTTCAAGACGAATTCGACCGCCACTTTCGGGGCGACGGCCCCCCGCCGCGGACCGACGGCGACCCCGAGGCCGCGGCCTACGAGGTGGTCTTCTCGGTGCTCGAGGAGGAGCCGGAGGGCGATCTCCCCGACGACTTCGCCGAGCAGGTGGCCGACCGCGTCGGCGTGGGCACCGAGCCGGCCATCGCCTGGAGCGACGTGGTGCTCCTCTTCCTCCTCGTGGCGGCGCTGGGCGCCACCATCGTGCTGATGCCCTCCTCCCTGACGACGGTACAGGAGACGACGGCCCTCATCCTGCGGGCCGTGCAGTCGCTCTCGATCTACGTGCGCCTCGACGTGGTGGCCGCCGTGGGCGGGGTCCTCGCCCTCACCGTCGGCCTCGACCAGCTGCTGAAGAAGTGGTCCCCGCTCCGGCACGCGCCCTCGCCGTCCTCGTAGGGGCCGCCCCAAATCTACACGTCGGCCTGAGGGTCGTCCCGCAGCGACGGTAGACCGGTCCGGCCGGGCTTGCGCGCCAGACAGGTGGCCGTTATCCTTGCCCTCCGGGGTCGACGTGCTCTCGAATCAGTCTCCCCTCTGCTCATGGAACGGCGCGACTTCGCGAAGACGGCCCTGCTCGGGGCCGCCGGGGCCAGCGTGCTTGGCGGCTGTGCGGACGAGGAGGCGTCCGGCGGCGGCGACGCCCCCAACGTCCAGCCCAACACGCAGGTGCGCTGGAACCTGGCCTCCAGCTTCAGCCGCTCGCTCGACACCATTTACGGCGCGGCCGAGGTGCTGGCCGACCGGCTGGACACGCTGACCGACGGCAACTTTCAGATCCGCACCTATCCGGGCGGGGAGCTCGTGCCCGCCCTCGAGGTGTTGGGCAGCGTCCAGAGCGGGACCGTCGAGATGGGCCACTCGGCCAGCTACTACTTTATCGGCAAGAACCCGGCCCTCGCCTTCGACTGCACCGTGCCGTTCGGGCTCACGGCCCGGCAGTACCGCGCCTGGCTCTACTACGGCGGCGGCATGGACCTGATGCGGGACCTCTTCGCCGACTTCAACATCCTGAACCTGCCCGGCGGCAACACCGGCACCCAGATGGGCGGCTGGTTCAACGTGGAGGTGAATGGCCTCCCCGACATGAACGGCCTGAAGATGCGCATCCCGGGCCTCGGGGGGAGCGTGATGAGCGAGATGGGCGTCAACACGCAGGTGCTGCCCAGCGGCGAGATCTATCCGTCCCTGGAGCGGGGCGCCATCGACGCCGCCGAGTGGGTCGGGCCCTACGACGACGAGAAGCTCGGCTTCCACGAGGTGGCCGACTATTACTACTACCCCGGATGGTGGGAGCCCGGCCCCGCCCTTACCTTCTACGTCAACCGCGACGCCTACGACAAGCTGCCCACCCAGTACCAGGAGGCCCTCAAGACCGCCGCCCACGAGGCCGACGTTCGCATGCTGGCGCAGTACGACCACAAGAACCCCGCGGCGCTCGACCGCCTGCTGGAGCAGGGCACCACGCTCCGGCGCTTTCCCGACGAGGTGATGACCCGCGCGCAGGAGGTAACCCAGCAGCTGCTGCAGGACAACGCGTCGGGCAACCCGCAGTACCGGAAAATCTACGACGCCTACCGCCAGACCCGCGAGGACGCCTACCGCTGGTTCGGCACCGCCGAAATGGGCTACGCGGACTTTGCCTTCCCCCGCATGGGCGAGAACGTCGAGGCCTCCACCTAGCGACTGGGAAATGGAGAGTGGGGATGGAGAGTTAGGTTTTCCGTACGAAATTTCTTTCTCTCACACTCCCACACCCCCACTCTCCCACACCCTACCGAATGCTGACCGACGTCTGGGCCCTCTTCGAGGACCACGTCTTCCCCGCCGCCTCGACCGAGGAGCGCTTCAACCCGTACCGCGACCGGCGCGACGACCTCGATGTCGACGACGCCCCCGCAATTCGGCGCGACAACCTGCGGGCGTACCTTGCCGCCTACGACGCGGCCCCGTCCCTCTTCCTGCTCCTGGAGGCGCCGGGCCCGTGGGGCTGCCGCTTCTCCGGGGTCCCCATCACCAGCGAGGCGCAGCTCGCCGACGCCGATTTCCCGATCGACGGGCGCCCGACGAGCCGCGAGGACGCCCCGCACACCGAATACAGCGCCTCCATCTTCTGGCGCGTGTGCCAGCCCCTCTTCCCCCACTTCTTCGTCTGGAACAGCGTCCCCCACCACCCGCACGACCCCGACGAGCCCCTCTCGATCCGCACCCCGCGCCGCACGGAGGTGCGTGAGTGGCAGGCCCTCCTCACCGGCCTGCTTGATGCCCTGGAGCCGGAGCGCATCGTCGGCGTTGGCCGCAAGGGCGAGCGGGCCCTCGAGGAGGCCGGCGCCGACCCCACCTACGTGCGCCACCCCTCACAGGGCGGGGCGAAGAAGTTCGAGGCCGGCATCAATGAGATCGCGGCGGCGATGGGGCTGTAGGGCG
>JAZKTD010000162.1:0-7782 GCA_036625705.1 Salinivenus sp.
TGTCCCCGATCGCTGGGGACCGTGGACAGCCGCAAGCAAGAAGCGGACGTCGCGAGTGTATTCACGGATCGGTACGAGCGGCGCCAAAACGGTCGCCCTCGAATTTGTCGGACTCGCTGTGCAAGGTCACTAGACGTGAACGGGTTCGCAGAACCAACAGAAGTGTGGGCCGAAAGATGCAGATCCTCGATTTGTGACCCAGAATTCCGGCGAAATCTTCGGCGAAATTCGGGGCGAAGAAACGGAGAGGCGGACCGGTCCGGGCCGAAAGCAAACATCCGCCGCAGATGAGATGAAGGCCCGGGAAAGAAGGCCCGGTTAACACAAGGGTAATCGCGGGGTAATGGCGGGGTTACAGACGGCCCTTATCGTTGAGGTGTCCCGTCGTCCGGGCTTTGGGCATCCCCTGCGGGCGGCATCGTCGTGATCCCTCACAGAAAAGAATTGTCGCTGATGGTCCGTTGCCGGGTAGGAGGACTGCTTGCGCTCGTCCTCGTGTACTTGTCGGGGGTTCTCTTCGTGCCCCCCGCTCTGGGGCAGAACGCATCCGCGCAGACGCCCGATGCCCCCGGGGCCATCGTCGGCGTCCTGGTGGACGCCCAGCAGGGGGAGCCGTTGCCCGGCGCCAACGTGTCGATCAAGGGCACGACGACCGGCACCTCGACGGACCTGAAGGGGCGCTACCGCCTCGACGGGCTGGAGCCGGGGACGTACGACGTGCTCTACTCGTTCGTCGGGTTTCAGGACAAGACGGTATCCGGCGTCGAGGTCTCGGCGGGCGAGGCCACACGGATCGAGGTGACGCTCGCGGAGCAGACGGCGGAGATGGACGAGGTGGTCATCTCGGCGGAGGCGGCGCGCGACTCGGAGGCGGGGCTGCTGAAAGAGCGGGCCAAGGCGGCCGCCGTGAGCAACGCCATCAGCGCTGAGGAGATTGGGCGGGCCGGAGCGGGAACGGCCGCCGACGCGATGAGCAAGGTGACCGGCGCCTCCGTGGTCGAGGGAAAGTATGTGAATGTGCGGGGGCTTCAGGGGCGCTACGTCGAGACGCAGCTCAATGGCAGCACCATGCCGAGTGCCGACCCGGACGGCAACAGCGTGGCGCTCGACGTTTTTCCGTCGAACCTCCTCGAAAACATCGTCACCACCAAGACCTTCACCCCAGATAAGCCCGGTACATTCACAGGGGGGACCATCGACATCCGCACGAAGTCCTTTCCGGACGACTTTTTCCTCAACGCGTCCGTCTCCACCTCCGTCAACAGTGAAGTGGGAATTGGCGGGAACATTCTCCGCCCAACGGGCGGTCTGAGCGCCGTGCCCGGGGCGGCCAACGATCCGGACGTGCCCGAAAACATTGCCCAGACGTTCAACGATCCCGAGAAGCGGCAGGCCCTGAACGATCTGAGCCGGGCGTTTTCCACGCGGGTAACACCCCGCAGCGACGAGATTATGGGCAATCGAAGCGCGGAGGCGTCCGTCGGAAATCAATTTCAGGTTCTCGGGGAACGGCCCCTCGGGGTGATCGCCTCGCTGTCCTTCGACGAGTCCTTCTCGGGGTACGACGACGGAAAAACGGCCCGCTTTCAGCAGGGCGGGTTGGAGTCGGAGACCCTGGGAGCGGAGGTCGACTACACGACGCAGCGGGGCGTAGAGAATGTGCTGTGGGGCGGCCTCGTCGGTGTGAGTTTCCGGCCGGCACCGCAGCACGAACTGGGCCTGCGTTTTCTCTACAACGAGAACGAAGAGAACGAGGCCCGAGTCGAGACCGGCCTCCTCCCCCGCGACCTCTCGTCCGGCCAGCGCTTCCAGACCCGGGTGTCCCGCACCACCGAGCGCGCGGTCCGGTCCGGCGAGGTGACGGGCACCCACCAGTTCGGCGGCGGCCGCGACGGCATTCGGGTCGAGTGGAAAGGCTCCCTCTCGGCGGTGACGCGAGACGAGCCCGACTACCGCTTCTTCTCCAACCAGTTTACCCCTCGGGAGGACGACACCACCTACTCCATCTCGAAATCCATCTACCCGGTTCCGGCACGGTACTTCCGCGACCTAGAAGAAGAGGACGCCTCGGCGAACGTGTCGGTCGAGGTTCCGCTCGGTGCCGCCACGTTCACGGCCGGCGGACGCTACCGAACCAGGACGCGCACGTTTCGGGAGCGCCGCTTCGACCACGTGACCGATAAGGCCGACTTCGCGGGGGACCCCAACGCGTACGTCGGCGAAAAGTCGGGGCTCATTGACGACGAGAATTTCGGCACCTACGTGCTCGACCGGACGGAGGATCGCAACAACTACGACGCCGACCAACAGACGGGGGCCGGCTTTTTGATGGTGGAGACGCCCGTGCCCGGCGTGCCGTCGCTCGAATTCGTCGGCGGGGCGCGCGTCGAGCACTCAGACATGTCGCTCGATTCGTTTGCCGACCGGCTGCAGGGCGACTTCTCGAACACGGACGTGCTTCCGTCCGCCAATTTGATCTGGTCGCTTCGAGAGGACATGAACGTGCGTCTGGCCTACGGACGTACCATTGCCCTTCCCTCCTTCCGGGAGTTTGCTCCCTTCGAGTCGTTTAGCTTCGTCGGAGACTTCATCGAGCGGGGCAACGAAAACCTCAACCGCACGCGGGTAGACAACCTGGACCTGCGCTGGGAATGGTTTGCGGGCCCCGGCGAGCTGCTCTCGGCGAGCGTCTACTACAAAGACTTTACCGACCCCATCGAGCGCACGATTGATCCGAAGGCGGCGGCCAATCAGGTGGTCACGTACCGAAACCGAGACCGTGCCACCGTCTACGGGCTGGAACTGGAGGCCCGAAAGAACCTGGGCGGCCTTGCCTCCTGGCTCCGCCACGTGCAGGTGGGGGGCAACTTGACGTTGACCCAGTCGGAGGTCACCCGCACCGAGAACGTACTGGAGGCGATTCGCGCCTTCGACGAAAATCCGAGCGAGACGCGTCCCCTCCAGGGCCAGTCGCCCTATCTGTTGAATCTGAACGCGGGCTACCAAAACCCCGATGCGGGCACCAGCGTGAACGTCTTCTTCAACCGCTTCGGCGACCGACTGCAGACCGTCTCCCGCAACGGCGTCGACATCTTCGAGCGGGCCCGGAGCACCCTGGACGTCACGGCGTCGCAGCGGCTCCTTCGAGGCGTCAGCATAAAGGCGTCCGTCAAGAACGTCCTGGACAGCGAGGAAATCGTCTCCCAGCAGTTCAAAGGAAACGAGTTCGTGAACGACCGGCGCCCGCTCGGACGCACCGTGTCCGTCGGCGTCTCGTACTCGTTCTAAAACGATCTCACTCTGCTCCTCTGCTTGCGGGGCCGACACGGCGCCGTGCCGGAGCCCCCACTTTTGGACAACCCACGAACACCAGAAAAAGGGGGGCAAGCCGCAGCGACGGCTTACCCCCCTCGGTGATTCACGGGAGGGTGTTACCTGAACGTAAACAGCGCCTCCCGCCTTGCAGTGCACTCTTCTCACCCAAAAGCACACGCAATATGCAATCCACTACTACATCAACGTCAAATGGATGGTTCTCTGTCCTTCGGGGAGTGGGATCTGTCCTCGTCGTCGCCGGACTGCTCTTTGCGGCCGGCTGTGATTCGAATGACAGCGACATGGACCCCCCGGGGGATGACGACGGGAACGGCGGCGGCACGACTGTTGAGAATGTGAACTACGACACGACCGACGCGACAGTCGCCGGAAACCCGGTCATCGAGGTCAGTGACGAGGCAGAGAACCGCGGCATTGCGTACCTCGACGCCGACGGCAACGAGATAACGGACGTCACGTGGTCGAGTGACTTCGTCTATCGGCTCGACAACTTCGTCTTCGTCAACGACGGCGAGACCCTCAACATCGATCCCGGCACGCTGATCCAGGGCATGCCCGGGGACGGGGCCGATGCCTCGGCCCTGATTGTGAGCCGCGGAGGGACGATTGAAGCGGATGGGAATCCCGGAAGCGACGATCCGTCGCAGGCGGATCCCATTATCTTCACCGCTCAGGGCGATGACGGGAGCGGGTTCGACCGGGGCACCCGCGGCCTCTGGGGCGGCGTCATTCTGCTCGGCGACGCGACGATCAACTCGCAGCCGCCGACCACCACGATTGAGGGCGTGCCCGACGACCTCGCCGGCGACCGGGCCGACTACGGGGCCGAAAATGGCGACTTCAACGACGACCACAGCATCGGAACCTTTCGCTTCGTGTCCGTCCGCCACACCGGAAGCCAGCTCGGCGGCGGGGACGAGATCCAGGGCCTCACGCTCGGGGGCGTCGGCAGCGGCTCGACGATCGAGTACGTCGAGTCCTACGCCAGCGACGACGACGGCTTCGAGTTCTTCGGCGGCACGGTGAACACCAAGTACCTGATCTCGGCGTTCGTGTCGGACGACAACTTCGACATCGACGAGGGCTGGCGCGGCAGCAATCAGTTCTGGCTCGCCGTGCAGGCCACCGACGAAGCGGGGCGGGTCGGGGAGCACGACGGCGGCACGGACCCGGAGGACGGGCAGCCGTTTGCGACCTCGAAGGTCGCGAACGCCACATACATCGGCGTTGGGCCCGGCGTTCAGGGCATCGACGGCGACCAGGGCGAGCCGATGCTGATCCAGCGCGACAACAACGCCACCTCGTACTACAACACCGTCTTCATGGACGGGCGCACCACGAGTGCGGGGCTGGAGATTGAGGACCGCTCCGACCGGGCGGATGCGCGCGAGCGGGCCGAAAACGGCGACCTCGTCCACGAGAACAACCTCTGGTGGAACGTCGGGGCGAACTACGACCCGGGCACCACAACGTTCGAGGACATCATCCAGATCACTGAGGAGGACGGCCAGCCGGTGGACGAAAGCTGGGCGGACGACCTCGCGCAAGTCCTTCGCGACAACGACAATCAGCTCGTGTCCGAGTCCCCCATTCAGGCCATGAATCGGGAGGACGATCAGGACATCGTGGACTTTGACCCGCGGGCGGCCGGCCCCGCCACGAACACCGCGCTCTCGCCGGTGAGCGACTTTGGCGACACCGGCGGGGAGAATTCCGACCTCGTGGACGTTGACTACAAGGGCGCGTTTGGGCCGAACAACAACTGGGCCCGGGGCTGGACGCTGCTCGACCAGAACGGCGAGCTTCAGTAGCGCTCCGTTCCGACGCGGTCCCGGGAGAGTGCCGGTCCGCAGTGAAGGCGACGAACCGCCGGCTCCCGATCGGGGCCGGCGGTTTTTGTGGTTCTACCCCCAGACCGCGCCCGACGGCCCCTAAGAGGGGCGGAACCGACGCCGCAAATCCCGTACACACTTAGTACAATTCCCGTACTTGCACACTCCGGTAGGCCCACCGACCACGAATGGCCCTGCGCTGTCTCTTTATCGTTCAGGGGGAAGGCCGGGGCCACCTCACCCAGGCGATGTCGCTGCGGGGCCGCCTGGCGGAGGCGGGGCACCGGGTCGAGGGCGTCGTCGTGGGCAAGAGCCAGCGCCGGGCGGTGCCGTCGTTCTTCGAGGAGGCGTTCGCGGCGCCGGTCACGTACGTTGACAGCCCCAGCTTCGTCCCCGACCGCGAGGACCGGTCGGTGCGGCTGGGGACGACCCTGCTGCACGAAATGGCCCGGACGCCCGCCTTCCTCGACGGCCTGGCCGCCATCGACGCCGCCGTCGAGCGCCACGACCCGGACGTGATCGTGAACTTCTTCGAGCCGCTGGGCGGGTTCTACGCGGCGCGCTACCGGCCCGACCCCCCGATCGTGGCGGTCGCGCACCAGTACATGTTTCACCACCCGGCCTACGAGTTTCCGCCGGGACGGCCCCTGCAGTGCTGGGCAGCCCGGGCCTTCGCCACCGTCACGGCCTGGGGGGCCGCGCGGCGGCTGGCCCTCTCCCTGTACCCGGCCCCGGACCGGCGGGCCGACGGGCTCGTCGTTCTGCCCCCCCTGCTGCGCGAGGCCCTCTTCCGCCAGCCCACCGGGCGCACCGCGCCGTTCTTCCTGGTCTACATCCTCAACAGCGGGTACGCCGACGAGATCATCCGCTGGCACGAGCGCCACCCGCAGGTGCGCCTGCACTGCTTCTGGGACCGGCCCGACGCGGCGCCGGTCGAGCACTACGACGACACGCTCACCTTCCACCAGCTCGACGACGACAAATTCCTGTCGCTCATGGCCCGCTGCCGGGGCTTCGTCTCGACGGCCGGGTTCGAGTCGATCGCCGAGGCGATGTACCTGGGCAAGCCCGTCCAGGTGGTGCCGGTCGAGGGCCACTACGAGCAACGCTGCAACGCCTTCGACACCGCGCGGGTGCAGGCGGGCATCCACACCACCCGCTTCGACGTAAGTCGGCTGCAGGCCTTCCTGTCCCGCCACACGACCGACGCCGCCCACTTCCGGCGGTGGGTGCGGGAGTCGCAGTCCCACTTCGTCCGCGAGATTGAGGCCGCGGCCGAGCGCCGGGAGGCGCCGGCCCGCACGCCGGTCTCCGAGCCCGAGTGGCCGGTCGTCGAGGCCGTTCAGTAGGTCGGGTGGGGCGGAGAGAGAGGGGAGCCCCCGATCGGGCCCGGTCGGGGAGCTGCACGCAAAAATCACTGACCTCACCTCCCCCGTGTGCATTTGCCCGCATGATGTTGGCATCTCCTCAGCGCCCCGTTCCTCGATGTTGACCCCCGGGCTGTGATTCATCTTCGACGCATTCTGCGGGCGCTGGGCTGGGGGGTGGCGACGCTCCTCGTGGGGGCGTTCCTGGTCGGCTACGCCGCCCCGTACCTGTCGCCCGCCCGCTTTTGGTGGACCGACCTGTTCGCCGTGGGGCTGCCAGTCCTCGGCGTGGGCGTGGCCGCGCTGGCGCTGGGCCTCTGCGCGTGGGGCGGCGTCCGGCGCCGCTGGGGCCGGGTCGCCGTGGGCGGCGGGCTGCTCGTGCTTCTCCTCGTGCGGTTCGGGCCGCGGCTGGGGGCGTGGGGGCCGGCGCCGGCCGCCGAGGGACTGCGGGTGATGACGTTCAACGTGCCGCCGTCGCAGTCCGACGGCCCGCCCCTGCTCGCCCTGGTCCGGCGCGAGGCCCCCGACGTGCTGGCGCTGCAGGAGGCGCGCGTGCGGACGGGCCGGCGCCCCGGGGCCGACGCTCGTGGGCTGTCGGGGGCCCTGCGGGGCCTCCTGGCGCCGTCGACCGGCTACCGGCTCCCGACGGGGCTCCCCGTGGCGACGGTCGTCCAGCAGCCCGTCTTCGGGCAGGGGCGGCTCGACTCACTGAGCGTCCATCCCCTGCCCCCGGACGGCGAGACCAGCGCGCGCTCCCAGTACACGCGCACCCAGTTCGTCTGGCGGGGCCGGACGGCCGTCCTATACAACGTGCACCTCCACTCGGTGGGCAAGGTACGCCCGTGGACGCTGCTCATGGAGGAGTGGACGTCGCTGGACCGCTGGCGCGCATTTCTGCGCACCTACCGGGAAGGGAGCCTGCGTCGGGCCCAGCAGGCCCGCCTGCTGCGTCGGCGCATCGAGCGGGAGGCCGCGCCGGTGCTCGTCGTCGGCGATTTCAACAGCACGCCGCACCAGTGGGCGTACCGCCACGTCGCGCAGGGGCTTCAAAGCGCGGTGCGCCGACGGGTGCGGGGGTGGGGCGGGACCTACCCCGCAGGACGGCCCCTCGTGCAGATCGACCACGTCCTGGCGAGCCCGGCCTGGCAGATCACCACGGCCCGCATTCCGGCCGAGGGCGCCGCGGCCGTGTCCGATCACCGCCCCGTCGTGGCCCAGCTTCGGTGGAAGCGCGACTGATCCCGAAT
>JAZKTD010000163.1:0-7779 GCA_036625705.1 Salinivenus sp.
CAGTTGACGTCGAGGAGGGCGTCCATGAGGGGGCGTTCCTGATGAGACGGGGGGGCTGCGGAGCAGAGAAGAGGCTGGAGGCTACGCAGAAGCGGGCGTGAGGACGTAGCGGTCCGCCACCGCGCGAAAGGCCTCGACCTGCTGGGTCTGCCAGGCCTCGTCGTGGCCTCGCTCGCCGGCCATGAGCTCGGCCACGGCCGGGGCGACGTCGATCGCGGCCTGGGCATCGAGCAGCAGCGACCGCGTCCGACGGGACAACACGTCCTCGACGGTGCGCGCCATCTCGTGGCGAGCGGCCCACACCACCTGCACGGCCCGGAGCGGAAGCCGCTCGTCGAGCTGCTCTGCGAGCGCCGGGCGCTCGCGGACGAGCTGCTGCAGTTTTGGGGCGTCGGAGCCGTACTGGGCGTAGGGGCCGAACTTCTCGGGGTTCTCGTGCCAGCCGTGGATGGGAAGCTGCTCGGTGACGGAGGGCTCCTCGTCGAGGCCGGCGAGCGTGGCGGCCTGGTCGATGGTGTCTTCCGCCATCTGTCGATAGGTGGTCCACTTGCCACCCGAGATGGTGACGAGGCCGTTCTTCGAGATGTGGAGAACGTGCTCGCGGGAGATGTCGGAGGTGTCCCCGGAGGACGAAGCGCTCGGGTCCGTGACGAGGGGGCGAATGCCCGAAAAGACGGACAGGACGTCGTCGGGGGTCGGGTCCTTGTCGAGGTACCGCCCGGCGTGCCCCAGTAGAAAGTCGATTTCCTCCGGCATCGGCTCGGGCTCCAACTCGGGGCCCTCCACCTCTTCGTCGGTCGTGCCGACGACGACCCGATCGTTCCAGGGGATGGCAAAGAGGACGCGGCCGTCGTCGGTCTTCGGGATCATGATGGCCGAGTCGCCGGGGAGGAACGACCGGTCCAGCACGAGGTGGGTCCCCTGCGAGGGGCGGAGCGTCTCCTCGGCCTCCGGGTCGTCCATCTTCCGGATCGAGTCGGTGAAGATCCCGGTGGCGTTGATGACGGCCCGGGCGTCGATCGAGTAGGTGTCGCCGGTCTCCTGGCACTCGGCGCGAACGCCGTTGACCACTCCCTGGTCGCTCTTCTTCAGGTCGGTGACCTTCATGTAGTTGAGGGCCGTGCCGCCCTGGTCCACGAAGGTTTGGGCCATGTTGACCGCCAGGCGCGCGTCGTCGAACTGCCCGTCGTAGTAGATGACCCCGCCGCGCAGCCCCTCGGGCTCGATGGTGGGAAGGTGCTCCCGGGTCTCGCTCCGGCTCAGGTGTTTGGAGCGGCCGAAGCCCTGCCGGCCCGCCAGCATGTCGTAGACCTTCATGCCGATGCCGTAGTAGGGCCCCTCCCACCAGTCGTAGTTCGGGACCACGAAGGAGAGGTTGTGCACGAGGTGGGGGGCATTCTTCTTCAGCAGGCCCCGCTCCTTGAGGGCTTCGAGGACGAGGGACACGTTGCCCTGTTGGAGGTAGCGCACCCCGCCGTGCACGAGCTTCGTCGACCGGCTGGAGGTGGCCTTCGCGAAGTCGTGCATCTCGAGGAGGAGGGTGTCGTAGCCCCGGGCGGCGGCCTCAATGCCGCAGCCGAGGCCCGTGGCCCCGCCCCCAATGATCACGAGGTCCCACGGACCGTCGTGGGCGTCGAGCGTACTCATTGCATCGTCGCGTTGCATAGAACATGGCTGAACGGTGCAGCAAGACAATGAATGCCGGCCCGGCAATTGTGGGGCGCCGGCCCCTGTGGACGAGCGCTACGCGGCGACGCTGTCTTCGGTCGCGGCCTCCGATTGCACCCAGCCCTTCGATCGTTCGAGGGCCCGGTTCCACTGGGTGCGCTTGCGCTGGACCTCGGACGGGTCCATCTGCGGCTCAAACCGGGCGTCCACGCGCCACTGCTTCGAAATGGACTCGACGCTGTCGAAGTAGCCCACGGCCAGGCCGGCGAGGTAGGCGGCCCCGAGGGCGGTGGTCTCGGACAGCTGGGGCCGCACGACGGGGACCCCCAGCAGGTCGGCCTGCATTTGCATCAGCAGGTCGTTCTCGGAAGCCCCCCCGTCTGCGCGGAGTTCTTTCAGTTCGATGCCGGAGTCGGCCTCCTGGGCGCGAATGACGTCCACGGACTGGAGCGCGATGCTCTCGAGGGCCGCACGGGCAATGTGGGCCTCGCTCGTGCCGCGGGTGATCCCCACGATCGTGCCGCGGGCGTACTGGTCCCAGTGCGGGGCGCCGAGGCCGACGAACGCGGGGACGAAGTAGACGCCGTCGGTCCGGTCGACCTTGCTCGCCAGGTACTCCACGTCCTCCGAGGAGCGGATCATCCGCAGGCCGTCGCGGAGCCACTGCACGACCGCGCCGGCCACGAAGATGCTGCCCTCGAGGGCGTACTGCGTGGGCTCGTCGCCGAGCTTCCAGCCGACGGTCGTCAGGAGGTCGTTCTCCGACTTGACGGGGGTGTCGCCCGTGTTCATCAGCATGAAGGCCCCCGTGCCGTAGGTGTTTTTGCCCATGCCGGGCTCGGAGCAGACCTGGCCGAAGAGCGCGCTCTGCTGGTCGCCCGCCATGCCGGCGACGGGCACCGGCGTGCCGAACATGTCGCCCGACGTCTCGGCGTAGACCTCGCTGGAGGGCCGCACCTCCGGCAGCATCGAACGGGGGACGTCGAGAATGTCCAGCAGCTCGTCGTCCCACCGTTCCTCGCGGATGTTGTACATCAGCGTCCGGGAGGCATTGGAGACGTCGGTGACGTGGTGTGTGCCCCCCGTCAGCTTCCAGACCAGCCAGGAGTCGACCGTGCCGAACGCGAGCTCCCCCTGCTCGGCGCGCTCGCGGGCCCCGTCGACGTTCTCCAGAATCCACCGCACTTTCGTGCCCGAGAAGTAGGAGTCGATCACCAGGCCCGTCTTTTCCTGGAACAGATCGACGAGCCCTCGCTCCTTGAGGGTGTCGCAGTACTCGGCGGTCCGCCGGTCCTGCCACACAATGGCGTTGTGGATGGGCTGCCCCGTCCTGCGGTCCCAGACGATGGTGGTCTCTCGCTGGTTGGTGATGCCGATCGCGGCCAGCTTTTCGGACCGCACGCCGACCTTGCTGAGCGCCTCGGTGGCGACCCCGGCCTGCGTGGACCAGATCTCCTGCGGGTCGTGCTCCACCCATCCCGGGTTTGGGTAGAACTGCTGAAACTCACTCTGGGCGATCGTCTCGACTTGTCCCTTGCGGTTAAAGACGATTGCGCGGGAACTGGTCGTGCCCTGATCGAGGGAGAGAACGTATTCCATGAGAACGGAGTATGGAATTGGAGAAAGCCGAAAGCGCTTCTACGCAGCAAGGTGTGGACTTCGGCGACGCATCTACAAGGTATTTGAGGGGCGGCCTGAGGTCAATCGGGGCGTGCTCCGAGTATAGAAAGTGCCGTTTGGGGGGCAATAACGCAATTTTCCCGAAAAGTGCCGCCGTTGTCCCAAATCCCAGCGGGGTCGACGCTCCGGGCCCGCGTGGGGACTGTGTGACGTGCAGGCAGTGCCGCAGGTGGAGGACGAAGGGCCCTGTCCCCGGGGGACGCGGGTCCCGCCCGGGCCTGTCGCCAGAACCAATTCGGAAGGCCTTTCCTTACCCCACAGGCCCCAGGCCGGTGGTGCCCATGACACGTTCTTCCTCCCAGGAGTCCTCGCCGGTCCGTCCCCTCGTTTCCGCGGGGGACGAATGGGCCGGGGGCCGCGACAGCCGGGTGTCCGTCTTTCGAATTACGGAGCCGGGCCCGCCGATCTCGTTACAGGCCCCGTCTCTGATCTGCTACGGCGTGGTGGACGGACAGACGGTCATTTCCGCCGCCGACCAGCCGTCTCGGTCGCTCACACCGGGCGAATCGGTGCTGGTGCCGCCCCTGCACACCGTCCGCGCCGAGTTTCCGACGGCCGATTGCACGCCGGTCCGCTGGGTCGCCCTCAAAATCAATCGCACCAGGGTAGAGACCCTTCTCGATCGGCTCGGCACGGTTCGCCCCCCGGCCTCCAGGCAGGAGGGACGCAGTGAGGAGCGCCCCTTCTGTGCCGTGCAGGCGGATGACGGCATGGAGCGAACCCTCCGGCAGATCGGGGGACTGTTCCGAAAAGACCCGCCGCATCGAGACGCACTCCTGGACCTGAGCGTACAGCAGCTGATCATTCGACTGCTCCGGACACGGGCGTACTCGCTGCTCGTGGAGGGCCTGTCGCGCCACTCGGCGTCGGGCGGGATCGCGGCGGCCGTGCAGTACATCCACGACCACCTCGACCGTCACATTTCGATCGACGAGCTGGTCGACGAGGCCTGCATGAGCAAGTCCAGCTTCTATCGCCACTTCGGCGATCGATTCGAGATGTCTCCGCTCGAGTACATCCGGAAGGAACGGGCCCGTCGAGCACGCACGATGCTCTCCGACCCCAGCAACACGGTGGCGGAGGTCAGCCATGCGCTCGGATTCAGCAGCACCAGCCACTTTATCGACATGTTTAAGGAGCACGTGGGCCGGACGCCGAAGCAGTACCAGCTGGAGGAGGCCGATCCCCCGTCCTCGGGCGAGGGGTGAGAATTCCGCTTTCCATCCGCGACGCGATCGGCCCGGTCGCCCAAGACCCTGCGGCCCGTCCCGACGGACAACGATCGGGGTCACGGATCCGTATCTGTAGACCCAATTTACGAGCGCGCTCGCCGAGCCCGATCGCGCTGGACTGTTCCACTGTACCCAACGTAAACGCAGAGGGCCCCCTCATGTCAGCGATCACACTGTTCGGTGCGGGGAGCTGGGGGACGGCACTGTCGGCCCACCTCGCCTCTACGGGCCGCGACGTCACCCTCTGGGCGCGTCGGGCGGAGGTTGCGGAGGCAATCCACCGCACCGGCCACAATCCCCGGTATCTGCCCACCCTTCCGATTCCGTCGTCGATCCACGTGACCGCGGACCTCGACGAGGCGGCCGCGGCGTCCCAACTGTGGGGGCTGGCCGTTCCGTCGCAGAAGTTGCGAGCCCGGGCCGAGTCTCTGCGCTCCGCCGCCGGCCCGGACGTGCGGGTCGTGTCCCTGGCCAAGGGCATCGAGAACGACACGCTCATGACGATGACGCAGGTGCTGGACGACGTCTTCGACGCGGTCCCGTCGTCCCGGATCGGGGCGCTCTCGGGGCCGAGCCACGCCGAGGAGGTGGCCGAGGGGCGCCCGACGTCGCTGGTGGCCGCGGCCCCGACGGCCGACGCGGCCCGCGCCCTGCAGAAGGCCGTGATCACCGAGCGGCTTCGGGTCTATGCGAACACGGACGTTCTGGGGGTCGAGATCGGCGGGGCCGCCAAGAACGTGCTGGCCATCGCGGCCGGCATCGGCGACGGCGTCGGCTACGGCGACAATGCGAAGGCCGCACTCGTGACCCGCGGCCTCGCGGAAATCCGTCGCCTGGGGCAGGCCATGGGCGCCCGGCCGGAGACCTTTTCGGGCCTCTCGGGCATCGGGGACCTGGTTGCGACCTGCACGAGCGATCACAGCCGCAACCGGCGCCTCGGGGAGCTGATTGGGGAGGGCCGCGACCTGGGCGAGGTGCTGGACGCGATGGAGATGGTGGCCGAAGGGGTCCGCACGACCCAGTCCCTGGCAGCCCTGGCCGAGAAGCACGAGGTCGAGATGCCCATCGCCGCGGCGGTCCACGCCGTGCTCTTCGACGGCAAGCGGCCCGGAGAGATGGTGAAGCGCCTCATGACCCGCACGGCGAAGTCGGAGCTCGGCCTCCCCGACTCGGTGGAACCGATCGACCCGGCCCGGCCCTCTCCGCAATCGACCTGATTCCTTCGGCGGCCGGTGCTCCCGCTCCGGTGACCCTCGCGACGGGGACGCGCCCCCGGCTTTCTCCCACGCAACCATCCCTGGATTATGTCAGAGTCTACGCTCGGGGATTCCGGCGACCCGCTTCCCCACGCCGAGTCCCTGGTGACGCTCGAGCAGTTCATCATCAATCAGCAGCAGAAGGTGCCCCACTCGACGGGGCGATTCTCGCGGCTTCTCCGCGACATCAGCGTGGCGGCCAAGATTATTTCCCGCAACATCCGCCGGGCGGGCATCCTGGACGTGCTCGGCGACACCGGCGTGGTCAACGTCCAGGACGAGGAGCAGAAGAAGCTCGACCAGATCGCCCATCAGGAGTTTGTGCAGGCCCTCCGGCGGGGGGGAGAATGCTGCGTGATCGGCTCCGAGGAGCAGGCCGAGACCATCCCCATCAACCCGACCAGTGATACCCGGGAGCGCTACGCGGTGTACTTCGACCCCCTCGATGGGTCCTCGAATACAGACGTCAACGTGTCGGTGGGCACCATCTTCAGCATCTACATGCTGCCGGAGGACTGGTCCCCGGACGATTTGCTCGAGGTGTCTCTCCAGCCGGGCGCCGAGCAGGTGGCGGCCGGGTACGTGGCCTACGGCTCCTCCACCATGCTCGTCTACACCACCGGCAGCGGCGTAAACGGCTTTACGCTGGACCCGTCGATCGGCGAGTTTCTGCTCTCGCACCCCGACCTCCGGATTCCGGACACGGCCACCATGTACTCGGTTAACGAGGCCGACGTGGACGACTTCGCCCCGGAGCTGCAGGACTTTTTGCGTTGGCTCAAGCGCAAGGACCCCGACACCGGTCGGCGCATCCGGGCGCGCTACATCGGCTCCTTCGTCTCGGACTTTCATCGCAACCTGCTGAGCGGCGGGCTCTACCTGTACCCGTCCACCCCCCAGTACCCGGACGGCAAGCTGCGGCTCATGTACGAGGCCAATCCCATGGCCTTTCTGGTCGAGCAGGCCGGCGGCCGCGCCTCCGACGGCCGGGGCCGCATCCTGGACCTCGAGCCGTCCGGCCTGCACCAGCGGACCCCGCTCTTCATCGGGAGCGCGCCGGCGGTTACCGCCGCCGAACGGTTCCTGCGCGGCGAGCAGACCCTGGGGGACTGAACGAATGCGGGGGGGCCACGTAGGGACTCCGCACTGACTCTGAACCAAGAATTTTCTCCGCCTCTGTCCACGATGCTCGACGATGCGGGCCCGACGGCCCTCGCCCCCCCGGCGTGTCCGGTCGAGGAGATGCACCGCCCGGCGTCGCTGGACCGGTCGTTCGAAGGGTGGACCCCGGAGGTCTTCGCGATGCTCGATCGGCTCCGGGACGAGCCGCACATCGACCAGTACAAAAAGGAAAAACCCGGCGTCACCGATCACCTCAAAGATCCGTTCCGCCGCTACCGCGACGACCTGGTGGTGAACTGGGTCCTGCCCAATCGGCTGGACTTCGAGACGGAGCGGTACGTCTTTAGTCGTCTGCTCAAAAACGACTTCGGGGCCGGCGGCTGTCACGACAACCTGTGGATGTCGTTCTACCGGCCGGAGACGCGCCGGCTCGAAGACGTGCAGATCACGCACCGTGTCTCGCCGGACGGTTTCGCCGTGGGCCTCTACGTGGGGGCCCACGCCACCGACCTTCTGCGGCAGGCAAAGTCCCGAATCCGTTCGGCCCCAGCGACCTACCTCGACCGGGTGAATCCGCTGCTCGAACGAGACGACTGGCGCTTCTACACCCACAGCGGGTCTGGCGACGATAAGCAGCGGACCGTGCACACCACCCCCCTCGACGCGGTCCCCGACGCGGTGGAGGGGGCGGACGGCATCTACGTCCGCCACTACATCGACCGGGACCAGACCCTCTCGCTCGGGCCGGAGCTGGTGGACCGCGCCCTGGACCTCGTCTTCGACGTTTGGCCGATCTACCGGTTTTACCTCGCCGAGGACCG
>JAZKTD010000164.1:0-7777 GCA_036625705.1 Salinivenus sp.
GGGCGTCAGTGCCAGCTCCGGCTCTTGAGCGAGACGGTGGCCGCGAGGCCGCCCACGACCGTGAGGGTGAATACGTAGAGCACCGAGGCCGCGTCGATCACGCCGCGGGCCATGGTCTGGAAGTGGCCCTGAAGGTCCAGAAACTCGGCCACCCCGGCGATCGGCTCCGGCAGCACCGTCGTCATCTGCCCGAACAGGAGGTGAAGGAAGACGGCGATGAAGAGGCTCAGCAGGAAGGCCACGATCTGGTTGCTCGTGAGGCTCGAGGCAAAGAGCCCGATGCTCACGTAGACGGCGCTCACGAGGAGGAGGCCCAGGTACCCGCTGATCGTGGCGCCGTGGTCGATGGGGCCGAGCTGCGCGACGGTCACGTAGTAGGGAAGCGTGAAGACGAGGGCGATGGCCACGAGCCCCCAGGCCGCGAGCCACTTGCCGGCCACGATCTGAAGGTCGTCGAGCGGCTTCGTCGCCAGGAGCTCGAGCGTGCCGCTGCGGCGCTCCTCGGCGACCATGCCCATCGTTACGGCCGGGATGAAGAAGAAGAGGGTCCAGAAGGCCACCTGGAAGAAGGTGCGCAGGGAGGCCTGACCCACGAAGAAGACGTCGCCCTGCCCGAACAGCCAGGTGAAGGTCCCGCTGAGGGCGAGAAAGATGACGAGCAGGACGTAGGCGGTGAGCGAGTCGAAGAACGCGTTGATCTCCCGCTTGCAGATCGTCCAGACGGCGTGCATCGGTTCAGTTCAGGGTCACGAGTCACGAGACAGAGAAGCCGTAGAGGAAGGCGACTGCCGAGCGCTACGCGGGTTCGGCTCCGGACGGCTCTTGGACCCCGGCGGGGGCGTCCGGCGTCTCCGTGAGCTCGCGGAAGACGTCCTCCAGGCTCGACTCCAGGGGCGTCAGCTCGGTGAGCACCCAGCCCCGATCCGCACAGAGGCGGAAGACGTCGGCGGCCGGTTCCCTCTCGCCCGTGGCGGCGAGCTCGTAGTGGCCGTTCGTCCGCTGGACGGAGGCGATCCCGTCGAGCCCCCCGAACGCGGCGTCGACGTCGGCGTGGTCGGGCGCGTCGACGCGCACCCGGAGCCGCGTCCCGCCCATGAACTGCCGCCGCAGCTCCTCAGTTGGGCCGTCGGCGACGATGCGGCCCTGATCGATAATGAGGATACGGTCACACGTCATCTCCACCTCCTTCAGGATGTGGGAGCTGAGCATGACCGTCTTCCGTTTGCCGATGTCCGTGATGAGGTCCCGGATCTCGGCGATCTGGTTGGGGTCGAGGCCGGTCGTCGGCTCGTCGAGGATCAGCACCGGCGGGTCGTGGAGGAGGGCCTGCGCGAGGCCGACCCGCTGCTGAAATCCCTTCGAGAGCTCCCCGATGCGCTTGTGCCGCTCGGGCCCGAGGCCGCAGATGTCCATCATCTCCTGGATGCGGGCGTCGGCCTCCGCGTCGGGGACCGACTGCAGCTCGGCCGAGAGCCGCAGGTAGTCGATCAGCGGCATGTCGGTGTAGAGGGGCGTGTCCTCCGGCAGGTAGCCGATGCGCCGCCGCACCTCGCGCGGGTGCTCGTGGATGTCGTAGCCGTCAAGCGTCGCGGTGCCGGCGGTCGGCTCCAGGTAGCAGGTGAGCATCCGCATCGTCGTGCTTTTGCCCGCTCCGTTGGGGCCGAGGAAGCCGAGCACCTCGCCCGTGTCCATCTCGAAGCTGATGTCGTCGACGGCCTTCTGGGTGCCGTAGACCTTCGTGAGATTCGACGCCGTGATGCCCATGAGACGAGTCGGTCGTCAAGGGAATCGAAGCGCAGGGAGGATGGACGGCCCATGTCCATGACTGACAGCGCTTGGTAACGAATGGAAGGGAGCGATATTACCGGAAAAAATCGGAGATGAGATGAAAACGATCGGCCGGTACGCAGCGGCCGGGAGACGGGGGCGCCCGTCAGCGCCCCGGCCGGCCCCGAAGCTGGGCGGTGGCGGTCCGGACCCGATCGGTCAGCGTCTCGACGGCGTCGCGGTACACGCGCGTCCACCTGGTGAGCGCCGCGTCGGAGGCCTCGGTCTCGATGGGGTGACGCAGGCCCGGCAGCATCCACGAGGCGTAGCCGTTGAAGGGGTTCGGGGAGGCATAGAGCGAGCGGAACTGGTCGCCAAACTGCAGCCCGTCGGCGTACCGGAAGGCCTGCTCCAGGGACAGGAGCGTTTCGTTGAGGGCGGCCGTGTTCGGGGGCGCGCCCGTAGCGAGGTGATCGTCGCGGGCCGCGGCAAACGCGTCCGCGGCGGTCGCGAGCGTATCGACGGCGGCGCGGAGGGGACCGAACGACGGATCCATGCCCTGAGCCGCCGCGCGCTCCGCCAGGGCGGCGACGTGGGAGCGAAGGTCCTCGGCGTACCGGGGGACGTCGTACGGCAGGACGTCGGCGTTGGCGAGGCGCAGGGCGAGCACGCCGTCGACCCGTGCGAGGGCCGGCCCGTGGGCGAAGGTCGTGTCGCCGAAGCGTCGGTACCACGCAAAGCTGTCGTAGGCGGAGTGGTAGACGGGCGTCGTGCCCGAAAAGCTCGCGTCCAGCGACGGCACGCCGGCGTAGGTGTAGAATCCGACGTGGTCGGAGCCGCCCCCGAGGTTCCCGAGCCGCGAGGCACTGTCGGTCCGGGCCACGAGGTGGTCGTAGACGGTGGTCGTGTCGGCCTCGGCGCTGGGGTGCGAGACGGCCCGGGCGGCGTCGAGGAGCGGGCCCTTCAGTGAGGGGGCGGCCGCCCCGCCGAAGCGGGGGCCGGACACGGCGCCGTCGGCGTTGATGTAGGCCACCGCCCCGGACCGCAGGGAGTCGGACAGCTGTTCGACCCATTCGGTGGAGCCGAGGATGCCGTACTCCTCGGCGTCCCAGTGGGCGATGAGGATGGACCGGTCGGGCCGGCAGCCCGCGTCGGCGAGCGTGCCGAGCGCCTCGGCCAGGGAAAGCAGCATGGCCGTGCCGCTGTTCGGGTCCGTGGCCCCAAAGGTCCACGCGTCGAAGTGCGAGCCGAGGATGACCCATTCATCGGGCTGCTCGGCGCCGCGGACGCGGCCGACGATGTTGGTGGCCCGGGTCAGGGACTTCGGCTGGTCGACCGCGAGGCGCACCGTAAGGTCGGACCCGCCGGTCACGCGGTAGGCAAACGGGAGCCCGCCCTGCCACCCGTCCGGCACGGCGTCGCCCCCCATGCGCGACAGAATCTCGGCGGCCGAGCGGTAGGGGAGCGGCGTGACGGGAATCTCCGGGAGGTCCGCCTCGGACGGGTCGAGCCGGTCCACGTCGGCGCCCGAGCCGGTGGGCAGCGCCGGCTCCCCGGGTGTGAGCGGGTCGCCCCCGAGGGGCGTGAGGATCGAGCCGCGCTGGACCAAGCTCTCGGAGAGGTAGCGGCCCTCCGGGTAGGGCAGCCCCTCCGTGTAGCCGCCGTCGGCCGGGTCCGTGTACATCAGCAGGCCGGCGGCCCCGTACTCCTCCGCGTATTTGGCCTTGTAGCCGCGGAAGTTGCCTCCGTAGCGGGCGACCACGATCTTTCCTTCCAGGTCGACGCCCATCGAGTCGAGGGCTTCGAAGTCGGCCCGCCGGCCGTAGTTGGCGTAGACGACCTCGCCGGTCACCGTGCCGGAGCCGGCGTACGCGTTCCAGCCCGCCGTGAGGGCCGGGTCCGCCGAGAACGGGTCCGCCTCCAGCACGTACTCCTGGCGGTTGAGCGGCTGCCGGATGGGAGTTACCAGCGCCACCTCCGTCTCGGCGGCCGACGAGGGAGAGGGCATGTAGAGGTCGTACGGGTACTCGGTGGTCGACAGGCCGGCGGCCGTCATCACCGAGTCGATGTAGCCCCGCACGCGGTCGTTGGCGGGGGTGCCGGCCGGGTGCGGCTCGTCGGTCAGTTCCGCCAGGTGGGCCCGAAACGCCTCGGGGGTCGGCTCGTCGATCAGCTGGGCCTCGCAGGCCCGCTGCTCCTCCGCCGTCTCCGGGGCGAATCCGGTGAGCGGCCCGCCGCTCTGCGCGGACGCGGGCAGGAGGAGCAGGAGGGACGCGGCGAGGCCGCACAGGACGCGGACGGGCATGGCGGAATGGGGCAAAGATGAGATTAAAAACCGGAGGATAGGCCGGAGAGCAACCACACCGACGCGGGGCGCAAAGTCAACCGATGAGCGCCGGCCGGTGCCCCGGAGCGCCTACTTGTTTCAGTCGTGGAAAAAGAGGCCGAACGCGGGTCGTCGGCCCCAGCGGGCCGTTGGAGGCGGGTGGAAATCGTTGACCTCGCTTCCCCGGCGGCCTATCTTGTCGGACACTCGTTCTTGTCCCGGTCCCATTCCCCCATCACATGCGCCCCGACTCCCTTGAGCTTTCGCCCGAAGAGATGCGCCGGCTGGGCTACCGGGTCGTCGACCTGATCGTCGACCACTTCGCCGAGGGAGACGACGGGGACCTCGGCCGGGCGCCGGACCGGGCCGAGATGGAGGATCGCCTCCGCGAGCCGCTGCCGGAAGAGGCAAGCGCCCCCGGCGCGGTGCTCGATCAGGTCGAGACCGACATTCTGCCGAATACGATCCGGGTCGACCACCCCCGCTTTTTCGGGTTCGTCCCGAGTCCGAACAACTTTGTCGGGGTGCTGGCCGATGCGCTGGCGTCCGGCTTCAACGTGTTTTCGGGGACGTGGGTCTCGGGGGCGGCCGCGGCCCAGGTGGAGATGGTCGTAGTCGACTGGCTACGATCGCTCTGTGGACTGCCGGACACGGCGGGCGGGCTCTTCACGAGCGGCGGGTCGATGGCCAACGTGATGGCCCTCGCGGCCGCCCGCCACGCCATGCTCGACGGCTCCCTCGACAACGCCGTCGCCTACTGCTCCACCCAGGCCCATAAGTCGGTCGACCGGGCCCTTCGTCTTCTCGGCTTCGGGGCCGACCAGCTCCGCCGCCTCCCCCCCGACGACGGCTTTCGCCTCGATCCGGACCGGCTGGCCGACGCCGTGGCGGCCGACCGGGCGGCCGGCCGACGGCCCTTCTGCGTGATTGCCAGCGCGGGCACCACCAACACCGGCACGGTCGATCCGCTGCCCGCCCTCGCCGACGTCGCCGAGGCGGAGGACCTGTGGCTCCACGTGGACGGGGCCTATGGGGCGGCCGCGGTCGTCTGCGAGCGGGGCCGCGAGCGCCTCACGGGCCTCGGCCGGGCCGACTCCCTCACCCTGGACCCCCACAAGTGGCTCTTTCAGCCCTTCGAGATCGGCGGCGTGCTGGTGCGGGACGTGCGGCACCTCCACCGCGCCTTCCGGCTGGAGGCCGAGTACCTCGAGGACGCGATGGGCGCGGACGACGAGGTCAACTTTTCCGACTACGGAATCCAGCTCACCCGCAGCTTCCGGGCGCTCAAGCTCTGGATGACGCTCAAGGTCTTCGGGCGGCAGCACGTGGCCGCCGCCGTGCGCCGCGGCTTCGAGCGGGCCGAGCAGGCCGAGCGCCTTCTCCGCGAGCGGCCGGAGTGGGCGGTGGTGACGCCCGCGCAGATGGGGATCGTCACCTTTCGCTGCGTGCCGGGGGGCGCGTCGGAGGCCGAGATCGATGCGCTCAATCGCCGCCTCGCCCCGGCCCTCAGCCGGGAGGGAGACGTCTTTCTCACGCAGACGTCGCTCCACGACCGCCCCGTCCTCCGGCTCTGCCCCATCAACCCACGCACGACGGCCGAGGACATCGAGACGACGATCGACCGGCTCGATCAGGTCCGCTAGACGGACCAGCTTCGCCGGACGATGGTGGGCTGACGATCTGCCGACTGCGTGCGCCGAGGATCCCGTTTCGCAAACCGAAGGTATAACCGAATCCGCCATCGTCAGAACTGAACGGATGGACCGCAATGCCGACGTACGAGGCCATCTACGAAGACGGAGAGCTCGAATGGATTGGCGACGAGCCGGCGCCGGGCCGCCACCGTGTGGAGGTGCGGGTGCTGGACCGAGAGGCAAAGACCCACGACCCAGAGGAGGTTCGGAAGGTTTTTGAACAAGCGCGAGGGGCGTGGGGCACGGAAAAGTCCCTTGAAGAGGTTGAGGCCGAGATACAGCAGCTTCGGGACGAGTGGGATCGCCTGGATCGCGAGTAGAGATCGGCCGCACGAATCTGGGTCAGGGATCCTTTGCGAATGCATCTTTTCGATAGCAACATTCTCATCTACCGTCTCAACGACGTTCTTCCTCCTTCCGCTTCGAGACGAGCGGAGAGGCGAGCAGCTGAAGGAGCGTTTGTTTCTGTCGTGACCCGGATCGAGGTGCTTGGATATCCCGACCAGACGGCGGATCAGACCCAACGTGCGTTCAATCTACTCGATCTGTTTGCGGAGCTTCCTCTTCGGGAGCCCGTCGTGCAGTCTGCCATTCAGCTTCGGCGGCGCCGGTCCATTCGACTCGGAGACGCCATTGTTGCGGCCACGGCCCTGGAGCACGACCTGTCCCTCGTCACGCGGAATACGGACGATTTCCGGTGGATCGTGGGCCTCACGCTCGTCAATCCTTTTGAAGAGTGACGGGTCTTTCGCCAGAGCAATGGCTGGATCGTGACTCGACAGACCGTCTCCACCGGCACCGACTGGGAATCCGAGGGGGGCCAGTCGCTCGTCGTATGCGTAGGAAGTCACGTCTCCGGCACCACGGCGACGGACGCGGACGGCGAGATTGGGAGCATCGGCGACCCCTACCGACAGACGCGGCAGGCGCTTTCCAGCCTCGAATTGGCGCTGCGGGAGGCAGGCGCCGCGCTCGATGACGTGCACGTCTCTGGATGAGTCCGATGGCCGATTCGACTGTTCGCGTCGTGGCCGACGACCGGGAGGAGGGGAGCGGGGTGATCGAGGCGCTCGCGGCGACGGACGGCGTGGCGGTGGCGGTAGACCGCCTCTCGCTCGGGGATTACTTTGTGGACGACGGGCTCCGCGTCGAGCGCAAGACGCTGCCGGACCTGGCGGTCTCGATTGCGGACGGGCGGCTCTTCCGACAGGCGTCGCGCTTGGTCACAGAATCAACGCGGGCGGTCGTGATCCTGGAGGGGACGGCGCGCGACCTGGCAAACAGCGACATGCGCCGGGAGGCGCTCCAGGGGGCCCTGATTACGCTGACGCTCCGGCTGGATCTGCCGCTGCTGCGGGCAAAAGGCCCCTCCGAGACCGCCCGGCTGCTCTGCTACGCTGCGCGGCAGCGGCGGCGGACGCAGACGGGGGCGGTGCCGCGGGCGTCCGATGGATCCCGACCCTCGGGCAAACGCAAGACGCAGCTCTATGTGTTGCAGGGCCTCCCCGGGGTGGGGCCGACCCGGGCCCAGCGTCTGCTGGAACACTTCGGGAGCGTCGAGGCCGTGATGACCGCGTCGGTCAAGACCCTCACAGAGGTGGAAGGCATCGGCCCGAAGACGGCGCAGTCCGTGCGCTGGGCGGTGGAGGAGGCCTCGGTGCGGTACGTCCCCAGTCTCGCCCGAGACCCGGACTGATTCTGGATCGGCTACGCTAGCGCGTTGCCGTCAGGGACGGACTGTTCGGGGTCCGCGAGCACTACCTCCCCGGCTTCCCTCGGGACGTTCGTGGCAGGCCGTTCGTCGAGGCGGCTCCGGAGCCCCCCGGGCGAGCGTCCTCGTCCCGTTTCCAAGTCTGAATGTCGTCCTCTAGTAGAGTGGGGACAGCATTCTTCCACGGGAGACGTTCTTCCATAAACTTATGACGTTCAACGTTTTAACGTTACACGTTACGGGCTGACGCTACCTCTTCGAAATGCCGAATCGTTCTCG
>JAZKTD010000165.1:0-7763 GCA_036625705.1 Salinivenus sp.
ACGTTGAGGCGGGCGACGTAAAAGGCGCCGTTGAAGCCCTGCTGCACCGGGGCGTAGTCGAAGACCCCGAGGAACGTGTTGCCGAAGACCTGCTCGTCGGGGTAGTTGTTGAACAGGTTGTTGGCCGCCACAGTCAGCGTCGCTCCCTCGGTCAGGTCGTACGACACCGACGCGTCGACCACCCACTCGGGGCTGTGGGTCTGGTTCTGCGCGAACCCGGGGCGGATCTGCTCCCCGAAGCGCACGGTGCGCACGAGGAGGCCGAGGTCGCCGAGCGTGTAGTCGGCCGAAAGGGTGACCTTCGACTCCGGGTTGCTCTCCGTGAGGAAGCCCTGCTCCTGGCGGCCGAAGAACGTGCCCCGCAGGTCGTCGCCCTCGTAGTTTTCGCGGACCGTTTCGGGGATGGTCAGCGATTCGATTTCGGTGTCGTTGAGGTTACCGGCGGCCGAGAGCTCCGCGGTGCCGGCCGGCAGCCGGAGGCGGTACGTGGCGACGACGTCGAGCCCGGTCGTCTTCGTGTCCACGGCGTTGGCGAACACCTGCGCGTTCTGCGCGCCTACCTCCGCGAGCAGGTCCGACAGGCCGGAGCTGAACTCGCCGGTCAGCACCACGCGGTCGTCGACGTTGATCTGGTACCCGTCGATCGTGAGGTCGAGGTTCTCGAGGGGGCTCGCCGTCAGGCCGGCGCCGTAGCTGCGCGACCGCTCCTCCTCCAGCTGCGGAATGCCGAGGACGCGGGCCACCTCGCTGTCGTTGCTGAAGGTGCCGATGTTCACGAGCTGTCCCTCGTCGTCGAAGTCGGTCCGCACCTCGTTGAAGTAAATCTGGTGGAGGGACGGAGCTCGGAAGCCGGTGCTCGCCGACCCGCGCAGGTTGAGGCGCTCGTCGAAGAGGCCCCACCGGGCGGCCAGGCGGCCGTTCAGCGTGCCGCCGAAGTCGCTGTAATTTTCGTAGCGGCCGGCGGCGGTGACCAGGAAGGTCTCCGTGAGGTTGACCTCCGTGTCGAGGTAGGCGGCCACGTTGCTACGCGTGCGGTCCACCTCGTTTTCGGGCCGAAAGCCCACGAAGCCCTGCGTGCCCGGATCCTTCCCGAGCGTGTCGCGCGTGACCAGTCGGGGGGCCGCGGCGCTCGTGTCATCGATCAGCTGGACGCGCCCGTAGTCGCGGTACGAGGCCTCCTCCCCGGCAAAAATCTGGTAGTGGTCGATCCGGTAGGCGCCGCCGAAGGCCACGTTCACCCCCGCCAGTGCGTCGGAAAAGAAGCGTGAGACGTCGAGGGTGGTCGTGTTTTGACTGAACGCGTGCTTCCCGGCGTAGATGCTGGTGGGGCTCCGCTGTAGGAGCGAGGCGTTCACGGTGTTGTCCATCTGGTAGTCCAGGCTGTTGCGCCCGAAGCTGTTGCCCAGGTCCCAGGTCCAGCCCCCGATCGTGCCCCGTACGCCGAGGGTGAGCGACTGGTCGATCACGTCGGAGTTCATCTCCGGCTGGAACCCGTTCGGGAACAGAGACGGGGTCTCGTTGGACGCCCGGAACGGCATGGCGGCGAGGTCCGCGGGACGGCGGCGAAACGGCGCGCCGATCCCGTTTTTGTAGGAGAGCCCGCCGAAGGCGTAGAGGGTGGCCCCGTCGCGCAGGCCAAACTCCGAGTTGAGAAAGACAGCTCCCTGCTGGATGGCCGACTGCCCGACCCGGTAGTAGAAGTCGGACCGCTCCAGCCCCCGCTCCCGAAGGATTTGGTTGTCAATTTGACGGGCCTGCTGCGGGTCGTCCGTAAACGGATAGGCAAAAAAGTTTCCCTGCGCCGACTGGTCGAAGATGATGAGCTGGTTGCCGTCGGCCCGGTTGGTGCGGGCCCGGTCCCGAAACATGCCGGTCACGTTCACGAAGCCGTCCTCCCCGACCCCGAAGCCGTAGTTGGCCGACACCTTCACGACCTCCCCGTCCCCGGCGTTGCGGAGCCCGGTCGTGACGTCGGCCGTGAGCTGGTTGGTCGCCTCCTTCATCTGCAGGTTGAGGACGCCGGCCACCGCGTCGGACCCGTACTGCGCCGAGGCGCCGTTGCGCAGCACCTCAACGCGCTCCACCGCGGCGGACGGAATGGCGTTCAGGTCCGTGCCCACCGCCCCGCGGCCCACCGTGCCGAGCGTGTTGACGAGCGAGCTCTTGTGGCGCCGCTTGCCGTTGACGAGCACGAGCAGCTGGTCGGGCGGCAGGCTGCGGAGCGTGGCCGGATCGATAAACTCCGTGGCGTCGGAGGAGGACTGTCGGTTGGCCTGAAAGGAAGGCGCCGCGTAGGTGAGCAACTGGTTGAGGTCCGTCTGCGGCGACTGGGTCGTCAGCTCGTCGACCGGCAGGGCGTCGACGGGCACCGCCGACTGGAGGGCCGACCGGCTCGGGGCCCGGCTCCCGACCACGACCACGTCCTCGAGGGTCGAGCCGGGCGACAGTTCCACGTCGACCGCGTACGTCTCGCCCGCCTCCACCTGCACGGTCTCCTCGGCCGTCGCGTAGCCGACGAAGCTGACCCGGAGGCGCACCGTGCCGGGGGCAACGGGTAGGCGATACTGCCCCTCGGCGTCGGTGCTGGTGCCCCGCGGGGTGCCCACCACGCTGATGTTGGCGCCCGACAGGGGCGCGCCCGTCTCCGCGTCGAGGACCTGGCCTTCGATGGTGCCCGTGTTCTGTCCCTGCGCGAGCAGGGGGACGGCGAGCAACAGGACCCCGAAGAGCACGGCTGCCGGAAGCGGGCCGAGGAGGGAACGCAGTGGCGATGAGCAATTGGAGGCCGCAAAGAAGGAAAGCATAGGAAGAAGAGGGCGTGAGAGGGGGGATCACACACTCTTTAGGTATAAGACAGCAGCCGGTCCCTTGTTGATTTTCTCGTGAGGTTGGCCCTTCCGGAGGCGGCCACGACCGTCGCCGACGCTGGACGGAACCGTCCTACTCGTTCGAGGGCATCCGGAGGGGGCCGTGGTCGTCGAAGAAGGAGATGTTGGCGTCGGTAACGGCCTGTCGGTATCCGGGCCAGTCCGCGTCGAAGAACCGGTTGACCCCGTCGATGAACCGTTGCAGGCGGGCCTCGGCCTGCGCAAGTGCGCGGCGATCCGACTGGCTGGGGCCGCGGACGCTCGATCCGAGGTAGAAGCCGGCCATCCCGAGCCTGGACGCCACGACGGAGGGATCGCGCCGGATGCCCTGCACGTCCTTCCCCTCCAGCTCCTCCATGAGGGTCTGGATCGAGTCCCGCATCGCCGCTCCCCGTTTCGTGGCGGCCTGGGCCGCCTCGTCGTCCCGGTCGCCGATCAGGTCGTCGATCTGAGTCGTGGTGCGCTTCGCCGTGCGCAGCCGGTCGGCGGCCTCGGTGGCCGTCTCGGTGAGGCTCTTCAGCCGGTCGTAGAGCTCCAGCTTGGCCTCCTGCGCCGCCCGCATGCCCTCGACGCGCGGATCGGGCTTCACGGTGACCGTGGTGGAGTCCCGGTGATTGCCGTGGCGGTATCGAACGGTGTAGGTGCCCGGCACCACCCGGAGCCCGGTGGGCTCGCGGTCACGCTGCTCGGCCTCCTCCTTCGAGGTGGTGGGGCTGCGAACCCCCGCCCTCCGAAGATCCCAGGTCGTGCGGTTGACGCCGGGCGTGACCGAGTCCGTGAGGGTCCGAATGACCGTGCCGTCGTCGACGATCTCGATGGTGACTTCTTGCGTCTGTGCGGAGGCCTCGTCCGATTCGGCCCCGGCGGTGTCGGGAGCAGGGGGCGTGACGACGTACGACAGGCGCGCCCCCGTGGGCCGATTTTCGCCCTCAAAGAAGCCGTCGCCCGTAAAGCGGGTGCCCGCCGCCTCGTTCTGGAGCGCCAGGTAGGCGTCCGGGGTCGCGAAGGCGCGGAGGGAGTCGCCGAGCACCTGCGGCCCCTCCCGGGCCAGGGCGCGCAGCGGGCGAAGGTCGTCGAGCACGTAGGCGGCGCGGCCGAAGGTGCCCACCACGAGGTCGCCCTCCCGCTCCTGAATGGCGAGGTCTTTCGTGGAGGCCGTCGGGTAGCCGTGGGTCCATTCGTGCCACGTCTCCCCGCGGTCGACGCTGAAGTAGAGGCCGAGCTCCGTGCCCACGAACATCAGGTTGCGCTGCTCTGGGTCCTGGACGAAAGAGAGGGAGTACCCGTCTACGTCGTCGGGACCGACGAGACGGGTCCAGTCTTCTCCGTAATTGGTGGTGCGGTAGACGTAGGGCGTCCAGTCGTTGCGGCGGTGATTGTCGAAGACGACGACGGCCGCCCCCGGCTGGTAGGGCGAGGCGTCGATCTCGGACACCCAGGTCTCCTCGGGCACACCGTCAATATTATCCACGACATTCGTCCACGACTCGCCGCCGTTCCGGGTCACCTGCACGTTGCCGTCGTCCGTCCCGGCCCAGAGAACATCTTCTTGCAGGGGACTTGGGCCGAAGGCGACGATCGTCGTGTAGTTTTCGGCCTCGGTAACGTCGTAGGTGAGCCCGCCGCTTTCGAGCTGCTTCTGCTTCTCGGGATTGTCGGTCGTCAGGTCGGGCGAGATGATCTCCCAGCTCTGCCCGCGATCGGTGCTCTTGTGGACGAACTGGCTGCCGTAGTAGATGGTGGCCGGGTCGTGGGGGCTCTGTGCGAGGGCTGCGTCCCAGTTGAAACGAAGCTCTTCGCCCTCCGGGTGCTGGGGCCGGATGAGTTCGCTCTGGCCGGTGGTCACGTCCCAGCGGTACAGACTGCCGCCCTGCGACATCGCGTAGCCCTTCGTGTTGTCCGCGGGATCGGGCACCGCGTCGAAGCCGTCGCCGAACGCGATTTCCTCCCAGTAGGCATTGCGGATGCCGCCGCTGCGCCACACGTAGGCCGGCCCGCGCCAGGAGCCGTTGTCCTGCATGCCCCCGTAGACGTTGTAGGGAATGTCGTCGTCGACGTTGATGTGGTAGAACTGCGCCAGCGGCAGGTTTTCGACGACCCGCCACGACTCGCCCCGATCGCGCGAGATGGCCATGCCGCCGTCGTTGCCCTCGATGATAAGGCTCGGGTCCTCCGGATGGATCCACATGGCGTGGTGGTCCGGGTGGATCTCACTGTACGGAAGGAACGGCTCGAACGACTGGCCCCCGTCCTCGCTCTTCGTGACGATGCCGTGCAGGCTGTAGACGCGATTCTCGTTCTCGGGGTCGACCCGAAGGTCGGCGTAGTAGAACGGACGTCCGCCGATCTGCTCCATGTCGTCGTTCATCATGCGCCAGGAGGCGCCGCCGTCGTCGGAGCGGTAGAGGGCGTTGTTCTTCGACTCGACGTAGGCGTAGACCCGGTCCGGGTTGCTCGGGGCGATGGCGAGGCCCATGCGGCCGAGCTCCCCTTTCGGCAGACCGTCTTCGTGGGTGATCTCGTCCCAGGTCTCCCCGCCGTCGTGCGTGACGTAGAGCCCGGAGCCGGGGCCGCCCGACTCGAAGTACCACGGCCAGCGACGGTACTGCCACATGGCGGCGAACAGCTTGTCCGGGTTCTCGGGGTCCATCACGAGGTCCGCCACGCCGGTCTTCTCGTCGACGTAGAGCACCTTCTCGAACGTCTCGCCGCCGTCGGTCGTCTTGAAGACGCCGCGCTGCTCGTTTGTGCCCCACGAGGCGCCCTGTACGCCAATGTAGGCGACGTTCCCGTTCTCGGGGTGCAGGTGGATGCGGTGAATGCTTCGCGAGTTGTCGAGCCCGAGTCGGGTCCACGTCTCGCCGCCGTCCACGCTCTTGTACAGGCCGGTGCCCTCGTTCTGGCTGTTGCGCGGGTTGCCCTCCCCGGTCCCCACCCAGATCACGTCCGGGTTGTTCTGGTTGACGGCCACGGCCCCGACGGAGGTGGCCGGCTGATCGTCGAAGATCGGCGTCCACTCGGTGCCGCCGTCGTTCGACCGCCAGAGGCCGCCGGAGGCCGTGCCCACGTAGATGACGTCGGGCCGGTCGTGGAGGGCCGTGATGGTGGTGACGCGGCCGCTCATGCCGGCGGGACCGATGTTGCGGGCCTTCATTTCGGAGAGCTTCTCCGTGTCGAGCGACTGGGCCGAGACGGCGCCGGCGCCGCCAAGGACTACGATGAGGAGGGCGGTAAGGATGCGACGAGCAGTCATCGGACGAAGGGCAGGGAGCGTCGAAGGAAGAACCGTCAGGGGCGGAGCGGAAATGCGCGACGATTCAACATATCATCCGTTCCGGTTAGCAACAAACGCTTGGCTTGCCCGCCGCCGAGGGGGGCTGCCGCGGCGAATTGCGGGCTCTCCCGGTCGCCGGTCCCACCATCCGTGCTTTCAGGGCGGATCTAAGGGGGGTGACAGGAGGCATCCGTCCCTCTCCCGGCCTCGTCACGTTCGGGTCAGGGTAAAGCCGGCCTCGGCCATCACCTCTTCGAGCTTGTCCTCGAGCTGGTCGCTCTCGACGATGGTGAGTTCCGTGCCCCGCCGCACCTTCGACAGAAGGGTGTGCTTGTTCATGTCGTCGATCTCGCCGGCGATCTTCGAGATCTTGAGATACGGCTTGAGGGCCTGGAGTTGCTTGATCGTCATGGATCGGCGGCCTCGATGGCGTGAACGAAGTATCGTTCAAAACTGGCGCTCCTTATTCAGTCGAACCACTTTTGTTTCATTTGCGCGTTCAGCGTTCCGGACGGAATCATTCCACTGGCTAAGGAACATAGATTGTCCCAATGGATTAAAATTTATGCGATAGACGAAGTTATCTGTCAATAGACCACGCGAGGTGTCGCCCATGAATTCATCCTTTCGGTTCCTACGTTCGTCCAGGCGGTCGGCCCCCACCGGTTCGTCCCCGCGGCACATCCATCGACACCACGTCCGCGACCTCCAGGGTGCCGTCGGGGCGTCGATCGGGAAAGGGTTTGACGTCCTAAGCCGACAGCTCCGCACGCTCAATCGCAGAGTGGAGCGGAAGTAGGGCCTCCTGTGGGCCGGGCGTCGTGCCCCGTTCGCTCCGTGCCCCGGTCGATTTCGGCGTCGGCGCGGACGCCGCCGACGGCACCTCCCCCTGTCGTCGGTTCGACGAGGGACCGAGGAACGCTACGCGCCTGCCCGTGTCTGTACAACTGCAACTGGACAGACGCCTGTCGTTCCGCATCGACTCTCCTGATTCCCATGGCCTTTGGTTCGACCCGCGTAGACCTTGACGCCGAAACGGCCGCCGAGCACTACCAGACGTGGAAGCGCCTCGCCCCCCTGGGCCTCGTGACGGTCGGCCTCGGGGCAAGCCTCGTCGGCCAGTCCACTATTCTGAAATCCCGGAGCGCCGCGACCTGGAAGTGGGTGGCGCTCGGCACGGTGAGCCTCGCCGTCCTGAACGCGGGGCTCTGCCTCTTCGGGGACGCCGTGAAGCACCGGGCGCTGTACGAATGGACGCGGGACGGGTAGGGCCCGCCCACCGGCGAGCGCCGCGTCCTGTGGACCTGCTCCGGGTCGACGTCGAATAGATCGAGAATCGAGGGTCGCGGGGGCTACTCCGTCTGGGCGGACGCGGGCGGCTTGCGGAAGACCAGCACGTGCTGGCGGGGCAGCATCTCCCGGGTGGCGACCCATTCGAAGCCCACGGCCGTCATCTCCTCGCGTGCCTGGGCCTCGGTCATCTTGTGGAGCGGCTTGATGGGAATGCTCGGGTCCTCCTTTCGGTACTCGACCAGGTAGACGCGCCCGCCCGGCACGAGGGCGTCCCTGAGGTTGAGCATCATCTCGCGCGGATGAGAGAACTCGTGGTAGGCGTCCACCAT
>JAZKTD010000166.1:0-7707 GCA_036625705.1 Salinivenus sp.
CCTCGCCCCCGAGGTCGTGCACCGGGAGACGTCTGTGCCGACCCGGAGCGACTGATCCCGAATTCCCCCACGCTCTCCTCCGCGGCACGACGTCTGCCCCCGAGCACGAAGCCTCCGTCCCCGGGATCGGGCCTCGACGCCCAGACGCTCACCCCTCCAGCTTGTCCTTCATCTCGGAGAGCTTCATCAGCGCCTCGACGGGCGTGATGCGGTTCGGGTCGACCTCGTCGAGCATCTCCTTGAGCTCCTCGGCCACCGGGTCCGGCTGCCCGAACAGGTGCATCTGATTGGCCTGACTGTCGTCCAGGTCCGGCACCGCGTCGGCGTCCCCCTTCTTCGCGCGCATGCCGTTTCCCGACGGCTGTCGGGACTCGGCTCCGTCGCCGGACACCTGCTCCTCGGCACCCGTCTCGCCGTCCCCGACCTCCAGGTGCTGGCTCTCCAGGTTCTGGAGCACCTCGTGGGCCCGGGCGATCACCGCGTCCGGTAGGCCCGCCATGCGCGCCACCTCGATGCCGTAGGAGTGGTCGGCCCCGCCGCGGATGAGCTTGCGGAGGAAGACGATCTCGCCCTCGTGCTCGCTGACCTGGATTCTATAGTTGTGGACCCGCTCCAGGCGCTCGGCCATGGCGTTGAGCTCGTGGTAGTGCGTGGCGAAGAGGGTGCGCGCCGCCACCTCGGGCCGCTCGTGCAGGTACTCGACGATGGCCCACGCGATCGAGAGGCCGTCGAACGTCGACGTGCCGCGCCCCACCTCGTCGAAGAGGATGAGCGACCGGGCCGTGGCGTTGTTGAGGATGTTGGCCGCCTCGTTCATCTCGACGAGGAACGTGCTCTCCCCCGCCGCGAGGTTGTCCGACGCCCCCACGCGGGTGAAGATGCGGTCGACGACCCCGATGCGGGCGGCGTCGGCCGGGACGAACGAGCCGACCTGCGCGAGCAGCGTGATGAGGCCCACCTGGCGCAGGGCCACGCTCTTGCCCGCCATGTTGGGCCCGGTGATGATGAGGATCTGCTCGTCGTCGGGGTCGAGGTACGTGTCGTTCGGGATGAAGGGGTCGCCCGGCGGCAGCGTCTCCTCCACGACCGGGTGGCGCCCCGCCTCGATGTCGAGGGTGAGGCTGTCGTCGACCGTGGGGCGCACGTAGTCCTGCCGCTCGGCCACCGCGGCCAGGCCCGCAAAGCAGTCGAGGTGGGCGACCCGCTCGGCGTTTTGCTGCAGGGTGCCCGTCTGCTGGGCGATCAGGTCTCTGAGTTCGTTGAAGAGCTCCAGCTCGAGGGTCTCGATCTTCTCCTCCGCCGTCAGGATCTTCTCCTCCATCTCCTTCAGCTCCGGCGTCACGTAGCGCTCGGAGTTGACGAGCGTCTGCTTGCGGATGTAGTCGTCGGGCACCTTGTCGGCGTGCGTGTCGGTGACCTCCAGGTAGTAGCCGAACACCTTGTTGAACCCGACCTTGAGCGAAGGGATGTCGGTGCGCTCGCTCTCCTCCTTCTCCAGGTTGGCGACCCAGTCCTTCCCCTCCTGCGCGATGGTGCGCAGCTCGTCGAGCTCCTCGGAGTAGCCGTCGCGGATGAGGCCGCCCTCGCTGATCTTGGCGGGTGGGTCGTCGACGAGGGCGCTCTGGATCTGGTCGACGACATCGGGGCACGGGCTCAGTTCGTCCTCAATCTCGTCGAGCGCCGCGGAGTCGGCGTCGGCCAGCCGCTCCTTGACGGCCGGCAGGCGACGCAGCGTGTGCTTGATGGCGATGAGGTCGCTGGGGGAGGCGCGCCCCGTGGCCACCTTGCCGGC
This sequence comes from Salinivenus sp., assembly GCA_036625705.1. Lineage (GTDB taxonomy): Bacteria > Bacteroidota > Rhodothermia > Rhodothermales > Salinibacteraceae > Salinibacter. The sequence continues at coordinate 1,793 of JAZKTD010000166.1, forward strand.
CAGCCGCTCGAGGTCGCCCATCTGGCCGAGCTCCCCGCGCAGATCGTCGCGCAGGGACCGGTCCTCGACGAACGCCTCCACGGCGTCGAGGCGGTGCCGGATGCGGTCGACCTCGCGGAGCGGCCGCACCAGCCAGGCCCGCAGCCGCCGGCCGCCCATCGGCGTCTCGGTATCGTCGAGAATGTTGACGAGCGTGCCCTCGGATCCCGACTGCTGTCGGGACTGGATCGACTGCACGAGCTCCAGGTTGCGCTTCGTGGCCGGGTCGAGGGCGATGTGCTCCTCCTCCGAGTAGCGCTTGATGGTGCGGACGTGGGGGAGCTTGCCCTTCTGCGTCTCGCCGAGGTAGTGGAGCGCCGCCCCCGCGGCCACGACGCCGAGGTCCATGTCGTCGACCCCGAACCCCTTCAGCGAGTGCGTCTCGAAGTGCTCCAGCAGCGTCTGGTACGCGAAGTCGTACTTGAAGACCCAGTCCTCCTGCTCGGTCACCGTGAAGGGCACCTCCCGGAGCTGGGCCTCCAGGCGGTCGGTGCGCCGCTTGTCGAGGATGACCTCGGAGGGGGCCACCGTCTGGACGAGGTCCGGGAGCTGGTCGAGGCCCGCCTCCGTGACGCTGAACTCGCCGGTCGTGGCGTCGATGAAGGCGAAGCCGATGCGGTCCGTGTCGCGCCCCGTGCCGAAGTGGACGGCCGCCAGGAAATTCGACTGCTTGGGGCTCAGGAGCTGGTCGTGGAACGAGACGCCGGGCGTGACGACCTCCACCACGTCGCGGTCCACCACCTTGCCGCTCGAGTTGTCGGCGTCCTCCGTCTGCTCGCAGATCGCCACGCGCAGGCCCGAACGGATGAGCTTCGGCAGGTGGCTGTCGACGGCGTGGTGCGGGAAGCCCGCCATCGGCACGTCGTCGGCCTCGCCGTTGTTGCGCTCGGTGAGGGTGATGCCGAGGAGGCGGCTGACGGTCTTCGCGTCCTCGTCGAACGTCTCGTAGAAGTCGCCCATGCGGAACAGCAGGATCGCCTTCGGGTGGCGCTCCTTGATCGCGTAGTACTGCCGCATGAGGGGGGTGCGCCCCCGGTTGGCCGTCGAGGCGTCGGTGTCGGGTGGAGCCATGCAACAACTGGGTCGCGCGGGAAAGGAACGGCGGCGCCCTCAACGTAGCGCACGCCGCGTCGAGTTACAACGAGGGATGGCATGCCGGCGGCGAAGCGTTGCCCGGCGGACGGAAGCTCTTCTGCCTGCCTTCGTCCGAGTAGGCAGTGAGGGGGAGCATGGGGGAAAGGGAGCGTGGGCGAGAGGAGGCGTTGGGCAAACAGGTGCCGGGAGACCAGGGGGCGGAACCGCGGGAGGCCCGGGTCCAGTGCGGCCTCGGCTACGCCCGCTGCCGGCGCCGCCGGAGCTCGGCGAGCACCTGGCGGAGGCCCTCTTTCTGGGCCCGCAGGGCGTCGTCGACGTCCTCGGCGTCAGTGAGTGCCTGGTAGGCGTCGCGTTCGCGGAGAGACGCGATCGCGGTCTCCAGGGCCGACACCGCCCGACGGAGATCGCGCGCCTCCCGGTCACCGGCGTGCTCGTCGGCGGCCGGGGTTCCCGGGAAGCCCCACTGCTCCAGGGCGTCGGCAATGGCCCGGACCGCCCGGGCGTGTCCCGCCTGGTAGGCCGACTCGAGGGCCTGGAAGGTGGCGGCCGCCTCCGCGCGGTACGCCTCGGGCACCACGTCGGGGTGGCACCGCTTGCTGGCGGCCCGGTAGCGGCGCTTCAGGTCGTCGGGCGCCCCGGGGTCGGCCGGGGGCGGCCGCTCGTCCCGAAAGGTCTCGTAGGCGCGCTGCGCGTCGTGGTACGCGTTGCGGTGCCGCGCGCTGCGCATGTTGCGCTGGGCCGCCCGGCGGAGCCGCTCCATCTGGAGCCGCAGGACCTTCTCCTTGAGGGGCGCCACCTCCTCCTGGTAGCGGTGCTGAACGGCGTGGACCTGCCGTTCCATCTCCGCCTTCTCCTGCTGCCGGCGGGCCAGTCGCTCCCGAAGATCGTGCTGCACCGCGTCCACGTGAGGGCTGGGGACTGTTCGAGAATTTGTGCCGCACTCCAATTGGGTATAATGAGAAGCACTGATCCTGAGATCCCGCCCGATGGTTTGTATTTTGGCGGTTCCCGTTTCCGCGATCCAGCACCCTCCGCTTTCTCTCACCATCCCTCACAGCTCCCATGTACGACACGATCCTCATCCCGGTTGACCTCTCCTCCGCCAACGAGGCCGTCTTCGCGACCGCCCGGGAGCTGGCCGATCCGGACCGCACCGACATCATGCTCCTCCACGTCATCGAAACCCTCCAGGACGACGAGCCCGGCGAGATGGACGACTTCTACGAGGAGCTCCGCCAGGAGGCCGACGAGAAGATGACGGCCTGGGCCGCCGACCTTGCCGAGCACGACTTCGAGGTGGAGGCGACCGTCACCTACGGCGAGCGCGGCCCCGAGATCACCCGCGTGGCCGACGAAGAGGGCGTGGACCTCATCGTACAGCGCTCCCACACGGTCACCCGCGACGACGAGACGAACGTCGGCACGGTGAGCCACCAGGTGGCCATCTTCGCGCCGTGCTCGGTGCTGCTGGTACGAGCCCAGGATGCGTAGCGCCACCGCGCCCCGACGCCTACTGGCCCGACCCCGTCGAGGCGGGCTGCACTGTGCCCTCGGGCCGCCGGGCGCGGAAGACGATGTCGCCGTAGAGCGCCGTGGCCCGGCCGCCGGTGTTGTCGGTGTCGGTCATGAGGGCGACGCCGTTGACGGGCGGCGGGGCCTCCCCGAACGCGCGGCGGTAGTCTTCGAGCACGTTGCGCCGCTCGTGGACCCACTGGCCCACCCGGGTCGAGCCGCTCCGGACCGGAATCATCATGATCTGGTCGGTGTAGGCGCTGGGCTGCACGGCGCCCCGCTCGTGGTGGCTCGCCCAGAGGTAGTTGAGGGCGCGGGAGGGGGCCTCCGCGTAGCCGACCCGCCGCAGCAGCATGAGCTTGAGGCGGTCGTAGAGGCCGAGGCCGTCGTAGTCGAACGTCACGTAGAGGCGGGCCGCCGCGTCGTCGGCGGTCTTCTCCGTGATGTCGGCCTCGTCCGGCAGGGCGTCCACCTTCCACCGCCACTCCAGGATGGGGTACTCCTCGAGGTCGACGGTGGGACGGCTGATGAGGCCGGACGCGCTGTTGTCGCTTTTGGCCCGGAGGACGACCGCGCTGTCGGCCCGGACGAGGGAGTTTTCTATGGGGAAAGCACAGGTGCCTCCGATCCGTTGAGGATCATTCGTTCAGGGGATTGCGAGAGGGGTCGGTGATTTGGCGCAGGTCCGAGCCGTCGCGGCGGATGGTCCAGAGGGCGGTGAGGTCGCTCTCGCGGGCCGGTTTGGCGAAGACGATGCGCTCCGAATTAGGGCCCCAAGTTGGCTCCCGGCCCCGGTCGGCGAGCTTCTGCTTTTCGCTGCCGTCAGAGCGCATGATCCAGAGTTCGTGATTGCCCTCTTTGGTAATTGGACTCCAGGCGATCCACTCTCCGTCCGGGCTCCACGCCGGATCGCGGTTATTGACGAAGGCGTTGCTGGTCAGTTGCGTCGAATCGGTTCGACTCGTGTCAGCGGTCCAGAGCTGATCACGGAAATTATACACGATGCGCTTTCTGTTCGGGGACCAGTCAGCGGGAGTCGCTCCAAAACCGAATTTTGTAAAAGTTGAATCGGAGAGGTGAGCGAACCAGATGCCGACCTCCTCTGTCGTACCGGAGCGGCCAAAGGAGATGGTCTGTGCATCCGGTGACCAGTGCGGTTGAAACGAACTTCCGAATTCCGTCACTTGCTTCAAGTCCGACCCATCAGGCCGAATGGTGTAGACGTTGCCGGTCGTGAAGGCGAGGCGCTTCCCGTCGGGCCGCCAGTCTGGGCTCCGGGCCGAGCCCTCCACCAGCAGGCGCGTTGAGTCGGTCTCCAGGTTCAACATGTAGAGGCCGCTCACGTCGTCAACAGAGTCTGGGGTCCACAGGGCATTGTGGTGGTAGGCGATCCGGTCGCCACTGGGGCTCCAGGCGGGGGTCTGGTCCACCGGGTGTGGGGGCGGGGCGCCGTTGGGCGGAGGCATCGTTTGGTTCTCGGTGGTATCACATCCACCCAGGAGCGCAAGGATCAGTAGGCTCGAAACGAGGACAAAGAGAGCTCTAGAATGGACAAGCATCGGGACAAAAAGCGGCTGTCGAAAGCGCGGAAAGGAGCACTCGGCCCGGCCGACCTGCCCGTCCTCGCCCGACGGCTCCCTGCCCGGAGCCGGCGAGCGAGCCTGCGTCTCCGCAGGGGCCGGGCTTTTCTATGATCGACAGATTGGCTGTCGGAGACTCGTTCTGATCGTTCTTTTCGTTCGTGCGGCTTTCAGAGCCTGTATTCAAACAGAACCGGAAGGGCTGCAAATGGCTCTGCACGCCGCTTCCAGCGTTCCGCTGCATCGACGATGCTCTGCATCGCCTGTTTCGCGCGCCTTGGAGGCGACGCGCAGCGCTCATTTTCGCCTGATTCCTTCGATTGAATACAGGCTCTCAGATTCACATTCCCACGGAGGACACTGGATCGGGGGAGAACACTTCTCCACAGAATATCTTTGCTCTGGAGTCTTGCCGGTAAACTCGATGGGCTTCTCCGAGTCCGGAATGCTTACGACCTGCAAGGGAAGCTGGACCATTCGACATGCACCAAGGTCAGGCAGAGAACCGATGTTTACCTCGATTTGGTCGCCCGCATTGTAGATTCCCTTTATAGCATTAACGGAGCGCCGACACCCTCCATAAAAGCACCCCCAAAATACTGCAACGATCTTCCGTCGGTCAAAGTCGACGGACGGGGAAGAGATCAGTTCATGGTTCTCATCGAAGGCGCTGATGTGCTCGCTCCAGAATGTGGCCCAGTCAGCGCTGTCCCGAAAGACGCGCGTCTGGGCTCTCCGAACGTGTAGCCCCCCTGCCTTTTCGACCTGCTCGTAGGAAACAGGCTCACCGCGGTCGGGATCTTCGCTTTGTAACAAGTCACAGCCCCCGAGAAGGAAGAGACATAAGAAACACGCGAGGACACGGGACCCGCCCCGAGAGGAAAACCGCTTCCAAAGATGAGCTAAATTGAAAAGGCGGACGGGCATATGCATCGGTCGGGCCACGCGTCTACGGCAAAAAGAGGGGGATCGGTACCGCCACGCCCCGGCTTGCTTGAGACACTGCAAGAGGAAGATAATCAGGGGGGGGGGCAAATTTCCCAGTGGTTTCCCTTCTACCCCCCTGCCAAACTTTATCTTTACAAATGTTTAACGTTGAATACGCACTTCCACGTATAGTGCGGGAGGGGCCGTCTCGTCCACCCAGACCCCCGAGCCAGATCCGCCGGTCCCCCATCGCCGTGAGCGCAGCTGTGGCGAGGATCACGCCCTCGACCGGGCGGGCGTGGCCGGGGGGATCGGGGAGACTTCCTCCGTGGAAATGAGAAAGACACCCCAAGAGAGGTGTCCCGGGCGAGTCGACTTGGGCCTCCCCTCCGCCGTGCTCGGTGCTGCTGGTGCGAGCCCAGGATGCGTAGCGCCGCCGCGCCTCCCTGGGCGCCACCGCGCCCCGACGCCTACTGGCCCGACTCCGTCGAGGCGGGCTGCACCGTGCCTTCGGGCCGCCGGGCGCGGAAGACGATGTCGCCATAGAGGGCCGTCACCCGGCCGCCGGTGTTGTCGGTGTCGGTCATGAGGGCGACCCCGTTCACCGGCGGCGGGTCCTCCCCGAAGGCCCGGCGGTAGTCTTCGAGCACGTTGCGGCGTTCGTGGACCCACTGGCCCACCCGGGTCGAGCCGCTGCGCACGGGAATCATCATGATCTGATCGGTGTAGGCGCTGGGCTGCACGGCGCCCCGCTCGTGGTGG
>JAZKTD010000167.1:0-7644 GCA_036625705.1 Salinivenus sp.
GTGGATTTGTACGCCTGCCTTGCCGGGGACTCGATATCGGCGAGGTCTGGCAGGTGAGGAGGACACCCCACTAGAAGTACACCCCGATGTTGACGTTAAAGGCCGTCCGCCACTCGTTGTCGTTGTTCTCCGCCATCACGCTGGCGAAGTTCAGCCCCGGGTGGTTGAAGGGGTGTCCCTTACTAATATTCAGGTCCGTGTAGACGAACAGCGGCCCGGCGGACGTCAGGAAACCGACGTTGTGGGTCGCGTTGTCGTTCCAGCCGTCGACCTCCTTCGTCACCAAGCTGAAGTCGTAGTACGGTTTGATCTGCGAGACCGGCCCGACGCCAACCGGAATGCGGTACGACACGCTGGACGAGTAGACGGTGTGTTCGGCGGCCACCCGCTGCGGGAAGTTGTACGCCCCCATCACCACGAAGTCGTCCGCGGCGTAGTTGACGCCCGACTGGTTCGCAAACGCCTGCTTCTCACCGTCGGTGAGCGGGGGATTGAGCTCCTGCTGCGCAAGCTCCAGCTTCAGCCCGAGGCCCCCGTAGCGGCCCTGTAGGTGGGCGGCGTAGGCGGCGTGCCAGTCCGTGCTGCCCGTGTTCAGGTTCTTGAGCTGACCCCGCTGCCCGGACGCCCCAACCTTCGTGAAGCCGAGGTCGCCGTGGTCGAAGGAGTAGGCCACCTTAATGTTGAACTGGTTCGCTTCCGCAATGGGGCTGCGACTGGCGTTCCCTCCCGGTACCACCGTGTATCCCCCGACGCCGGTAACGTCGTTGGCGTCTCCTGCATCCCCGAAGGCCGGGAAAGAGGTCACCGGCACGACGTCGTAGGAGTATCGCCCGAAGTTGCTGCCGGCAAAGAAGTCCGTTTGCTCGGCGTTCATGTAGTAGCCGCCCTGAATGTCCCAGTTGCCGGGCTGGAAGATCGCCTTGACGCCGGCGTCGTAGTCGTCCTCCAGGCCCACGTAGTAGGTGGTGTTGAAGAACCAGCTACTGGAGGCGTACGGCTGGATGCCGAACGGCACCTGGCTCACGCCGACCTGAAACTGGCGGACATCGCTGAACTCGTAGCCGACCCAGCCCTTCTGCAGGAAGACGCCCCCAAAGGATTCCGGGTAGACGGCCAGTTCGCTATCAAACGTCAGGCCCCCGTACGATCCGTTGGCCCCGATTCGGAACGTATCGAACGTAAAGCCGCCGTCGCCCAGTGTCTTGTCGGCCTGCTCCCCGTACGAACGGAACAGCGCATTGAAGCGGAGCGAGCCACCCACGCTCACGCTGAGCGAGGGGCTGTCGTCCTCCTGGGGCGCGGCGGACTCGGGGGCGGTGCTCTCATCGGTGGCGCCCTCATCGTCGTCTTCGTCGATGGTGACGACCGAATCGTCGGCACTGTCGGGCGGAGCGAGATCGTTGGCCCCGATGCTCTGGGCCGACACCGGCCCCGCGACGAGCAGGAGGGCCGCAAATAGTATCGAAAAGCGGGTCATGTGTAGGAGAGTGGTTTGTAGAGAAGCGTCTCGAATGAGGCGAGAACCGTGCACGAAAAAGGTCTTCGGAATGCGCCTGGGGCGGACCCCGCCGTCGACGAGGCCCCGAACGCAGAGCGGGACCGACCCGGCAGAAACGCCCACGGAAAAGCCCCCAACCTCATCGAAGAGGCGGGGGCTATCCGAACCGGAGAATCCGGGCGCTACGTTAGCTGCTCTGGCTCGAGGAGAACGTCGCGTCGTCGGGCAGGGGCTCAACCGGCTCGCTGGACGCGGCGCACTCCCGCGTCTGCTGCATCCACTGGTTCACGTCGTCGGGATGCTCCTGAATCCACTGCTGGGCCGCCTCTCGCTTGCTCATGTCGCCGCGGTTCCGGAAGGCGTTCATGAGGCTGCCGACCTGCTGGTCGTTGGCCTCGAACTCCTTCAGGAAGCAAACGACCTCCTTCGGGAATTCGTCGATGAACTCGTTGTCGACGATCGTGAAGATGTCCTCGGGCTGCCCCCAGATCTCGGTGTTGTCCCCGGTGCGCGCCCCATTCACGTACTTGATGTCGTAGTCATTCCACTTCCAGTGGGGCTTCCAGGCCGCGACCGCGATTGCGTTGTTGTTCTCAATCGCACCCCCGAGCGCCTGCCAGTTCGCCGGGCCGCTGGCGGCCGTCACGCTAAACTGATCGCCCATGTTGTACATCTCGATGGTGTTGCGGATCTGGCCGTTGATCGCGGCGCCGGACTCGATCCCGTTGATCGTGCCGTCCAGCTCGCTCTGGTAATCCGCGAAGTCCGGGAACGTGTCGACCTCGACGTAGGACGGAACCGCGATGCCCACGGACGTGCCCTTGTAGGTGTATCCCAGCTTCTGAGAATTGTCCTGGTTCTTTTCCCACGGGTCCTGGTGGGTGGTGGGGAGCCACGCCTCGTTGAAGAAGTCGGCGTCCCCCTGCGCCACGGACGAGAAGGCGATGCCCCCGCCCTGCACCTCGTTGACCTCGACCTCCATGTCGAGGCTGTCTTCCAGGATGGCCTCCTGCATGTAGGTCATGGCCATTCCCTCAATCCAGTTCACCGTGACCATCTGCATCTGGCGGGACGGGCCCTCGTCCCCGGACGAGCCGCCGCCGCATCCGGCCAGGCCGACCCCGACAAGGGCCAGCACCACGGCGGTGACAAGCGTGCGAAAAGGTGTGAGTCGGTGGGTCATAACAAAGCGGTGTCGTTGATTAACAGAACGTGTGCAGGTAATGGCGTCTATTTTCTACTCACCTACGACGAAAACGTCGCGTCGTCGGGAAGCGTCTCGATCGGTTCGCTGGACGCGGCGCACTCCCGCGTCTGCTGCATCCACTGGTTCACGTCGTCGGGGTGCTCCTGAATCCACTGCTGGGCCGCCTCTCGCTTGCTCGTGTCGCCCCGGTTTCGGAAGGCATCCATGAGGCTGCCGACCTGCTGGTCATTGGCCTCGAACTCCTTCAGGAAGCAGACGACCTCCCGAGGAAACTTGTCGGCGAAGTCGTCGCCGACGATCGTGAAGATGTCCTCGGCTTCGCCCCAGATGTCAATGTTGTGGCCCGTGTGCGCACCGTCGATGTACTTCAGGTCGTAGACGCTCCACTTCCAGTGCGGCTTCCAGGCCGTCACGACGATCGGCTGCTGGTTGTCGACCGCCGTCTTCAGGGCCTGCCACGTGGCGGGCCCGCTGGCGGCCGCGACCTCGAACTGATCGTTCAGCCCGTAGCGCTCCAGGGTGCGGCGGGTCTGGTCGTTGACGTTGGCGCCCGGCTCGATTCCGTTGACCTGTCCGCTAAGCCCCTCCCGGTACTCGGCGAGATCCGGCATGGAATCGACCTCGACGTAGGCCGGAACCGCCAGCCCGGCGGACGTGCCCTTGTAGGTGTATCCCAGCTTCTGGAGTCGGTCTTTCTGCTTCTTCCAGGGGTCATCGTGCGTGGTGGGGAGCCACGCCTCGTTGAAGAAGTCGGCGTCCCCCTGCGCCACGGACGAGAAGGCGATGCCCCCGCCCTGCACCTCGTTGACCTCGACCTCCATGTCGAGGCTGTCTTCCAGGATGGCCTCCTGCATGTAGGTCATGGCCATTCCCTCAATCCAGTTCACCGTGACCATCTGCATCTGGCGGGACGGGCCCTCGTCCCCGGACGAGCCGCCGCCGCATCCGGCCAGGCCAACCCCGACAAGGGCCAGCGCCACGGCGGCAGCGAAAACGGAGCGCAGTGATGTCGATGGGAGCTTCATGAACGTGTTTCGGTTTCGAGAAAGAGAAACGACGCTCGCGCCACATGACGCTCGCGACATGTGTTCGGTTACGCGCCCTGGCCGGCCGCGGCCCCACTGGCCTTCTCGCCGGCCGCCTGGGTAATGCGATCGAGAAAGATGGCAAGAATGACGATGCCCAGTCCACCCTCAAACCCCTTCGCGATGCGCAGCTGCTGAAGGCCCTCGACGACCGGCTGCCCGAGCCCGCTCGCCCCGATGAGAGCGGCAATCACGACCATCGAGAGGGCCAGCATCACCGTCTGGTTCACGCCCGCCATGATGGTGGGTAGGGCCATCGGGAGCTCGACCTTGAAGAGCATCTGGGCGGGCGTCGACCCGAACGACTGGGCGGCCTCGACGGCCTCCTCGGAGACCTGCCGGATGCCGAGGTTCGTGAGGCGCACACAGGGCGGCGTCGCGAAGATAAACGTCGCAATGACGCCGGGCACCGTCCCGAGCCCAAAGAGCACAACGGCCGGGATGAGGTAGACGAACGGCGGCATCGTCTGCATGAAGTCGAGGACGGGCCGCACAATCGTGTCGACCGTTTCGCTCTTGGCGGCCCAGATGCCCACCGGGATGCCCACGAGGAGCGAGAAGAGCGAGGCCGTCAGGATGAGGGCCAGGGTCTGCATCGTCGTCTCCCAGTAGCCCATCCCGATCGTGAATTCGAGCCCGAAAAGCATGAACTCGATCTCTCCCAGCAGCCCCATCCCGATGAGCGTGAAGAGGGCCACGCCCCGTGAGGCCACCCACCAGGCCAGGGCCGCAAGGAGCAGCACCATCAGCGAGTCCGGCAGGAAGAGAAGAAGGTCCTCGAGCCCCTCGGTCGTGGTGGAAATCACGGCCGTAACCCCGTCGAAGAACGGCGTGAAATTGTTTTGCAACCACTCAATGAGGGCCTCGAACGCACCACCGATACTAAACTCCATGGAAGGACGCAGCGGTTATTCGTAGGTGTGAACAGACGTTGCGGAAGGGAGCGCTGTCTACGCCGCCTCTATCGCTCTCTCTTCTCGGGCGGCCTCCCGCGTCTTCGACACGTTGCTGGCGTTGCGGCTAATCTCCTCCATGACCGACTCCCGCGATACGACGCCCTGCAACTCTCCGGCACTGTCCCGAACCGGAACCGGGGCGTCGGCCTCCAGGACTCGGGGCAGCACCTCGGCAATCGACGTGTGGGGCGACACGGCGGGGACGTCCCCTCGAATCTGTTCGTCCTCTTGGGGGGCCCGCATCACCGTGCGGACCGGAATCACCTTGGTGCGGTCCACATTCTGCACGAAGGACTTGACGTAGTCGTCGGCGGGCTCGGTGAGAATCTCCGTGGGCGTGCCGACCTGCGCGAGCTCTCCGTCCTTCATGATGGCAATCCGGTCGCCCATCTTCAGCGCCTCGTCGAGGTCGTGCGTAATGAACAGGATCGTGCAGGCCGGATCCCACTGGTCCTGCAGGTCCAGCAGCTCGTTCTGCATCTCTTCCCGAATCAAAGGGTCGAGCGCGCTGAAGGCCTCGTCCATCAGCAGAATCTCGGGGTCGTTGACGAGGGCCCGGGCCAGCCCCACCCGCTGCTGCATTCCCCCGCTCAGCTCGCTGGGGTTGCTGTCCTCGTACCCCTCAAGCCCGACGAGATCGAGGGTGTTGCGCGCCTTCTCCCGACGCTGTTCCTTGTCCATTCCGCTGACCTCCAGCCCGTACTCGACGTTGCCCAGCACGCTCCGGTGGGGAAAGAGGCCGAAGTTCTGAAAAACCATCGACATCCGCGTTCGGCGAATCTCGCGGAGGTCGTCGTCGTCGAACGCGGTCACTTCTTCGTCCCGAACGTGCACCGTGCCGAAGGTCGGCTCGATGAGCCGGTTCACGCACCGGAGGAGGGTCGACTTGCCGCTTCCCGACAGCCCCATCACGACGAAGATTTCCTGCTCTTCCACCTCGAAGGTGGCGTCGTTGACCGCGATGACGGAGCCTGTCTCCGCCTTCACCTCGGCCTTCGACAGGTCCTCCTCCTGCGCGAGCCGTCGTGCCTCCTCCGGGTCGTCCCCGAAGATTTTCCAGAGTCCCTCCACCTCAATGGCTGCCATAGCATGGTCCGGTCTTTGGACAAAGGCTGGTGCGGAACGAGAGCGTCTGCTCGTCTCACCGGGTCGCCCCCTCTTTGCGACAAGCGTACTTACTTAACACACCACGGGCATCATGTTTGCGAAAACGTAGGGGTTTCCCCGATAAACCCCCTACTTTCATGTAACCTTGTTGAGAGAACCTGAGAAGCGCCTTCCTCCTCGAATCGGGGATCGCAGGAGTCGAGGGGTCCGGGGTGATCGAACCCGGATGTAGGGAGCGCACCCACACGCCACGTCGTGAATCCTTTACGGAATGAGCACGCCCCCCCGTTAACAATGTCAATCCTGGCTATTATATTCGACATCGGATCGAGTCCCCAGATACTCTCTCACAGATTTCCACCTCTCCCATGAGCACCGAATCCAACGACCGCGTATCTCGGCGCCGGTTTCTCCAGTCCGTCGGGATCGCCGGCGTCGTGGGAGCCAGTAGCACTCTGCTCGCCGCGTGCGGCGGCTCCGATGACTCGGGTGACAGCTCGTCGGGTAGCAGTTCGTCGAGCAGCAGTGGCTCCGCCTCCGCCTCGGGCAACTGCTCGGATCTCTCGAGCCTGTCGGATGCGGAGAAGAAGCAGCGCAGCCAGATGGTGAAATCCCTGCAGTACGTCGAGGAGACGCCCCAGGACAACAAGAACTGCGCGAACTGCCAGCTCTACATTCAGAGCGAGTACGGCGAGGGCTGCGGCGGATGCCAGCTTTTCCCCGGCCCCGTGGCCGCGAACGGCTACTGCAACTCCTGGGCCCCGACCAGTTAACCCGGTCGGCTTTCGCCCACGTACGCCCCGTCCCACCAGTCTGCCCCTGACCGATGTCCGCTGACGCCCCTTCTGCCTCCAACGAGGAGACGACGGACGACGAGATTGTCCAGGAGCTTTCCCACGAGGAGTTCGACCCCTACGGGACGCTTGCCGTCACGGGGTCGTACTTCCTCCTCCTGCTTGTGCTTTACGCCCTGATGTACTTTGTCGAGTTTGCCGGCCGGCCGTCCATTGTTGGATAGGTCGTTGCCGGACGGAGGGAACGCCCTCTCCTCCTTCGGTCCGCCGGGAGCGTTCGCCCTCCCTGGCAGCTGTGTCGCTGCCGTGTGAAGCGGACGGGGGCCTCCTCCCACGCAGTGTAGCCCGGCTGGGCCCCATCCTTGTTTCCGACGAGTAACTGACTGACCATGAACATACACCGGTTCGAAAAACTATGGATCGGCCTTTCCCTCTTCCTGATCGCGTGCTTCATCGGCATCGTGATGTTCGGGTTTACGGTGCTTGAGCTGAAGGTGCCGGGCGGCGATCCATCAGGCAAGACGATTGATCCGATGGGCCTCGCCGACACGCCGTTCAGCACCCCCGGTGTTCGGAAGGTGGAGGGCGGAGGCGCCGAGTATGAGGTGTACATGGTGGCCCGCAAGTTCCTCTTTCAGCCCGGCACCGGCGGGGCCCTGACGTTGCCGGCCGATACCCGGGTCACGTTCCGCATGACGAGTCCGGACGTCATCCATGGACTCGAGGTGGTGGGCACCAACATTAACGCGATGGCCATTCCGGGACAGGTCGCGACGTTTACCACCATCTTTCCGGAAACGGGCACCTACGGGCTCATCTGCCACGAGTACTGCGGGGCGGCCCACCATACCATGCAGGGCCAGATTGAGGTCGTCCCGAAATCTGAGTTTGGCGAGAGCGACCTCGTCACTGCGCAGGCCGACTAGCCCCCGGTTTCATTAGGTTAGATTCATTTAGATTAGAATCGTCGCCATCGCAGTCGATTTTTCCGGGCTAG
>JAZKTD010000006.1:0-32310 GCA_036625705.1 Salinivenus sp.
GCACGGCCGAGCCGGCCGCGTCCGTCCGCAAGAGCCTGACCCGCCTCTCGGAGGCGTTTCGGAATTGAGTCCCCCGGAGTTTGGACGCTGAGCCCAGGCCGTTCATAGAGGCCTTGCTCTCTGGTCGAGGAGGGCTGGCGGTTCCCTTCTCTCGAAAACGAGCAGATGCACACGGCGAGGGAGTGCTCTCCCGCACGTGTAGCGTCTGGGAACGAGGGCTCTTTCGCTGGATGCGGTCTTTCTCTCCGATGGGTAGCTTCCCCAACACGAGAAGGTTTCACGAATGAATTGGAATTGGCACTGCTCGGTATTGAACTGCCAGCCTCCTTCGAAGCAAAGGGCTCCGGGGCCGAATCCTATTGCCCTTCTCATTTTCGTCCTCACAACGGTCGTTTTCGTCGCCTGTGGCCCTTCGTCGCAGCGAGAAACCCTTTTTTCGCTTCTACCACCTGACTCAACAGGCGTGAGGTTCGTTAACGAGGTGGTGGGGAGTTCCGAGGCGAACCTGCTCACTTACGAAAACTTCTTCAACGGGGGCGGGGTCGCAGTAGGGGATCTGAACGGCGATGGCCTTACGGATATCTATTTTACCGCCAATCAGGACGCAAACGCGCTCTACCTGAACGAGGGGGAGCTTCAGTTTCGGGAGGTAACCGGCACGGCTGGTGTCCGCGACTCCACCGGCTGGAAGACAGGGGTGACGATGGCCGACGTGAATGGCGACGGACTACTCGACATCTACGTCTCTCACGCCGGCCCGTCCCCTGTGGAGCGGCGGCGAAACAAGCTCTACCTCAACCAGGGGCCCGACGGAAATGGCGTTCCTCAGTTCGAGGAGCGGGCCAAGGAATACGGCATCGACGATCCCGGCTACACCACCCATGCTACGTTTTTCGACTACGACCGGGACGGCGACCTGGACGTGTACGTGCTTAATAACCAGTCTCCAGGCCCGGACACACAGCGGCGCTTTGGCGGCGATCGGCTCTACCGCCACGATACGAGTGCGACCGGACCCGAGCGGTTCGTTAACGTCAGCGGGCAGGCGGGGCTAACGAAAAATCCAATTGGTCATGGACTGAGTGCCACTGTGAGCGACATCAATCGAGATGGGTGGCTAGACCTGTACGTGGCCAACGACTTCGAAGGGGAGGACCGGCTCTACGTCAATCAGGGCGACGGAACCTTCACGGACGCCATTCACTCCTGGGTGGACCACATGTCGACCTCGTCAATGGGGGCCGACATCGCCGACTACAACAATGATGGTCGCCCTGACATCTTTGTCCTGGACATGTTGGCCAAGGGCAACCGGCGCCAGAAGCTGCTGGCGATATCACCGACGCCCCTGTACCGGGACTCGCCCCAGTATACGCGCAACATGCTTCAGCTCAACAATGGAAACGGTACGTTCAGCGAGATTGGACAGCTCGCCGGCGTGTCGAACACCGATTGGAGTTGGGCCGCCCTCTTTGCCGACTTCAACCTCAACGGTCTCAAAGATCTCTACGTCACAAACGGCGTCCCACGGGACCAGACGAATCTTGATTTTCAGTATGGGAGGCGTGCCGAGGTGCGGGGGGAACAGAGCCGTACGCCGTCCGACCTGTATGAGCTGGCACAAAAGATTCCCTCAACTCCGATTCCAAATTACGTCTTTCGCAACGAGGGAAACCTCACGTTCGAAGACGTGAGTACGGACTGGGGTCTCGCAAAGAAGGGCTTTTCCAATGGCGCCGCTTACGCCGACTTCGACAGGGACGGTGACCTAGACCTCATCGTCAGCAACGTCAGTGAGCGGGCCTGGGTCTACCGCAACAACGCCGCCGAGCGGACCGACCGCCATTCTCTCCGGGTCGAGCTGGAGGGGACCGATAAGAATCGTTTTGGCATCGGCGCGAAGGTAACGCTAAAAACACCCGAGGGAGAGACGCACTATCAGGAGATGATGCCCGTCCGTGGTTTTCAGTCCTCCGTTGAACCGGTGCTGACCTTCGGGTTGGGAAAGACCGAGGAGGTCGACCTCACTGTGAGGTGGCCCGACCAAACTCGCCAAAGCATTTCAGATGTGCGCGTCGACCAGACGGTCACGCTGTATCAGGAAGAGGCAACCCCACTTGGCCCCGCCTCGGACACGGCGCAAAAGACGCCCCTATTTGCAGTCTCGTCCGATCAGAAAGGACTCTCTTTCTCCCATCGGGAGAACGCATTTGAGGACTATCACCATGAGCCGCTTCTCCCGCATAAGCTTTCTCGACTCGGGCCGGCGCTGACCCGGGGCGACATCAACGGCGACGGACGCAAGGACGTGTTTGTGGGCGGGGCGCGGGGGCAGAGCGGCCTCCTCTTCCTGCAGCGGCCGGACGGAACGTTTCGGGAGACTTCGGGAGAGGCCTTTGCTGCCGACCGGTCTTTCGAGGACGTAGACGCCACCTTTTTCGATGCGGACGGAGACGGGGACCTGGACCTCTACGTGGTAAGTGGCGGAAGCTCTGAGGTGCGGGCCGAGGCCTATCAGGACCGCTTGTACCTCAACGACGGGACCGGTGCCTTCAAGGTGGCCTCCTCCGACGTGCTTCCTACCATCGAGAGCAGTGGAGGAACGGTGGCCGTCCATGACTACGACGGGGACGGAAATCCGGACCTCTTTGTAGGTGGACGGGTTCGGCCCAATGACTATCCCCTTCCTCCCCGCAGCTACCTCTTGGAAAACACCGGTGGGCGCTTCAAGGACGTCACCGACCAAGCCGCCGAGGTTCTCCTGCGGCCGGGCATGGTAACAGATGCTCGCTGGCACGACCTGACCGGTAACGGCACCCACGAGTTGATCCTGGCCGGCGAGTGGATGGGCTTTCGGGTGTTCCAGCCCGACCACGAGAACGCCTTCGCCGAAATCACAGGTGACCTTGATCTGGAGCGCTCAAGCGGATGGTGGTATGCCTTCCAGATCGCTGACTTTGACGGCGATGGCGACGATGACATTGTCGCTGGCAATCGGGGCGAAAACGCGCAGTTCCACGCCCGGCCGGATGCTCCAGCGTCTGTGTACGCAGGCGACTTCGACCAGGACGGCGGCATCGAACCCATCATGAGCCACTACCTCAACGGCACCGAGTACCCACTACCGCGGCGCGATCTGCTGATGGGCGAGTTGCCGTTCCTCCGCGCCCGTTTCCAGTCCTACGAAGCCTACGCCGAGGCGACAATGGAGCAGGTTCTGACGCAGAAGCAGTGGGAGAGGGCCCGGCGCTTCAAGGCCCACACCTTCACGACCAGCCTCTTCGAGCAGCAGAAGGATGGCACCTTCACGCGCCACGACTTGCCTGTCGAAGCACAGTTTTCCCCGACCCGTGACCTCGTACTCCACGATGTGAATAGTGATGGGCGACCAGACTTGCTGATGGCCGGAAACGACTTCACGGTGCGCGACCCGTGGGGCCCGTCGGATGCGGGCGAGGGTGTGCTTTTACTGAATCGGGAGGGACTGTCATTTGAAGCCCTACGGGCTCGAGAGAGCGGCTTCTTCGCGTCCGGGGACGTGCGGAGCCTTCTCCTCGTGCCCATGCCAGACGCCCCCGTCGTCATTGTGGGCAACAACGATGCGTCCCTGGGCCTTTTCACGCTTCGACCTTCATCCAGAGACGTAGCCGCCCAATAACTATTCTCCTTTCCGTCCGATCCGGGCAACTATCTCTAATCACATTTCCACAAAAGGAGAGGACCAGGCATAATAGGAGCACGACTGGGAAGAACGTCTTTCCGGTTCGATAAATACTGTCCGGTTTGACACATCCCCTCCTCCTGTTGAGGCCTCGTATCCCGCAGCAAGAATCTCCTAGGTACTCATCGATTCCAGATTATGGATAGAAGAACGTTTGCGAAACAAGCCCTCGGTGCCGTTGGGGCGTTCACGATCGTTCCCCGGCATGTATTGGGTGGACCGCGCTACACGCCCCCGAGTGATCAACTGACGAAGGCTGTAATTGGGGTAGGGGGAATGGGAAAAGGGCATCTGGACTATCCAGGCTCCCGTTTAGTCGCCGTTTGTGACATAGACGAGGAGCACCTGCAGCAGGCCCTTGACCGTTCGGCCGAGGGGGTTCGGGGATACAAAGACTACCGAGAGGTGCTCGCGCAGGACGATGTCGATATCGTTCATATCGTCACGCCCCCCCACTGGCACGGCAAAATGGCCGTAGATGCAGCAGAGGCCGGAAAGGACATCTGGTGCGAAAAGCCCATGACCCGAACCATTGGAGAGGGCAAAAAGGTAGTTGAGGCCGTCCAGCGAAATGATGCCATTTTTCGCTTAAACACCTGGTTTCGATTCGAGGATACATTTTATGGAATGGAAACCCCTGTAAAGCCAATTAAAAAGCTTGTAGAGAATAGGGTATTTGGATGGCCGCTCAAGGTGACCATCAATAAAAGCACCGGGTTTGACTGGAAGTTCAGCTGGAGTGGACGCACAAACTTGGGACCCCAATGGGTGCCTAAGAAGCTTGATTACGATATGTGGCTCGGGCCTGCCCCCTACAAACCATACCATGAACATCGGGTGCACAGCACCTTCCGCGGATACTGGGACTACGACGGGGGCGGCCTAGGCGATATGGGACAGCATTACCTTGATCCCGTTCAGTACATTCTCGAGAAAGACGCTACCAGCCCAGTATATGTCGAAGTCGATGCTACTCAGCAACATCCCGATGCGGTCAGCAGCTGGAGGCGGATAGAGTTGACGTATGCGGATGGGTGCAAGATCGTGCTGGATGGAGAGAACCGAGATACGGAGGCCGCCTTCATCGAAGGGCCTGAGGGCAACCTGTACCGGGGATTCGAGTCTGACATTTCCAATATCGACGACGTGGCGGCCTCGCTCCCCGACCCGGAGCCGCAGGTGACCGACTTCAGCGAGGCGGTGAAGCATCGTCGGACTTTCGCCCTCAACGAGAAAAACGGGCATCGTTCCTGCAATCTGGTCAACCTGGGTAAGATCGCCTTGCAGCTTGGGAGACCCCTTGAGTTTGACCCCGATGCGCAGCGCTTCGTGGGGGACGCCGCCGCCAATCGTCTCATTGACCAGCCGATGCGGGCTCCCTGGGACTTTTAAAATTTGTCCTGACTTCTGCCAACAGGGACCGGCAGGTGCGGGACAACACTTGCCGTCTGCACGCGACGTACCCCCTCATTCGAGTACGCGGAGCGAAACGAAGAATTTAGAGAACCCCAGAAGTGAAACGGACTCTTAGACACTGGCGAGTTCTTATGCACGTTCAACGGATAACGGTAGGGGGACGGATGGAACTGAGCCGTCCACTTTTTCCGGTCCTCGCATTTATTCTGTTCTTGCTGCTGGGTGCCTGCACCTCTTCAAAAGAATCGGCGCGGGAGGCGTCCACTACCCCGGCGCATCACGACCTGATCGGAGAGGTGATCCCCCAGATGCCTGCTGCCAACCAGCAGGAGCAGAGCTGGATGAATGAGCAACTTTTGGATATGGGACCAGATGGGCTTCGCGCGCTGCTAGACCACCTGATGCCCCCTAATCTGGGCAACGATACGCATGCCCGGTACGCGGTGAGCGGACTCACAAAGCACGTATCCAGGTCCGACGCCGAGTCGGAACGGGTGATGCTCGAGGAGGTCTTGGTGGAAGAGTTGAGAACGGGGCGTTCGGCCTCGGTTTCAGTTTTTCTGCTTCACCAACTTGAGCTGATCGGCAGCGACCGTGCCGTCCCTGCCGTGAAACAGCTTCTTTGGGACGACACGCTCTTCGAGCCAGCCGTTGAGGTGTTGGTTAGCATTCAAACACCGACGGCTGTACAGGCGCTCCGGGCCGCGCTCGCAGAGGCGAAGGAGCCCTTCAGGCAGGAGACACTTGTCCAGGCCTTGGGGGCCGTGCCGGAGGCGTCCGTGGCTGAGGACATTCTCCCGTACGCCTCCGCCGAAACGTGGCGTGTTCGGCGGACGGCGCTCCGTGCGCTTGCCCGCTCCGGTCAGCCCATTGCTGCCGATGCACTCGCTGAGGCGGCCGACACGACCCGTGGTGCGCGGCGGCACGCGCGTTCTCATTACTTGCTATTTGCCGAGCGCCTCGCCGAGGAGGGTCACGCCGTGGAAAGCGCCGAAGTCGCCCACCAGGTGTTAGAAGACGACCACCCAGATCACGTAAAACAGGCAGCACTCTCTGCGCTCGTTCAGGCAAAAGGCATGCAGGCGCTCGAGACGCTCCTCGACGTAGGGACGAGCACTAATCAAAAGCGTCGCCGGGGGGCTCTTTCTCTGGCCCAGAAACTGCCCGGCCGGAAGATCACCGACGCTTTTCTGTCGAGCCTGGACTCCGCCGATCCACCAGTGCGTGCCGATGTCATCTCCATGCTCGGAGCCCGGGGGGATACGTCGGCCCTCTCTTCATTAATGCCCTACCTGAGTGATCCCGACCCGAAAACTCGCCAATCTGCCGTGGAGGCCGTTGCCGCTCTTGGTGGCGCGAAGGTTCTCCCGGAGCTTCTGACGGCTTTAAATCGGGCGGAGGACTCGGAAGTGGTCGGGAATATTGAAACAGCTCTTCTTCAGATGCCGACTGATCGGTTGCTTCCAGCTGCCGCCGAGGCCCTACCTGCCGGCACCGACACTGCAAAAGCCGTTCTGATTCGGATCATCGCAGCGCGGCGAGGCACGGAGCATCTGGCGACCGTGTTGGACGAGCGGACAAGCTCCGATGAGACCGTCCGACTGGAGGTGTACCGGGCGCTCCAACAGCTGGCCTCCGAACGCGAACTTCCCACCCTGGTCGGCTCGCTGTCGGAGGCCGTCAGTGACAGGGAGCGTGCCGCCGTGCAGGACGCCATAGTTGCCGTTCTTGATCGTATGGAGAAATCCAAGAATCGAGATAGCGCGGTGCGTGCTATGTGGGCCGATGCGTCTGAGGAGCAGAAGTTCTCCCTCATTGGCGTTCTGCCTCGCATTGGAGGAAATGAAGCACTGCGCGTGGCGGTACAAGCAACCCGAAGTCCCGAGTCCGAGATACGAGCCTCCGCCATCGAGACCCTTGCGGAGTGGCCGGAAACGGAAACACAGGCGATGTCTGCGCTTCTGCGAGTGGCCGAGAATGCAGAAGCCTCGAATCAGCGGATTCAGTTACTCAGGCGGTACGTCCGGTTGGTGGATGCCTCTGACGCGTCAGTGGATGAGAAGCGTGAGCATCTTCACGAAGCTGTATCTACGGCAAATTCCCCACAGGAGAGAGCTCTCGTAATTGACAGTTTTTCGTCGGTCGAAAGTTCAGTTGGGTTTCGGGCCGTTGGCGAGTACCTGAGCAGCGAGGAAGACATTGTGCGCAAACATGCCCTTGATGTGGCCGAAGAACTCCTCCCGTCACTCTTTAATCCGGATACGGATACGAGAAGCAATGTGAAGGGGGTGGTTGCAGTCCTTGAAACGCCGGCTAGTCCTGAATTGGCACGACTTTTTGAAAACCAGTTTGCGAAGTCCAGCAAGGATGAGACCTCAAGCTCAAGCGAATCTACGGCTCTCCGAGATTCAGCGGAGTCAGAACTCTTCAACGGTGAAAATCTCGATGGATGGGAGACCGTTGGGGGCAGTTCCGGGGGCTGGGACGTAGACGACGGCGTTCTCTACACGGATGGCAGCGGCCATGGATGGCTTTCTACCGCACGGACGTACGACGATTTCAGGTTGGAACTAGAGTTTCGAGTGCCAGAAGGGGGAAACAGCGGCGTATTTCTGCGAGCCCCACGCCAGGGCAGTCCTGCCTACGAGGGAATGGAAATCCAGATTCTTGATGACTATGCCGAGCAGTATGCTGATCTAAACCCGTTGCAATACACGGGGAGCATCTATGATGTCAAAGCGCCCTCTAGCCAAACCAGCAGGCCAGCCGGAGAGTGGCAAACAATGGTGATCGTAGCCGATGGTCCTCGCATCCAGGTTATGCTCAACGGCGAGATGATCGTGAATACCAGTTTGGTCAATCATATGGACCGCGTGGACGAGCATCCCGGTCTCAAACGTCGAAAAGGATACATTGGGCTACAGAATCACAGTACGCGCGTCGAGTACCGGAATATCGTTATCCATGAGTTGAATGGGGCGAGTTCCCAGCAAAGCCCCACAAATTGATCACTAGTGGTCCTGCACAACAGAACGGGCGGATCTCGCAGAATCCACAGCGGAGTCGCCCCTGGGTTCTTTTCGACACGGAGATCGGTCCGCCTGCGTACCGTGGCTCAGTGATACCGATCCGTGAGAACGTACGCAAATCATTGTCCCCGCTCGCTGGGGACCGTGGACAGCCGCAGGCAAGAATCGGACGTCGCGACTGTATTTACGGATCGGTATGAGCGACGCCGAAACGGCCGCGCTCGACGTTGTCAGAGTCGTTGTGCGCGGTCACTGGTCCCGCACGGGCGGCGTCGCCCCCCGCCATCCGTCCCGAAGCACGGCCGAGAGGCTGTCCACGAGCGACGCGTATGGGCCTCGCCCCGCTAGATTGACGTTCTCCCAGGGATCGTGCCGGTGGTCGTAGAGCTCCCGGGCCTGCCCCGCTCCGGAGGGGAGGTCGACCCACTCGACGTATCGGTACCGGTCGGTGCGTACCGTGCGGCCCAGCGTGCCGTCCGGCCCGCCCCGCCGGTACTGGCCGAAGACGGCCTCTTTCCAGGGCCGAGCAGGGGCCTCGAGCAGCGGCACGAAGCTCTGCCCCTGATGTTGGGGTGGGGCCGGAAGGGAGGCCAGATCGGTAAGGGTGGGATAAAGATCAACCGTTTCGACCAGCGCCTCGGTGTCCTCTCCGACCGCGGACATGCCCGGGGCCCGCACAATCAGCGGAATCCGAGTGTCGACCTCGAAGTTTGTATGCTTCGACCAGTTCCGGTGCTCGCCAATCTTGAACCCGTGGTCGCCCCACAGCACGACGGCCGTGTTCTCCCGGAGCCCGTTCTCCGCAAGGGCGTCCAGAACCCGCCCCACCTGTGCGTCTATGTAGCTGACCGACGCGCGGTACCCGCGGATGAGGGAAATCGCGGTGGTTTGGGGCACGGGCCCCTGTGCTGGAATGTCGGCGTAGTTGCGGAGCTCGCCGTAGTTGGTGAGGGCCCATCGCGGGGCGTTCTCGGGCGGGGAGTGGTTGGCCGGGAGCTGCACCTCATCGCGAGGGTAGAGGTCCCAGTATTTTTGCGGGGCATTGAAGGGGAGATGGGGCTTTTTGAAGCCGACCGCGAGAAAGAACGGCCGGGGTCCCTCCTTCAGGCGGCGGAGCTGTTCGACCGCGCGTGACGCCACTTTCCCGTCCTCGTACGCCGTGTCCGGAACGGCCGGCGACTCGAAGGGCGGCCCCTGCCCGCTGTTCTTGGACTTCGCGATGGCCGCCTCCGTCAGGTACCCGCGGCCGTGGCCCTCCCCTTCTACCTGTATCGGGCCGCGGGACCAGGCGCCCGTCCCGTCCTCTGCGTGGTGGAAGATCTTTCCCCGTACGCCGACGGTCGTGTACCCGTGGTTCTTGAAGTGTCCCGGCAGGGTCACTGCGTCCGGCAGCACCTCGCGCAGTTTCGTGGCGTAGTGGTGGGCGTCGGTTGAGTCGGGGCGGAGGCCCGTGAGGAGACTGATCCGCGAGGGGGCGCACACGGCCTGATGGACGTATGCGCGCCGGAAGGTGAGACCGGTCGCGGCCAGTCGATCGATGCTCGGCGTCACCATCTCCTCGTGCCCGTAGGCCCCGAGCTCTGGCCGAAGATCATCCACCAGGAGGAGAAGTACGTTCGTGTGCGGGCCCGCCGCCGATGTCCCGTTCTCCTGCCCGCACCCAACCCCGAGCCCCGACAGGAGGACGAGCACACTGACAAGTAGGAGGGGGGACGAGGAGCCGGGGCGCCTCATTGTTCGGGCGGGGGTGGGGGCACAGGAAGAAGCCATGGGAACCGACAGGAGACCGGCGAGCAGTTGGCCGCTCACACCGGCCTCCGATTTCTGGAATCTTTTGGGACAACGATCGCGGGAGGGCCCGGCGTGTTGGGCGCGGAAACATTCGACACAGAGGCTAACTTGAGAAATTCTGCCACAATAGTAAACATGTCTTCAAAAGAAGAGCACGGCTGGGCGTATGAGCTGCCTGCTCCTTCCACTGGACTGATCGGACCGCTCTGATCGACGTCGGCGATTCCATGCTCCCCGACGAATGGCACGAGCGGATCGAAGGCGCTCTACCGGAGAGCGGCAGCTCTTTTTACTCCACGCGCTACGTCCATCGCCTCCCTTTCCAGGCACACCGCCCCCAGCCATGAAAGCCTTTTTCATCGATGCCCCCGGCGAAACGAGCCTCGGCCTCGTCGACGAGCCGACTCCCGCCGCGGATGAGGTGCGACTTCGCGTTCGGACCGTCGGGTTTTGTGGAACCGATCTGAGTACATTTCAGGGGAAGAACCCGCTTGTGTCCTACCCCCGAATCCCCGGCCACGAGATCGGGGCCTCCATCGAAGCGACAGGTGCAGCGGTGCCCGATCGGTTTCAGAAAGGAGCCGACGTTACGGTGCTGCCGTACACGAACTGCGGCGAGTGCTCGGCCTGTCGACAAGAGCGGCCCAACTGCTGCCGGAAGAACGAGACGCTCGGCGTGCAGCGACACGGGGCCCTCGCAGAGGTTATCACCGTACCGTGGCAAAAGATCGTTCCCGCGAGTCAGCGTTCCCTGCGCGAACTTGCGCTAGTAGAGCCGCTCACCATCGGGTTTCACGCGGTTCAGCGGGGAGAGATGGCCGCTCGGGATACCGTGGTCGTGCTGGGATGCGGAACCATTGGCCTGGGGGTGGTCGCCGGTGCGGTGCGCCAGGGGGCAGAAGTCATCGGGGTCGACCTCTACGACTGGAAGCTGGATTTGGCCCGAACGATCGGGGCAGAACATACCGTCAACACTGATAGCCACTCCCTCTCAGACCGCCTGCGGGCGATCACCGATGGTGAGGGCCCGGCGGTGATCGTGGAGGCGATCGGGCAGCCGGAGACCTTTCGCGCTGCGGTGGACGAAGTGGCCTTCGGGGGGCGGGTCGTCTACCTCGGATACGTGGGAGAGCCGGTTACGTACGATCCCACTCCGTTCGTTAAGAAGGAACTGGACATCCGGGGGAGCCGAAACGCCCGGAGGGACGACTTTCGCGACGTGATCGACTTCCTTGGCGAGGGATCGTTTCCCGTCGACCGCATGATCACTCGTACTGTGGAGATGGAAAGCGCCGGACGAGCGTTAAAGAAATGGCGAGACCATCCCCAGAACATCACGAAAATACAAGTGGCTGTTCAGTCGTAGGTGCGGCGGGCCCGGTTCGCTCCCCCCTTTTCCCTTTGGCTTCTCCCCCATGGGCTCGTTCCTGTGCCCCGTCCTCTGCAGCGTTCTTTTGGGGGCCTGTTCTCCGTTCGGGGGTCATTTGAATACGAAGGGCCTGGCATTATACATTCTTAACCTTTCCCGGGAGACAGGACGATTGCTCGGAGGCCGTCCGGTAGCGGACCGCCGTCGGGCCGATCCGACGGTCGCAATGCACTGCCCCGCCCCTACGCTTCTTCCAAGCGAGCACGAGTGCCGTGACAGACATTCGCCGCCGCGACTTTCTTCGCTGGACTGCGTCCTCGGCCCTCCTGGCTCCGCTTGTGGGCGCTTCCCTTCTCGGACGCGGGGCTTCCCCTGATGATATCGATGATGACTTCGACCCTGAACCCTATCGGTCGGCCACCGAACGTCGACTCACACAGGTGCACGAGGGAATCGGGCAAGGCCCCCATACGGCGAGTTGGCCCTCGCTGAAGCGGGTGAACGAGGCCCCCGAATGGTTCCGGGACGCGAAGTTCGGCGTCTACTTCCACTGGGGGGTCTACTCGGTTCCGGCCTTCGGATCCGAATGGTATCCTCGACACATGCACGACCCCGATCATCCGGTTCATGACCATCACGTCGAGACCTACGGCACTCCTGTCGAGTACCCGTATACCCGGTTCGTCCCCCAGTTTACAGCCGAACGCTTCGACGCGGCCCGGTGGGCGGACCTCTTCAACAAGGCCGGGGCCCGCTACGCCGGGCCTGTGGCCGAGCACCACGACGGATACTCGCTCTGGGCCTCGGAAGTAACCCCCTGGAACGCGGCCGACACGGGCCCGAAGCGGGACCTGGTCGGCGAACTGGAGCGAGCGATCCGCGACCGGGGACTCCGCTTCGTGGCGACGTTCCACCACGCTCGAAACAGCCTGCACCGGGCAGACGGGGAGTGGACGGGCCATTACGCCCCGGCCAAACGGAACCATCCGACGGTGTTCGAGGACCCGAAGCGAGCGTGGATGTACGGATCGATGGACCGATCGCGGTTTCTGGACATGTGGCTCGCCAAACTCGGCGAGGTAACCGCCCTCTATCGGCCCGACCTCATCTGGTTCGACTCCTGGCTCCACGAAATTCCCGAGTCTTACCGCCGGCAATTCATGGCCGCCTACTACAACCGGGCCGAGCGGTGGGACCGAGACGTGGTGACCACGCGCAAGCAAGAGGACCTGCCCCTCGAGGTGTCGGTGAAGGACTTTGAGAAGGGACAGGCCACCGACATTTCGGACCGTCCGTTCCTTACCGACGACACGATCAGTACCGGGAGCTGGTGCTACACGCAGGGGCTGGGCATCAAATCAGAGGCGCGGGTCCTCCATAGTCTCCTCGATATTGTGTCCAAGAACGGATGCCTGCTCCTGAATGTCTCCCCGAAAGCCGATGGAACCATTCCGCCGGATCAGAAACGGGTGCTTCTGTCCCTCGGCGAGTGGCTTGATATGAATGGGGAGGCTGTATACGAAACGCGGCCGTGGAGGGTCTTCGGGGAGGGACCGACGCAGCTCGAGGACGGAGAGTTTGGGGGCGTCACGGCCCAGACCATGACTGCCCGGGATGTCCGGTATACACGGTCGAAGGATGGGCGGACCCTCTACGCCATCGCACTGGGCTGGCCCGAGGACGCCCTTACGCTCACGGCGGTCGCCCCCGAGACGGCCGATAGCGGAACGGTCCGCCTGCTCGCGAGCGGCGAGCGGCTCGACCATTCCCTCAACGAGAAAAATCAGCTGGTCATCGAGCGGCCCCGTCGGTCTCCGGAGGAGCGACCCGGCCGGCACGCCTACGTTTTTGCGATAAGGGGCATGAGCCCCCGGCTCCACGAATCTCATCGGTAGTCACGACCTGGGTAGACCCGGGGGAACAGTGCTGCTCTCTTCTGGAGAGAAATCTCACGGCCCCCTTCCCATCCCACGCACTGTTGAGGGCCGGAATGCTGCGGAGTTCGCCATACCGATTGTTGTGGCTTTGGCCGCCAACGGCCGGCAACCGCGAGGGCTCGCAATCCCGGATGAAGACCGGTAAGGCAAAAAAGCCGGAGTAGGGGCTCGCCGGCTGGGTGTCTATCGCCATCCGGGGCCCGATTGGCTGGGGCTCTACGAAGGAGGAGGCATCGAGAAGATTCAAGAAGTCGGTGATCTTTTCTAATCAGGATTACAGAATTGAAGTCGGAGAGCCCGTGGGGACCCTTCGTTCTCATCACATCGAGTCTCACGCTTCTACGGGTACCGGGAGGCCGCTGTCCCCTCGGGTCATCCATTCGGCCCACCCTCCCCGCTCCCGCCGAGTGGACTTGCACAACTGAATCGACAGGAATCGCAGATTCCGGAACGCGGTCCACAACTGCTTCACCGGTGGGTAATGGTGTCATTTCCCTCTGCTGCGGGGAGAACCACCGAGGCAAAAGGGATACCCGTGCACTTCTCAAGCCTGTCAGGGTAGGTGTGCACGGGCACTCGTCGCCGCCGATGCTCGGGATCTCCATGACCTTCGCCTTGCATAAACGTCAGCAATTCAGGGTCACGAGGATTCTGGTGTGGCATCATAGACAACGCCGCGGGAGTCTCATCCAGGTCGAGAGATGCTGAATCTTACCGGCGAGGCTTGATCTGTGCGTTTCGAGTCGGCGGTCGGCCGTCTAGAACCCCTACAGCGCGGTGGCCTTTCGGCGCCTGTTAGCCCAGCACTTTCTGCAGATCAATCTCGCCGGCCATCAGCACCGACCCGACGCTGATCGTGCCGACGTGCTTCCGGCCGATGCCGAGGGCCGTGGCATCCGTCTCGTAGACGTGAACGGAAAGGCCCTGCGGAAGGCCGTGGTGCTGGTTGAATCGCTCCAGGCGAGCGACGAGGCGATCTGGGTCCTGGTGGGTGCCACTGGGGAAGTAGTCCGGCCACCCCGAACCAGGCTCCGGCACGCGGTAAAGAAGCGAGTCGGGCATGGGAAGGGAGGCATGAGAAAAGAGCGCCACCCTTCAGGAAAGCAAAAAACCCGCCAAAGGAGCGGGAAGGGCCCGAACAGATGTACTCTCTGAACAGAAAAAGCCCGCAGCTACCGATCAACGGGGGAGGGGGTATCGGCAGCGCGGGCTTTAACTACTGTAACTGTACAATTACCAATATACGAAAATTGACCCCCGGGGTGTCAAAGTCCAGCGGTTACGGTTCTGTGAATAAGAACCCACCCGCCCGTGCCCCGGCCTGCTCAACCGGTCGGTCAGATTTTTTGTGCACGGTCACCGGTGGTGCATCAAGGGCAAAGTGTCAGGTCGTCGTTTCTCGACCGCCAGCATGTGTTCGGCTACGTCTCGCTCTCCGAAAATGAGTGTAGAGACCCATTCGAGACCGAAATTCGCTCCCGCTGTTTCTATTTGGAGGCCTCACATGCCTTCGACAGGTAGCACAAGCCGTTCTCAGAGTCAGTGGCAGTGTCCGACATGGTCTCATAGGGTTGATTCGAGAATGGAATAATATAGAAAACGGGTCGCCGGTCAGAACGGGACGAGCCGCCGAGCGGCCCTCGAAAAATCCCTTCCGCAAGAGGCTCAGTGCCGGCATCGCCGAGGAGGGCCCCGGCCGCTTGGCGTGAGCGCTCTGGGTGAGGCCTACCTCCTCATCGGTCTCCTCCCTCGTTGACTTCGTGGGCCGCCCGGATGCCGGAGCGAAGCGCCCCTTCCATCGTCGCCCGGAGGACCGAGGTATGCTCCCCGGCGAAGTGAATCCGGCCGTGCGGCTCTCGCAGGGCCTCGAGATGGCCAGTCACGTCGCCCGGCCCCGGCCACGACCAGTGACCCTGCGCGTAGGGATCGTTTTCCCAGGCCTTCAGGGCCGTTCCCTCCACGTGCTCGCGGAGGCCGGGATGGACCTTCTCCATGTGCCTGAGAACCCGCCGAATGACCTTCTCCTCCGGGCGGCCAGCCTGTCGCGACGCGACCTCGTCCTTCGCGTAGCCTTCCAGAATGGCACGGTCGTCAGGCTCGGGCACGTCCCCGAACGGCTGACGGTAGACTGCCTCAATGGACAGATCGGTAAAGGCAGAGCCCGTAACGCCCTCCTCGCGCCAGAAGGCACGGTCGACCTGCACGAAGGTGAGCGTCGCACCGGTGTACGGCATTTGCTGAATTGCCGACCGCTTTTCAGCGGGGATCTCGGGCTCGATTGTGAGGTCGCCCAGGACGCCGAGGGGAACCGTACAGATCGCCCGGTCCGCCTCGTAGGTCTCTCCCTGACCGGCCCGCTCGGCTCGCACCTCGACGCCGTCGCCGGTGCCTTGCAGGGACGTCACCTCCACGCCGTATCGGACATTTGCATTCAGCTGGTCCGCCATCGCACGAGGGAGGTGGTCGTTGCCCCCGGTCAGCACGAACGGGTCGCCCAAAAAGAAGAGCGCCACTTGTGTCAGGGCGGCAGACAGGGTCGAGGTTCGGTCCGTCGGGCCGAAGGCGGCAAAGATATCCGCAATGAGTTTCACGGCCCCCGGGCTCGCGCCCTGCTCGCGCATGTACTCGGCAAGGGACTGCTCGTCGAGCGTCGATAGAGGGGGTTGGTTCCAGGCCTCCGGCCTCGAGATCTCCGTTGGTAGGGGACCGATGAGGTACTTCTTCATCAGCCCAAACGGCCCGAAGCCCCGCTCCTCCTCCCGGAGGTCGTAGGGCCACTCCACGTCAGGACCAGCTGAGAAGCGCTTTCCGTTGAGATGAAAGAGCCCGACAGCCAACTCGGGCACGCTCGTGCGCTCGAGCCCGAGTGCGTCGATGTAGCGGAGAGCCTCCGGGTAGGTCTTCTCGTGGAAGTACATGGCGCCGGCTTCGGCGTAGAGATCCCCCGCAAACGGGTCGCGGAGCGTCTGCACGCGCCCGCCGGGACGGCTGCGGGCCTCCAGGACGGTGACCTCGTGGCCGGCCTCCTCCAATTCCCAGGCCGCGGCCAGCCCGGCCAGGCCCGCCCCGATGACGAGGACCTCGTTTTGCAGGCTGCCCGGCGGGCGCTTTGGGAGCGGCGAGCGCTCTTCCGGCGGCGGCTCCGTCTCGGACAACAGCCGACCGATGGGACTGCCGGCCAGGGGAGCGGCCAGGCCGAGGGCGCCCAGCCCTTGAATGAATTCACGTCTTGAAACGTCATCTGTGTTCGGGGGCATCGTTCACACCTCGTTGATTTCGATCGGGAAGAGAGGAGAGTACTTGATGCGTCCGGGTCGTCGAAGAATCAGTTGTCGGACCCGCTGTGAGTCGCGTAGGCCAGACGCACCTAGCGCCCGAGATGCTTGTCGAACTAGTTCAGCATGTGGGGCGCCATGTCCATGATCAGCTTCGGCTCTCGGGGGAAGTGCGGGGTCCGCGGGTAGAGGATCATTTCGGTCTGGATGTTCTGCCCCCGGAGGGCCCGGTAAGACTCGCGGCCCTGCGAGGGCGGTGCCCGCTCGTCCTCCGCACCGTGCAGGATCTGCGTCGGCGTCTCCACGCCCTGGACCTGGTAGAGGGGCGAGCTCGCCTCAAAGGTCTCGTGCTGCTCCCAGAAGGCCCCGCCCATGTAGGCCCTCAGAAAGGTCGGGGCATCGGTCGTCCCCTCTACGCTGATGAGATTGGAGAGGCCCGAAACCATGCTCGTAGCCTCGAAGCGATCGGTTTGCGTGACGGTCCAGGCCGTCATGTAGCCGCCGTAGCTCCCGCCTGCGACGACGAGGCTATCGGGAGGGGCCACCCCGCCTCGACGGCCCGATCGCGGAAGCGGTGGAGCTCGATTATCAGAAGCCGGACCAACGGACTTGACCGTCCCCTGCGGTGACCCGATAGACGGACAGGCTTGCCGACGAAGGTTGACTCGACGCCCGTCGGCAAACCTGTCCTCCCCTGCAAGACCACAGTGCCTACAACGCTACTCCAGCTTCCGCACCGTCGGGGCCGCCAGGTTATTCTCCAGGAGCCACGCGTCGCCCTCCCGGAGGAGGGGGCCGCGAAGCTGGTCTTCGAGGGCCTCTACCTCATCGGTGTCGAGGGTTGTCGTGTCGTCGCGAATCGTTTGGACGTTCATGACTGGCTTCCCTTTTCTCTTTTGTCGATTACGGCAGTGATCCTTTCTCTCCGTCTGAAGACGGGGCCCGGAGCCCATCTGCTAGACCCTGGGTCGGGTCAACCGTTCTTGTTCCAGATCGCATGGGTCTGCGTCGTCGGCGAACGGGTGTGGATGCGAAATCACCTTCCCGTTTCCCCGGCGATCAGGGACGGGCCGGTCCCGGCGAGGCCCTCCGTCCTGGCGCACGACACACAAGGGACAGAAGAAAGAGACGGGGACATCGGGAACTGGGCGTTTGCCGTTGGAAGCAACGTCATGGAGAAAAAACCGTCCCTGAGAGAACGGGATCGGTCGGGAGGGAGGGGCCCTCGGAGACGGGCGCGGTGCGATTGAGGGGGCTACCACGCCCTCCGAGTTTTGCCGTGGAGCCTGAATTGCTCGAGCCGCCTGCTCGCCCTCAAACTCCTTTATGACATCCTCTTTTAGTCGCTGCGGGCGTAGTACACGTGCCCGAAGACGCGCCGCTCGCGGTAGTCTTCGAGGGCCGCCTCGAACGTGTCGATTTTGGCCTGCACCTCCTCCCGCGTCGCGCCTTTGAGGCCCAGCCGCTGCTCGAGGCGCTCCTGAAAGCGGTCCGCGTCGAAGTTCTCGGAGAGCTCGAGGCCCAGGTGCTCGTCGCTCCCGACCGCCTCGATGGCCAGTTCCCGCACGACCGCCTCCCGGGCCTCGGGGATGTGCTCATGGTCGATCAGGCCCCGGAGGGTGCGGAGGCGTTCGAGCCACAACTCCTGGGTCTTCGCGTCGCTGAGGCGAGTGCCGACTCGCTCGAATCCGTGTTCGGCGAGCCACGCCGCC
Source organism: Salinivenus sp. (assembly GCA_036625705.1). GTDB lineage: Bacteria > Bacteroidota > Rhodothermia > Rhodothermales > Salinibacteraceae > Salinibacter. The sequence continues at coordinate 18,251 of JAZKTD010000006.1, forward strand.
TGGGCCGAATCGGGCGACTCCCAGCGCGCGTTCCCACCGGCAGGCTCGCCCGGCACGAGGACCGCAACAGTGTCCGGAGGGGCCCACTGCACCGTGGAGCCCCCTGCCGTCTGGATGTCCTCGGGCGCTTCGCTACACCCGAAAAGCAGGGCCGGCGCGATGAGCAAAACAACGAGTCGAAGCGGAACGCGAGTCGCGTCGCGTAGAAACATGGCACGTGTTGCGTGATCGATAACCAATGAACGTCGGGGGGAAGAAACCGCGGGACCCGCAAAGAGCGCTTTGGGTCACTCCGGCATCTGCGCGGGGATCGGCGGGCCGTACCGCCCCGAAACACCGAGGTGCTCGGTCGAGCGGGCGATGAGACTCTGATATTCCTCGGAGATCTTTTCCACTTCTTCCTCACTGCCCATCATCTCGACCATTGCCTTCCGGATCTCGATCTGCTGCGGTGAGGTCTCCCACGTCATCTGCGACGGACCGTCTCCCATGGGGCCGACGAGCAACACGTCCCACGGCCCGGTCTGGAGCTCGATCGCGCGGGGCACCGGGACTTCTGCCTGATTGTACGCCGGAATAAAGTGGTCACCAATGATCTCCATCGCTCGCCCTTTCTTGCCGGGCTTATAGTCGATCAAAGCGGCGTAATTCCAGGTCACGTCTTCGTAGCGGGTCGGCTCGGGTCCTTCCTCCTGCGCCTGCGCCGGGGCGGCAGAGACACATGCCAAGCACGGCGAGGCCCAGGGGAGCGAGCAGGGCGGGCACAGTGGGCCGAGAACGCGAGGGGGGTGTGGTGATCGGCCAGTCGTTGAGTCATGTCGTGCGCAGAGGAACGGGCGTAAGCGAACCGGAAAGAGGGGCACTCGCGGATGATTGAGGAGCCTGCCCGGGGCGCTCCGGGCCGCGCGTTTGCGTGTGGGAGGCATTCATCTTACACTTAAAATTCATCTCCAGGCATAAAGTGGCAGTTGGCATTGTGCAGGACGCGCTGTAGGCCGTGGTGCTCGTCTGTCGGGAGACCGGTCGCCGCCGAGGGCCCTTTTGCGCGGATGCCCTTCACTTGTAGACCACACGACAGCGTAGCGGTCTTCTCACGATCTGCCCGAGTCACCGCCGTATTTCTCGTTTCTTCACAAAACGAGCGGGTCCGGGACCATGAGTTCTTCCCAGCGTCGGGTCACGGAACTTCTCGTCGATCTTCGGGCGGGCCGCGACGAGGCCGCCGAGCCCCTCTTCGAGGCCGTCTACGACGAGCTTCGCCGGCTCGCCCGTGGCAAGCGGCGGCGGTGGAAGGGGGATCCCTCGCTCCGGACCACGGCGCTGGCGCATGAGGCCTACGTGAAGCTGGTCGGGGACGAGGAGCGCTCCTGGCAGGACCGATCGCACTTCTTCGCGGTGGCGGCGCAGGCCATCCGCCAGATTCTGATGAACGAGGCCCGGCGCCGGCGGGCCCAGAAGCGGGGCGGGGACGCTCCGGCCCTCTCGCTGGAGGAGCTGCGGGAGACGATGGATCCGACGGCCGACGCGTCGGCCGACCGCACCATCAGCACCGAGGAAGAGGCGGAGCTGCTGGTGCTGCTCGACGAGGCCCTGGCCCTCTTTGCGGAGGCGCATCCCCGGGCGGCGCGGGGCGTGGAGTGCCGGTTCTTCGGCGGCATGACGATCGAGGAGACCGCCGAGGCGCTTTCTGTGTCCGAATCCACGGTGAGCCGCGATTGGACCCTGGCCAAAGCGTGGCTCTACCGGGAAATGAGGCGACTGCGCGGCGAAGAAATCGACTACGAGCGCGGCGGGTGATGCGGGAGGGCCTCCGGGCGCACCTCTCGAAACGAGGACCGTATTCTCGACGAGCCCCCATATTCTCATGGACGCCTCCCGGCGCGACAAGGTGCGGACGCTCCTGGTGGAGGCCCAGTCCGTGCCGCCCGAAGAGCGGGCGGCCTTCCTTCGGGAGCGCTGCGAGGAGGAAACCGTCCGGGAGGAGGTCGCGTCTCTGCTGGCGGCCCAGGACGACGCCTCGGGCTTCTACGAGGCACTGGCCGACTCGGTCGTTGCGCCGATGCTGGGGGAGCTCGACGCCGGGGACACGGACGACGCCCGCCCCGAAGACGCAGACCCGCTCGGGCTGGCGGGCACTGTGGTAGGGGGCTACGCCGTCGAGGAGCATCTCGGCGGCGGCGGGATGGGCATCGTGTACCGGGCCCGCGACCCGGAGCTCGGCCGATCGGTGGCGCTGAAGTTTTTGCCGCCGCACCTCTCGACGCACCCGGACGCGGAGGCCCGCTTCGTCCGGGAGGCGCGGGCGGCCGCCGCGCTGGAGCACCCCACCGTGGGGACGGTCCACGATATTGGAGAGACCGAGGAGGGCCGCCGCTTCATCGCGATGGCCTACTACGAGGGCGAGACCCTGAAGGAGCGGATCGGGCGGGACGGGCCGCTCCCCCTCGCCGAGGCCCTCGACTACGCCGAGCAGATCGCCGAGGCGCTGGTCCAGGCCCACGAGGCGGGCATCGTCCACCGGGACGTTAAGCCCGCCAACGTGATGATCACCGAGCGGGGCGAGGTGAAACTCCTCGACTTCGGGTTGGCCCGTCTCATGGAGTCGACGCGGCTGACGGGGACGGGGCAGCAGCTGGGAACCGTCGGCTACATGAGCCCCGAGCAGGTGGAGGGCGAGACCGTCGGCCCGGCCGCGGACCTGTGGGCGCTGGGGGCCCTGCTCTACGAAATGCTGGCCGGGGAGCGGCCCTTTCAGGGCGAGCGGCGGGTCGCGGTGCTCCACGCAGTCCTACACGAAACGCCTGCGCCCCTCCCGGAGCGCCGACCGGAGCTCCCCGCGGCCGTGGCCCAGGTGGTCCACCGGTGCCTTCAGAAAGATCCGGCCGACCGCTACGGCTCGGCGGCGGCGCTGCGGGCGGACCTCCAGGCCCTCTGCGCCGGGGAGGCCCCGGCCGTAGGCGAATCGGCATCCATCTCGGCGAGCACGAAGCTTCTCGGGGGCGCTCGGGGGGCCGTGGCCCTCGCCGTAGTGGTGTTCGCCGCCGGGATTGCCGCGTTCGGATGGGGGCTGTGGCCCGAGGCCGAAGAGGCCGCGCAGTTGGACCGGTCGGTGGCGGTCCTGCCGTTCGAGGTGTCCGGCTCCGGGGCGGAGACCTGGCGGGACGGGATGGTGACCACGCTCACACTCAACCTCGACGGGGCCGCCGGCCTGCGGGCCATTACCGACCGCACCGTCTTTGCGACTCTGGACGAGCGGGGGCTCTCTGCGGGCGACATTGGCATGCAGGACGCGCTGGACGTGGCCCGCGGCCTCGACGCCCGCTATGCCGTCATTGGCTCGGCGGTCCAACTCGGTGCGGATCTGCGTTTCGGGGCGGAGGTGTGGCGGACCGCCGACGAAGAGCGGCTCGGCACCGTGGAGGTCGAGGGCCCCCCCAATACGGTGACGGCCCTGACCGACAAGCTCACGCGCCGAGTGCTGGACGTCCTCCTCGAGCGAAGCGAGGAGCGGATGCCCACGGTGGATCTGGAGAACATCACCACGGAGTCGCTGGCGGCCCTGAAATCCTATTTGGACGGGGAACGTCGCTTTCGCGCCGGCGAGTACGAGGCGGCTGCCAGCAACTTCAAACAGGCCGTTGAGGAAGATTCAACCTTTGCGCTGGCCTACGCCCGCCTCTACTATTCGATGATTTGGGGTGGACTGTTTGAGGAAGGACCTCGCCTACAACTCGAGCGCGCCTACGAGCTCTCCGGCCGCCTCTCGCGTCGGGAGCGGCGGCTCGTCCAGTCTCAACATGCGTGGGATGTCCAGAACCGAGCCCTGCGCGCCCGGGATAGCCTCCGGCGGTTCACCGGCCTCTACCCCGAGGATCCAAGGGTGTGGCATGAACTGGGGGAGGTGCTCTTCCACGGCACCGTGCCCGGAGGCTGGCCCGAGGCGGAACAGGCGTTTGCGAAGGCGGCGGAGCTGGATCCGGGGGTGGCTCATCACCACCACCATCTCGTCGATCTCGCGATGTCGCTTCACCGCGACTCCGCCCTCGCGGTCCGTCGAATCGCAGCTCATCCTCCGGGGGACTATAAGCAAGCATATCAACTGGCCTCGGACTTGGTCTTCGGGGCCGGCGAGAAGGAGCAACGGATTTTCGGGCGAGTGGAGAAGGTCCCGTCCTCCGTCCCCTACTTCTGGGTCCGCGACGGCCTTGCCCATCCGGTGGACCACCAGCTGCAAACGGAGGTGTTCAGGGCGCTCGGCGAACGGTCCGGTCCCGATTCAGACATGTACGCGGCGTTTTTGGCCATAAACCGTCTCCGAGGGGGGCAGATCGAGGAGGCGATGTCCCTTTTGCGGGCAGAGGGGGTGAGATTTCCGACCGCAGCGTGTCATGTGGCGCTCCCGATGAGCCTCGGCGTCCCGATCTCGGAGTCGATTCCGCGTTCGTATCTTGAGTCGTCAGGAGCCGGCGACGAGGCTTCGCCGGAGCGCCTCCTCTGCGCCGGAATCTACTACCTCGAACGGGGACGCGACGAAAAATCAGATGCGCTTCTAGCTCGCCTCCGAGCGAGGAGGCAGGAGGCCGAAGGCCCGGATACCGCAGGGGTGCAGGGGGCCCTCAACGAGCTCCAGGGGTACCGGGCGTGGAGGGAGGGAGAGGCCAAACGGGCGGCCCGCCTCTGGTCCACGTCCAAACGCCCGTTCCGGCCGGGCGCAGCGATCTGGCGGGGCGACCTCTACCGCGACCTCGGCCGTCTCGAGCAGGCCGAGGACTGGTACATGGCTGCCTGGCAGCTTCCGATCGCCCACGAGCGGCTCGGGCGGCTCTACGAGGAAATGGGGAGACTGGAGGAGGGGAGGGAGGCCTACCGGCGCTTCGTCGAGGCCTGGAAGAACGCCGACCCCGAGCTTCAGCCCCGCGTCGAGAAGGCCCGGCAGCGCCTTCGGACACTGAGAAAATAACGGCGGGGACCGGACGTCATTTCCGCCTCCCAGCCCCTGTGCGGGTCGACGCTGCCATTCCACAAACCGTGGATCGGCCCGGTCTACCAGAAGGTTCTCTACCGGGCGTACACCGACTCGACTTTCACGGAGCGAAAACCCCGCCCTCCGAAGTGGGAGCACCTCGGGACCTTGGGGCCGGTCCTGCGCGCAGAGGTCGGCGACACGATCAAGGTCGTCTTCAAAAACAAGGTCGGGGCCCCGCGATCCGAGCTCCCTGCTCTGGATGTACCACTCGCACGTCCACGAGGATGAGGACACCAACACCGGCCTGATTGGGGCCGATGATCGTCACCGAACGCGGGATGGCCGGTCCGGGTGGAGTCCCGAAAGACGTAGATCGAGAGGTGGTGGCCTTCTTTGCCGAGATGAACGTGACCGACAGTTGGTGCTACCGGGAAAACATTCGGCGCCGTACCGACCTGCCGGTCGACAGCGCGACCGCACAGCCGGAGTTCGAGACCACCAATCTCATGGAGTCGGTCAACGGCTACGTGTACGGCAATATGCCCGTGGTCACCCTCCGGCAGGGAGAGCGGGTGCGCTGGTACATGTTCGCGGGGGTAAATCGCCTGGATCATCACGCAGTGCACCGGCACGGTCAGCCCGCGACGGTTCGGGGGCGCCAGACCCAGGTGATGGAGCTGGGGCCGATGATGATGGGCGTGGCCGACATGGTGCCGCAGAATCCGGGCACCTGGCTTCTGCACTGCCGCGAGGAGGATCACTTCGAGGCGGGCATGGCGGCGCGCTACGAGGTGCTTCCGGCGGAAAAGACTGCGTCGACGGGGCCGGAAGAGTAGGTCGGGCAGTTCGGCCTACCGGTGAAACTGGGGCCAAGACCCGGGGTCACTGTTCGATCGTTTCCTGGCCCTCGATTCGTCCGTGGAGGACGCCACATCGGACGGCCTGCGTCCGTGTACAGCACCGGAAGGACGGGGCTGCGGTCGTGATGTCCCGGCGGATCCGGCGACGGGGCGCCGGAGAGGGGGCCGCCCCGTCCAGCCGCTACTCGCCCGCAGCCTCCTCGTACCGCCCCCCGTAGGGCCAGGGAATCGCGTCGACGCGGCGGGCCATCGACCTCCACTGCCGGATCAGGTCTTTCAGCCGCTCGGGCCGGGCCGACGACAGGTCGTTGGTCTCCGTTCGGTCCGCCTTCATGTCGTAGAGCTCCCACGGGCCGGGGTCCCAGGAGGGCTCCCACGACGGCTCCTCGGGGCCCGGCGGGCCTTTCGCCACGGCCTTCCACCGCCCGTCCCGCACAGCCCGGTTGCCCTGATGTTCGAAAAAGAGCGGATCTGCCCGACGGAGGTTCTGCCCGCGGAACGCCGGCACGAGCGACACGCCCTGCAGGGAGCGGACTGCGCGGCCCTCGACGGAGTCCGGATAGGTCGCCGCCCCGAGGTCGACGGCCGTCGCCATCAAGTCGACGACGTGTCCCGGCTGGCGCACAAATGCCCCGTCCCGCTCAATCCCTGCCGGCCAGTGGGCAATCAGCGGCGTGGCGATGCCTCCCTCGTGCACCAGGTGCTTGTACTCCCGAAACGGGGCGTTCGAGACGTTCGCCCACGGCCGGCCGTAGGACTGGTACGTATCTTCCGGCCCCGGCATATGCTCGGGCATGTTTCCCAGTTGAATCGGCGTCCCGTCCCGCGTCACTTTCGGATACAGGCTTGGCTGCACCGCGCCCGGGGCCGGGGGGGCAGCGCCCTCGCTGTCGGCATAGTCCCGGTTCTCGACCCATCCGAATTTTTCCTGCGCCCCGCCGTTGTCGCTGAGAAAGAGAATGAGGGTGTTCTCCAGCTGCCCGGTCTGCTCCAGGGCGTCCACGATCCGGCCGATGCCCTGGTCCATCCGGTCGATCTGCGCGGCGTAGACCGCCATCCGGCGCGCCTGCCACGCCTTGTTCGCCGCCTCCTCCCAGGCCGGGACCTTCGGGTCCCGCTCGGTCAGGGGCCACGCCTCATCGATCAGGCCCATCCGGGTCATGTTCTCGTACCGATCCCGTCGCAGCCGGTCCCAGCCACGGTCGAAGGCGCCCTCGTATTTCTTGATCGTCTCCTGCGGGGCGTGGAGGGGCCAGTGCGGCGCCGTGTACGCCACGTATAGGAAAAACGGCGTCGCCGACCGCGTCTGTGCGTGCCTCCGGACGTACCGGGCCGAGTAGTCGCTGATGGCGTCGGTGTAGTAGAAGGTTTCGTCGGTGTATTCCTCTCCGGCCTCCCGGGGCGTGATGTACTCGTTGCCGCGCACGAGGCCCGCCGGGTCGTAGTAGCTGCCGGCGCCGATGATCGTCCCGAAAAAGCGGTCGAATCCGCGCTGGAGGGGCCAGTTGTGCTTCGTTGGATTCTCCGGCCGAAACGGCGTCACGTGCCACTTGCCGCTCATGTACGTCGAGTAGCCGGCCTCGCCCAGCACCGTCGCGATCGTCACGGCGTGCTCGTTGAGGTCGCCCCGGTACCCCGGACGTCCCTGGTCGCCGGTCATGTGCCCGAGCCCGGCCTGGTGCGGATAGAGGCCCGTCAGCAGCGAGGCACGGGTGGGAACACAGCGGGCCGTGTTGTAGAACTGCGTAAACCGAAGACCCTTCTCCGACAGGCGGTCCAGCGTGGGCGTCTCGATGACGGAGGCCCCGTAGCTGCCGAGGTCCGAGTAGCCCATGTCGTCGGCCAGGAGGACGACGATGTTTGGGCGCGTGCCGAATTTCTCTTCCGTGCCCCCATTGCTCCGGTCGGCCGGGGACCCGCATCCGAGCAGGGAGGCGGATGTGAGAAGCACCGCAGCGAAGAGCGTCCGGCTCGCCATGGGTATACGCCTTCAATGTGCCTCCGTCGGTCGATGAGGGCCGGGCGGCGGACTGCGCGGCCGCGAAGCGGCTTTGGTCGGGCGTCGGGCTGTACTCCGCGCCCGTTCTCCGGTCCGGCACCTGGTTCTTATAGGGCTTTGTCGCGGCCCCGTTCAGGAAGAGGGCCGGACCCGCCCGCCCCGGGTTGAGGGGCCGAGACTCCTCCGCGTCTAACGGCGGTCTTCGGTGTGCGGCCCAACATCCGCAGCCCGGCGGGGGCACTTATCCGGTGGAACCGCCCTGCCGGATTCGGTCGAGCTGGCCTAAGGTGAAGCGGACGCCGAGGATGTAGGGCTCGGCGCCGGGCGTCCAGTGGCCGTAGGTGATGGCGACGAAGGTCCCGCCCGGCAGCACCCCGATCGCCGGATAGGCGCAGTCTGCGCCCTGGTGGTTTTCGGCCAGGCGCACCCGGTACTGGCCCGCGGGCGTGCCCTTCCGGGCGGCCGTGAGGTCCTCCCACGTGCCCACCCAGCCGACCCAGTCTCCTTCGGTGGGGCTGCGGTAGCCCTCGGGAGTCTTGTCCCGAAAGCTGATGAAAAGCCGGCCATCGGGGCCGTAGGCGGCCTGGTGACGGTCGCCGGTCAGGACGGCCGGGAGCTCCTGCGGCTCGGTCCAGGTCCGGCCCTCGTCCTCGGAGAAGGTGATGTGGCTGTTTTTGCGCCGGCGGTTCTCGCGGAGAAGCATCGCCAGGGTTTCCCCATCTGGGGAGCGGACCAGCCCCGCTTCGCAGAGGTGGGTCTGCTTCGTTTGTAGAATCGGCGCCGGGTCGCTCCACGAACGCCCTCCGTCGTCACTTATCGTCTTGTAGAGCGTGAACGTGTCGGTCGGCTCGCTGGCGGGGGTGCCGCGCATTGTGAGGGGCCCGCCCCCGATGAACCGGCCGTCGTCGTGGAAGAGGGCCATGTAGGAGCCGGGTCCGGTCCGGACCACGTCGGACATGGCCACGATGCCCCCGAAGTCGCCGATCGGCTCGAGGGGGCTCCAGCTTCGGCCCATGTCCTCGGAGACGGCCATTCGGATGGGGTACGCCCCGGAAAACAGAATGAGACGCTTGTTTCCCTCTCGGTCGGCCGTCCTGTACATCGTGGGCACCTCGTGGGAGGTCGCCCAGTTTTCGGGGACGGGACGCCGATCGGACCAGGTCCGGCCCCCGTCGTCGCTGCGTTTGAGGACGAGGGGACCGGCGCCGTGGCCCTTCGGGTAGGCGCAGTAGATCGTCTCGCCGTCCTCGAGGAGGGCGCTGGTGGGGTGGCCGAGGTACTGCCCCTTCTCGCGGTCGATGACCGTCTGCATGGAGGCCCGGTCGGCGAGGTCGACCCGGGGGAGAGCGTAACGATCCCTCGTCTGATCGGGAATCGCCGTGCCCAATTCGCCGAGAGCGGACACGCCCGGGAGTGCGGCCCCGACCGTGACCGTGGCCGCTGCCTTGAGGATGTGACGCCGGGTTGGATCGGTCATACGTTGAAAATGCGTGTCGAGAAGAGAGGGCCGAGGGGGGCGATTCTGCTCCCTCACGTCGGGGCCGCCGGCGACGAGGAGGGCCCGAACAGACGGGCGAACGGAAGAGCGATCAGGTTTCCGGCGACGAAGACCACAAAGATCCCGACGATCGGCACCGCGTGGGCAGGAAACGCGCCCTGGAGCGCCAGGGGAAGCGCCACGGCGCCGAGGAAGAGAAGCTTGTAGCAGGCCTGCAGGAGCAGCACCGGGGCGGCCCGCAGCGGGGCGCCGAGTCCCCAGAGGCCCGCGAGCCCGAACGCGAGCGGCACCGCACCGGAGGCAAGTCCGAAGTGCACGGGGTCCTGCGGCGGAAGTCCCATGACACTGCGAAACGCCTCCGGCGCCAACAGCGCGCCCGCCCCGATGGGCCCGCTGATCAAGACGTTGGCCCCGTACATTGCCTTCAGCCAGCCGTAGCGGACCGGGGGCTCCGGCTCATCGGTGTCGGACGGATCTGGCATGCCCGGTCGGGGCCTCATTGCGTGTCGCCGACGGAAACGCGTCTAACATTTTTCCCGTGGGCGGGTTCGGGCGTCTGCTATTGCCGTCGCGCCCATCTCAGGCACTGCGCCTGCAGCCCCCTTGGGGGCCTCTTGGAAGTTCGAAGCGTGAACGGCATCTTCGTAGGGGACTGTTGACAGACGACTTCTTACGAAGGACTCTCCCTCGGATTCGACGCCGCGACCGTCCTTGTCTTCGCCCGACACTCGGCCCTCACACTCCAAAACGACATGTCTGCAGACTCTACCGCTCGCTTTCTGTCATTTACGATCGTCGCCACAATCGGCCTCTTTGTCCTGTGGGGGCTGTGGGGGCCTCCCGGGGCCAGCGGACAAGTCATCACTCCCGACTCGACGGTCGGAAGCGGGCCCGGCTCTCTGCCCCTCGAACCGAACAGAGTCTTCGAGATGACCACGTCGGAGGGGTCGTGGCTCTCCGTAGACGTCCATCCCGATGGCGACCGGCTCGTTTTCGGCCTTCTAGGGGACCTGTACACGCTTCCCGTAGAGGGGGGAGCGGCGACACGCATCACGAGTGGGATGGCCTTCGATAGCCAGCCGCGTTACGGGCCGGACGGAGATCGAATTGTCTTCGTGTCCGATCGGAGCGGCTCCGAAAACATCTGGGTCCTACACCGAGGCGAGGAGGACACCACGCAGGTGACCTCCGGGGAAACCCTTCGCTTCCACTCCCCCGAATGGGCCCCGGGCGGCAACTACGTCGTCGCCTCGCGGAAAGAGAGCCTGGGCGATCCGGCAAAGCCGTGGCTGTACCACGTAGACGGCGGAGCCGGAACGCCGCTCGTAGAAGAGCCGGAGGAGATGCGTCTCAGTGGCGCCGCGTTCGGCGACGATCCTCGCTGGGTCTGGTTTGCCCGTCGGTCCGGCGCCTGGGACTACAACGCCATTCTTCCGGAGTATCAACTGGCCGTGTACGACCGAGACACCGGGGACCTCTACGAGCGGTCCTCGCGCTTCGGGTCGGCATTCCGTCCAACCCTGTCCCCGGATGGGCAGTGGCTGGTCTACGGCACCCGCCACGACGCCCAGACCGGCCTTCGCGTCCGCAATCGAGACACCGGGGAGGAGCGGTGGCTCGCCTACCCTGTTCAGCGCGACGATCAGGAGTCGATTGCCACCCGGGACGTATACCCGGGCATGAGCTTCACGCCGGATTCGGAGGCACTCATTGCCTCGTACGGAGGCAAAATCTGGCGCCTCCCCATCGAGGGCGGGGCGCCTTCAGAGATTCCGTTTACGGCGGACATTGACGTTCCAATGGGGCCGGAGCTCGACTTCGAGTACCCCATCGAGCAGGAGCCGCAGTTTGCGGTCCGTCAGGTCCGAAACGCCGTGCCCTCCCCCGACGGCTCGCGCCTGGCCTTCACCGCGACGGACCGGTTGTACGTCGTGGAGACCCCGGGCGGCACGCCCCGTCGCCTCACCGAACGGGACGTGATCGAGGCCCAGCCGACCTGGTCCCCCGACGGCTCCTCGATCGCTTACGCCGCGTGGTCCGACGAGGGCACCGGACATCTCTATCGCGTTTCCGCTTCCGGCGGCGCCCCCACTCAGATTACGAGCGCCCCCGCCGTGTACCAGCAGCCGGCCTGGTCCCCGGATGGAGACCGAATTGTTGCCCTGCGGGGCCCCGCGCGGGCCTTCCGCACGTCCTCGGCCCCGGTCTCCCCCGAAGCCACCCGGGAGTTCGTCTCGGTCCCGGCAGGCGGCGGCCCGGCCACGGCGATCGCCCCCGCCAAAAATCGACACCATCCGCACTTCACGTCGGACCCGGACCGCGTGTTTGTCTACGGAGAAGAGCAGGGGCTCCAGTCGATGCGCTTCGACGGCACCGATACGAAAACGCACGTGAAGGTCGAAGGGCGTCGGGAGGCGCTCGGCACCGAGCCGCTAACTGCCTCCCTGGTCCTGATGGGCCCCAATAAGGACCAGGCGGTCGCCCAGGTGCACAACAGCCTGTACCAAGTGGCCGTGCCGTACGTCGGCGGGGAGGCGCCGACCGTCAGCGTCTCCCCGCCCGATGGGGCCTCGGTGCCCGTCCGCCGGTTGACGACCGTCGGGGGCCAGTTTCCGGCCTGGGGATCCGACGGCAACGTCGTGCACTTCTCGGCCGGCAACGCGCAGTTCCGGTACGACCTCGCGGCTGCGCGGGCCGCCGAAGACAGCGCGGCGGCTGACACCGCCGAGAACGGCACTGAAGACGACGCGCCGGCCTACGAGCCGGACGAAACCCGCATCGAGATCACGACCTCCAGGGACCGCCCGCAGGGAACGGCCGTCCTCCGCGGGGCACGCGTGGTCACGATGGAGGAAAATCAGGTCATCGAGGAGGCAGACCTCGTCGTCGAAAACAGCCGTATCGCCGCTGTCGGCGAACAGGGGACGGTGGAAATTCCCGACGGCGCCGAAGTCATCGACGTCTCCGACCACACGATCATTCCCGGATTCGTCGACACGCACGCCCACCTCCGCCCCTCCTGGGGGCTGCACAAGACCGAGGCGTGGCAGTACCTGGCGACGCTCGCCTACGGGGTCACGACCACCCGGGACCCCCAGACGAGCACGACCGACGTGCTCACCTACGCCGACAAGGTTCGGGCCGGACGCATGATCGGTCCCCGCATCTATTCCACGGGCCCCGGGGTCTTCCAGAGCGAGCAAATCGAGGACCTCAAGGACGCGCGGAACGTCCTCCGGCGCTACAGCGACTACTACGACACCAAAACGGTCAAACAGTATATCGCCGGCAACCGCGAGCAGCGGCAGTGGATCATCGAGGCGGCCCGCGAGCTGGAGCTTCTGCCGACGACAGAAGGGGCGCTCGACCTCAAGCTCAACCTGAACCAGATCATCGACGGCTACCCCGGCCACGAGCACAACTTTCCGATCTATCCGCTCTACGAGGACGTGATTGGATTGACCGCAATGTCACAGACAGCGTACACCCCGACGCTTCTCGTCAATTACGGAGGCCCGTGGGCGGAAAACTACTTCTACACGAGGGAGAACCCACACGACAACCAGAAACTGCGTCGGTTTACGCCCCACCCGGAGATTGACCAGCGAACGCGCCGGCGGGGCGCAGGCGCCGGGGCCGGGCCCGGCGGCTGGTTTATGGAGGAGGAGCACGTCTTCGAGGAGCAGGCCCGGACCGTACAGGCCCTTCTTGAGGCCGGGGGGCGGGCGGGGGTCGGCAGCCACGGCCAGTTGCAGGGACTCGGGTACCACTGGGAGCTCTGGGCGATGGCGAGCGGCGGACTCTCCAACCACGAGGCCCTCCGGACCGCCACCAAAGCGGGCGCCGACGCGATCGGGCTTGATCAGGACCTCGGCTCGATCGCTCCGGGCAAACTGGCGGACCTCGTCGTGCTCGAGGAGAATCCTCTGGAGGACCTGCGTCACACGAACACGATTCGCTACGTTATGAAAAACGGTCGTCTCTACGACGGGGAGACCCTGGAGGAGGTCTATCCGCGGTCCCGGTCCCTGCCAGCACTGTGGTGGCAAAAGCAGGGGCCCAGTTCTGACGTTCCGGGTGTGGAAAGGGAGGGGGGCCAGTAACGGGCGAACGATGTCACCTCGACCGCCTCCGCCCCCGTGTGCTTCGCCGACGCTCGTCCGCGCTCCCCCTGTTCGGGGACGTGGTCTTTCTGGGGCAACCGAACAGGATAGAGCGCCAGGGACCGGACCCCATCCTCAGGGTGCCTGAAGGGGCGGGCGTCGCCGGCTCCGGCTCAGGCAACGGTTCGGGCTCCGAAGCGACAACTTCGAATGGCACTACAACGGCCAAGAATACTCGGCTACTGGATTGGCCAAAGCAGCAGTTGAGGGTCTCACTGAGACCCCCCCGAATACACTGAACGGCTACAAGTACCTCTGTTATCCTGAATTTGACGACCGGTCGCTTTCGAATCTCCGGAACAGCGAGATAAAGGCACAGAGACGGCGGGAATAGTTGATACCCATCGGAGCCCTGGATCCACACTTCGATAACAGCAAATTTGAAACGTAGATCCGGACGTGAGAAGTCCGGCGTTCCGGGGCTAATTGCAACCTCGATCGACAGGTGACGTCAAATTGCCGGGCTGCAGAATTCGCCGTGAGGTGGTGTCTCAGAAGTCTCTCCCGGCGTGAGGCCGCCACTAGGCTCTAGACGGCAGGCTGGTTCTTCATCCCCAGCCTTTTTCGTCGGCGG
>JAZKTD010000168.1:0-7484 GCA_036625705.1 Salinivenus sp.
GCGTGAGCAGGTAGTTGTCCTCGACGGTCGCGTGGGCGGAGCCGAGGAAGAGGATGCGCTCCGGGTCGGTGCCGCCGAGGAGGGAGGCGGCCTGTGCGTAGGCCTGCTCCCAGCGCCCGCCCTTGAGGGTCCCCTCCGAGCGGATGTGGGGGCCGTCGGGGCGGTTGTCGTTGAACCGGTTGTAGACAAGCCGGTCCTCGTCGGGGAGCCAGTGCTCGTTGACCGCCATGTTCTGCCGTGGCGTGATGCGGAGCACCTGGTTGTCGCGCACCCAGTAGTGGCAGTTCGAGCCCGTCGCGTTGGTCGTCGTGATCGAGGGCGTCGAGCTCATCTCCCAGATGCGCGCCTTGAAGCGGAAGTCCGTGGCCGTCAGCGCGCCGACCGGGCAGATGTCGATCGTGTTCATCGAGTAGGGGTCGTCGAAGTCCTCGCCCGGCGCGGTCATCGGGTAGTTCTCGACGCCCCGGTTCGTGATCGTGAGCTGGCCGCTGCCGGACACCTCGTCGGTAAAGCGGGTGCAGCGCGTGCAGTTGATGCAGCGCTCGGCGTCGAGCGTCACGCGGGGGCCCAGCTTCACGCGCTTCGGCTTGTGCACCTTGCGGAACTCGAAGCGGGAGCCCTCGGGCCCGTACTTGTAGGCCTGGATCTGGAGGGGGCAGTGGCCGGCCTGGTCGCAGATCGGGCAGTCGAGCGGGTGGTTGGCCAGCAGAAACTCCAGGTTGTCGGTCTGGGCGTCGCGCACCTCCTCGCTGGAGCGGTGGGTCTGGACGACCATCCCGTCCCGCAGGTCGATCGTGCAGCTGGCCTGCAGGCCCGGCATGTACTGCACCTCCGGCTCCCCGTCGTCGTTGAGGACCGCCTCGCCGGTCTCGCGGTCCGTCTTCGGCATGCCCACCTTCACGAGGCACTGCCGGCAGTTGGCCGGGATGGACATGGCGGGGTGGTAGCAGAAGTGCGGCAGCTCGATGCCCTGGTTCAGGCAGAACTGCAGGAGCTTCTGCTCGCCCTCGTACTCATAAGTCGTTCCGTCGATGGTGACGATCGGCATGTCTGCGTTCGGCGTTGGGCGGGGTGCGTTGAGCGTTTGAACGTTACACGTTGCGCATCGAGCGTTGCGCGCTGTGCGTTCGGAAGTCTGGACCGGACACCCGTTGGCGAAAGGGAAAGCGGATGTCCCATCTGTAGTTTGCCCGCAGGGATGGGTTCCGGAGACGGGACGGGGGCTTACTCGTTTTCGTCGGATTCGAAGGAGACGTCCAGATAAACCTCGGAGAGCGGGAGGGAGGCGTCAAGGGTCGGCAGGTCGATGTCCGCGTCGAGGCCGTCGGTCTCGGTAAAGCGCCAGCTCGTGTCGTCCTGGCGGACGTAGTGCTCGACGTGGGGCTTCTCCTGGGCGACGAGCACGTATTCCTGGAGGGAGTCGAGCTGCCGGTAACGGGCAAACTTTTCGCCGCGGTCGTAGTCCATCGTCGACGGGGAGAGGACTTCCACGGCAAGCCTCGGATTCAGAAGGAGATCATCCTGGTCCGGGGCAAACTCAGGCTCACCGCATACCACGACCACGTCGGGAAAGACATGCTTGTCAACAGAAGGAAGAGCAACCTTGACGTCTCGTGAGGCCGTTCGGCACTTCGTTTCGAGCAGCTGATTGCCGAGGAGCCGGTCGATATTCGACGCAATCACGCTGTGAGGCCAAGTCGCGGCAGCAGCCATGCTGATGATCCATCCGTCAATGTATTCGAAGCGCTCTTCGCGTTCCCGGTCGAAGGAGAGGTATTCTTCTACCGAAACCGGTTCATCATTAATAACTCGATGGGCAATCGACGGCGGAGGAACTGGTCGGGTGGCGGTATCCATGGGTATGGACGCTTTCAGTCAACGGGAGCACGTGTACGCCGCATCCACCGTTGCGTTCGGGGGTACGTCTGCTCCCTGATGGAGACGTCATGGAGATGAGTTTGCACCCGATTGCTGGAGGGGCGTCACCCGCACACCGTTCGCCGTCAGGCGGAGCGTGTCGCCCGCGGCGCGCAGCGTGCCGGCCGCCGCGGCGATGCCGTCGAGGGCAGTGGGCACCTGCCAGGCGCACGGGCCGCCGGGGCGAGGGGCGTCGACGTGCAGTAGGGGGCCGTCCCCGGCGTCGAGACGCAGGCCGCAGCCGTCTGTGGGCACGCCCACGATGCGCCCGTCGACCGTCACGCGGCGGCCGACGTAGCGGGCCGCCTCCGCGGCGACGGCCGGGGCGGGCAGGGCGTCGGCGGCGGCCACCGCGGCGCCGTAGGTCGTGTCGGCGGCGGCCGGGTTCGGGGGCGGCTCGCCGCCGCATCCACCCAGAAGCAGACTCGCGAGGATCAAATGCAGAAGCGGCCTCTCCAGAAAAGCCATCATGCAGCCTCTTTGATCGGGGCGTCGGAGACGGCCTCTTCTTCACCGTCGATCTGCTTTAGAAGATCATAGAGTTGAAGCGCCCGTACCGGCTCTTCGGCCCTCTTCGATCTGCGAGAGAAGCGATGACCCACGGAGGGTCGGGGACGGTGTCGTCTGTTGGGGCGACTCCTCAACCCGGAACTCATGAACTCACAACGTGAGGTCGTTACTCCGTCGCCGCCACCGCCGAGTCGGAGCCGGCCGAGACCTCGGCGCTCACGGGGTGGACCGACGGCTTGCACTTCGCCTCGAAGTCCTCGCGGAAGCGCTGCACGGTGTAGCGGACGGGCCAGGAGGCCGCGTCGGCAAACGCGCAGATCGTGCGGCCCTCCATCTGGTCGCAGAGGTCGAGCAGCAGGTCGAGGTCGCGCATGTTGCCCTCGCCCTGGTCGATGCGGGTAACCAGGTTTTCGAGCCAGCCGGTGCCCTCGCGGCAGGGCGTGCACTGGCCGCAGCTCTCGTCCTGGAAGAAGTGGGTCACGCGCCGCAGCCACGACACCATGTCGGTGTCCTCGTCGAGCACCAGCATGCCGCCGGTGCCGAACATGGTGCCGGCCTCGTTGAGGCTGTTGGAGTTCATGGTGACGCCCTCGGCCCAGTCGCCGGGGATGGGCGCGGTCGAGGCGCCGCCGGGGATGATGGCCTTGATGTCCTTGCCCCCGCGGACCCCGCCGGCCACCTCCTCGATGAGGTCGGTCATCAGCATGCCGGTCGGGTACTCGTAGACGCCGGGGCGATTGACGTGGCCCGAGATGCCGTAGAGGACGGGGCCGGGGTGGTCCTCGGCGCCCATGTTGGCAAACCAGTCCGGGCCCTTCTCCAGGATGAGCGGGACGTCGGCCAGCGTCTCGACGTTGTTGATGGTCGTGGGGCAGCCGAAGATGCCCTTCTGTGCGGGAAAGGGGGGCTTGTAGCGCGGGTACCCCCGCTTGCCCTCGACGCTCTCCATGAGGCTCGTCTCCTCCCCGCAGATGTAGGCGCCGGCGCCCTTGTGCAGGACGATCTCCATCGAGAAGTCCGAGCCGAGGATGTTATCGCCGACGTAGCCTCGCTCGTAGGCCTGTTCGAGCTGGGTGGCCATGTGGGTGATCCAGTCGGTGTACTCGCCCCGCACGTAGACGTAGCACGTGTCGATGTGGAGGGCGTAGCCCGCCAGCAGGATGCCCTCGAACATGAGGTGCGGGTTGTACTCCATGATCTGCCGGTCCTTGAACGTTCCCGGCTCGCTCTCGTCGGCGTTGCAGGCGAGGTAGCGCGGCCGCTCGCCGGGCTCGGGCATGAAGCTCCACTTCATGCCGGTCGAGAAGGCGGCCCCGCCCCGACCGCGCAGGCCCGACTCCTTGACGGCGCCGGTCACGTCGCCGGGGTCGAGGTCGTCGTCCTCGAGCACGCGGCGGAGCTGGTCGTAGCCGCCGTGCTCTTCGTACACCTCGAGCTTGTGGAGGTCCTGGATGGGGGGGAGCAGCACCCGGTCATACGAGCGCCAGTCCCCGGCCTTGGACGTGTGAGGGGCGCCGGTCCCTTCCCCGTTGGTCGCTTCCATGGTCGTGTGTCGTTGTGAGGTACAGCAGAACAGATCGTCGGCACTCCGCCAGGCGGCGCTACGTCGTCTCCGCCGGGGCGGTCGCTTCCTCCTCCGCGTCGGGCGCTCGCCCCAGCGCGCGGAGGCTTTCGTAGCACCGGAGCTGGTGGTGCCAGTTCATGTAGACGTATACGGCCCAGCCCATCTGGGCGGCCGCAAAGAGGCAGGCCGCCGCCACCGCCCCCATGAAGCCGAGAATCGTAAAGCTCTCGGTTGCGTCGTAGTAGTGGTAGAACGCCGTTGTGGGCAGGGCCAGGGCGAGGAGGCCCATCGTGATGCTGAGCGCCCACACCCACTTCCGGGCCGCCCGGAGCGAGTGCACCTTTCGGGTCGCAAACGTCGCCCAGTTCGAGCTGTGCAGCTCCTCTTCTTCGTCCTCGGACAGGGACCCCAGGCTCTCAATCAGCACCGTGCGGGCCGATGGGGAGGGGGACGGAGGCATGGCACCGATCAAATGAAACGAGCGCAAGAAAACCGCGAGGGCCGACGGGGCGCGCGGCGAGCAACGGCGGGGAGGCACAGACACGGAGGCGCAGTCCTCCGTGCTTCCACCCGGGTTCCCCGTCTACTCCATGTGCTCGGCGCGGGGCTGGGTCTCGTAGGTCGTCGTCTGCTCGACGTCGGTGCGCCGGTTCCCGTCCATTTCATCCTCGTCCTGCGGCAGCGTGACGGACGTGAACTCGGGCACATCGCCCGCCCGGAGCCGTTCGATCAGGTCGTCGATCTTCTCGGGCGTGAGCTGGTGGACGTAGACCCCGTTCGAGATTTCCAGCATGGGGGCCGATCCGCAGCAGCCGAGGCACTCGGCCTCCTGCACGGTGAACATCCCGTCGTCGGTCGTCTCGCCGGCGTGGACGCCGAGCTTCTCCTCCAGGTAGTGCAGGATGTCGTAGCCGCCGCACACCTGGCACGTGAAGCAGGTGCAGACGTCGAGGACGAAGGTGCCCTTCTCCTCCTTGTAGTACTGGTGGTAGAAGGTGGCCACACCGTAGGCCTGCGAGAACGTCATGTCGAGCGTCTCGCCGCAGAACTTGATGACCTCCGGCGGCAGGTAGCCGAACTTCTCCTGGGCCAGCCACAGGACCTTCATGATCGCGCCCTGGTCCTCCGGGTACTGCGCCTTCCAGGCCTCGATCTGCTCCTGCTCCTCGTCGGTCCACACGAGCTCCTCGTCGGAAAACTCCCGCTCCGGATCCTGATCCGGCAGCTCGACGATGGGCCGCTGAATATCAAACTTGGACATTTTCGAGTGTCGATTTTCGAATTTCGAATTCAGGGGGCGACTGCGATGCCAGCGGTCAAATCATTCGACACTCGACATTCGCAACTCGAAACTGAACCTACTTGTCCGCTTCGCCCATCACGGGGTCCAGTGAGCCGATAATGATGACGGTGTCGGCCACCAGGGAGCCCTCCATGATGTACTCCATGGCCTGCAGGTTGGTGAACGACGGGGCGTTGATGCGCACGCGCCAGGGACGCCCGGTGCCGTCGGACGTGAGGTAGAAGCCGAGCTCGCCCTTCGGCCCCTCGATGGCGTGGTAGGAGTGGGCCCCCTTCGGCGGCACGGTGCCCACGTCGGTGTACATGAAGTCGTGGATCATGCCCTCCATCGAGTAATAGACCTCCTCCTTCGAGGGGTAGGCCTCCTTCGCGTCGTCGGAGCGGATGGGCCCCTCGGTCATGCGGTCGAGGCACTGGTTGATGATGCGCACGCTCTGCTTCATCTCGTCGAGGCGCAGGAAGTAGCGGGCCAGGCAGTCCCCTTCCTCGCGCACCGGAATGGTGAAGTCGACCTCGTCGTACTTCAGGTATGGCTCGAAGCGGCGCACGTCGTAGGGCACGCCGGAGCCGCGGAGGTTGGGACCCGTCATGCCGAGCTCGAGGGCCTCCTCCTTCGTGACGCGGCCCACGTCCTTGTTGCGCTCGATCCAGATGCGGTTGCGGTTGAGGAGCGTCTCCCAGCCGTCGACCTCGTCGAGGAACGAGTCGACGAAGTCGCGGATCATCTCGATGGCGCGGGGGGAGAGGTCCGAGGCCACGCCGCCGATGCGGCTGTGGCTCACCGTGAAGCGGGCGCCGGCCACCTCGTCCATGATCGCGTAGATCTCCTCCCGCTGCTGGAAGGTCCAGAGGAAGCCGGACACCGCGCCGGCGTCCATCATCCCCACCCCCAGCCAGAGGCAGTGCGAGGAGATGCGGGCCAGCTCGCTCATGATCATCCGGATCCACTGCGCCCGCTCCGGCACCTCGATGCCGGCCAGCTTCTCGACGGCGAGGCACCACGCCACGTTGTTGGAGTAGGGCGCCAGGTAGTCCATGCGGTCGGTGTACGGCATGAACTCCTGGTACGTCTTGTGCTCCGCGAGCTTCTCGATGCCGCGGTGCAGGTAGCCGATGTCGAGGACCGACTTCTCGACGGTTTCTCCGTCGAGCTTCACGACGCAGCGCAGGACCCCGTGCGTGGCCGGGTGCTGGGGCCCGATGTTGAGGATCATCTCGTTCTCGAGCGGATCCTGCTCCGCCTTCTTCGTGACCGGGAGGTCGCCGTCGCCCCGCGCGGCCTGCTTTTCCTCCAGCCAGGCGTGCTTGTCCTCGAGGCGCTCGTAGATCTTTTCGTTGTGCTTCGGCCAAAACCGAAACTGGTCGCCGAGGTCGTGCCCCGGGAAATCAGGCTTTTGGGCCATTCTAATCTGTTTGTTTGCACGTTAGAAGGTTGAACGTTAACCGTTGAACGTTCCAACGTTCTAACGCTATTCAGAGTCGTGGTCGACGGGCGGTTCCTCGTAGCTCTTGACCGGCTGGGAGCCGTGGGCGGCGGCGAAGGGGTCCATCGTAAGGTCCCCGTCCGGCGTCTGCGGCGGCAGCGGCAGGGAGCCGGGCACGCCCAGTTGCGGAAATTCCTTGCGGAGGGGGTGGTACTCGAAGTCCTCCGGCATGTACATGCGGCGCGGGTCCGGGTGGTCGACGAAGTCGAACCCGAACATGTCGTAGGCCTCCCGCTCGTTCCAGTTGGCGGCGCGGTAAATGTCCGTGACGCTCGGGACGCGCATATCGGTCTCCTCGACCCGCACCTTGAGGCGAATGCGCTTCTGCCGCTCGAGGCTCACGATGTTGTAGAAGACCTCGTACCGGTCCTCGTCGGTAAAGCGGTCGATGCCGCCGAGGTCCACGAAGTACTCGAACCCCTCGTCCTCCTTCAGGTAGCGGCAGATGTCCTGGATGCGCTCCTTCTCGACGTAGACGGTGTCCTCGTTGGCGTAGGTCTCCACGTCGTGGACGGCCTCCCCGAACTCGGTGCGCAGGGCGTCGATGACCGCCGGGACGTGCGTCGTGTCCTGCGCGTGGGGGTTGTCCGTTGCCTCCTCGGCGGTTGGCTCGTCGGAGGGGGTGTAGTGGAAGCGGAGCTCCTCGGGGTCGTTCGGGTCCGCGTCGCGAGGATTGTCGGAAGAACTCATGGGCGATCCAGCGTCTT
>JAZKTD010000169.1:0-7452 GCA_036625705.1 Salinivenus sp.
CTAGGCGGACGACTCGGCCTCGCGGTACGACCCGAAGAGCCAGTTGCCCCGCGCGTCGGGGTCGTCGCTCAGGTGGAACTCAGTGACCAGATCGAGGAAGTCCTCACGGGTCAGGTGCCCGGTGTCGTCGACGTCCAGCTTCTGGAAGGCCCGGTCCGCCCCGTCGGCATTGTCCTGAAAAGCCCGAAAGAACGTCCGGTATTCCTCCTCGGAGATGACCCCGTCGCTGTCCGCGTCGAGGATGTCGAAGATGACCCGGGCAATGCCCTGAACGTAGGATTGAATCAGCACGGAGGAGTCGAGGACCTCCTGCTCGTGGGCCAGCCACTCTTCGAGGGTGATGCGGGCCTTCCCCTCCGCGCCCGAGAGGGCCCGGGCATTGGTCCACATTCGCAGAATCTCCTGGCGAACGGCGCTGTGTCTCGACGAGCCGTCGTCGTAGCCGCGCATCTCCGCTAGGCGGTCGGCCACGTCGAGAAAGTCCTGTTTCTCCAGGAGGCCGTCTCCGTCGTAGTCCAGCACGTTGAAGTAGTGGACCTGCTTGGCCCTCTGCAGTTCAGTCATCACGCCCGGGGGATGGGTTCGAGGAAGGAGCGAGGGCCCTCCGGCGACGACTCAAAAAGGCGGAGACCGGACGTGTCCGCTGGTCACCCTGCACAACGACTCTGATTCCAGGGCGGCCGTTTTGGAGCCGCTCGGATCGCTTGGCCGCGGTACGCAGGCGGACGGCCCTCCGTGTCGACGAAGAAACAGGGGCGACCCCGTTGCGGAGTCTGCGGCCTCCGTCCGTTCCGTTGTGCAAGCCCACTGGGAGGGGTGCGTGGCACGCCCGGTCCCTGCCGGGCCCACGCCTGAAGTCTACAAAAAATACTGCAAAGGTCAAACCCCATCCCCCAAGGCGGTCGTAGCCTGACGATCACGCAGTCACGCGGGCCAATAGCGGAGCAGGAGGCCGCCTTTCTACGCTCCCACACGCCCATTTGCCGCTCGTCCCGGACACCGTCGGGACGGAGCCGGGCCCGTGAGCCGCCGTCGCTCGGTTCAGCCCCCAAGACCCGATTGCCTTGACTCCAAAGGCCCCGGGCGCCGTCTGCGGGCTAGTGACCGCGCAGAACGAGTCTGACAAACTCGAGAGCGACCGTTTTACCGCTACGATCGCTTAGCCGCGGGGAGCAGGCGGACGGGCCTACGAGTCGACGGGGAAACAGTGGGCGCCCCCGTTTCGGAGTCTGCGAGATCCGTCACTCCCAGTTGTGCACGCCCAACTAATCCTCGCTTGAGGGGTCAAAGTCGAGGGCCGCCGAGTTGATGCAGTAGCGCTTGCCGGTCGGGTCCGGGCCGTCGTCGAAGAGATGGCCGAGGTGCGCGCCGCACTCGGCACAGACGACCTCTGTGCGCCGCATGCCGTGGCTGTTGTCGGGCGTGAGTTCGACGTTTCCCTGCTCGATGACGTCGTAGAAGCTGGGCCAGCCGCTCCCGGACTCAAATTTGGTGTCGGAATCAAAGAGCGGCGTGTCGCAGACGACACAGCAGTAGGTGCCGTCGTCCTTGTGGTCCCAGTACCGGCCGGAGAAGGCCCGCTCGGTACCGGCCTCCTGGGTCACGTGGTACTCCTGCTCCGTCAGCATCTCGCGGAGGTGTTCTTGCGTGGGGCGATCCAGGTTCGGATTGGCCATTGGGCGGTTAGCGTAGGTGGGCAGTAACGGCGATAAAAAGTACCTGGGGCGGGGCGGCCCCTTCCCGGGCAGCCCCTAATCGGCGGACGTCTCCTCCACGTCCGCGGTGCCGTCGGAGGCGTGTCCCTTCTCGACCACATCGCTGTCCTCTCCCTCCTCATCGGAGAGGCCCTCCTCGGCCGCACCGTTGGTCGAAGCCACGTCGTCGAGGGCCTCCGCCTCTCCGTCGACGAGGCGCAGCACCTCCTTCCCGGGCACCTCTTCATGCTCCACCAGCATATCGGCCAGCCGGTCGAACGCGTCGCGGTGCTCGGTGAGGGTGTCGACGGCGTGCTGGAAGGCATTGGCGGTGATGCGCTGTATTTCCTGGTCGACCTCCCGGGCCGTCTCGTCACTGTAGTTGCGTCCCTTCGCCAGGTCCTCGCCGAGAAAGACGTTGCCTTGGTCGTCACCGAGGGCAATGTGCTTGAAGCGCTCGCCCATGCCCCAGTCCAGCACCATCTTGCGAGCCATCTTGCGCACCTGCTTGAGGTCATTCTCGGCCCCGCTGGTCGGGTTGTCGAAGATGATCTCCTCGGCCGCGCGCCCGCCCATCACGACCGCCAGGCGGTCAAGCATGTAATCCTCCTGGTAGAGGTACTTGTCCTTTTCGGGGAGCTGCTGCGTGACGCCCATCGCCTGGCCCCGCGGAACGATGGTGACCTTATGGACCGGGTCGGCGTTTGGCAGTGCCGCCGCGACGATGGCGTGACCGGCCTCGTGGTAGGCCAGCAGCTTGCGCTCTCCGTCGTCGAGGGCCATGCCATCGCGCTTCAGGCCCATGATGACCTTGTCCCGCGCCTGCTCGATGTCGCTGGTGAGGATGGCGTCGTGCTCGTACCGGCCGGCCAGAAGGGCGGCCTCGTTGAGCAAGTTCTCCAGGTCGGCCCCACTGAAGCCCGGCGTGCTGCGCGCAATCTCCTCCAGATTGACGTCGTCGGAGAGTGGCTTGTCGCGGGCATGGATCTCCAGAATTTCCTTCCGGGCCTTCTTGGTCGGAAGGTCCACCGTGATCTGCCGGTCGAAGCGGCCGGGCCGCGTGAGGGCCGAGTCCAGAATGTCGGGCCGGTTGGTGGCCGCGATGACCACCACGCCCTGGTTCTCCTCGAAGCCGTCCAGCTCCGACAGCAACTGGTTCAGGGTCTGCTCCCGCTCGTCGTGTCCCCCTCCCATTCCGGCCCCTCGCTTGCGACCGATCGAGTCCAGCTCGTCGATGAAGATGATTGCCGGGGCCGTGTCCTTCGCCTCGCTAAACATGTCTCGAACCCGCGAGGCGCCAACGCCGACGAACATCTCCATGAAGTCCGATCCCGAGACGCTGAAGAACGGCGCATCGGCCTCGCCGGCCACCGCCCGCGCGAGGAGGGTCTTCCCCGTTCCCGGAGGCCCGACCAGGAGCACGCCCTTCGGCACCTTGCCGCCGAGCTTCTCAAACCGCTCGGGGCTCTTGAGGAACTTGATGATCTCTTCGAGCTCCTCCTTCGCGCTATCGGCGCCGGCCACGTCGTCAAAGGTCGTGTCCTCCTCCCCCTTGTCGAAGAGCTTTGCCTTGCTTTTGCGCACCGAAAAGAGGCCCTGTCCCTGCGCCTGCATGCGGCGGAGGAAGATATACCCCACCCCGAACAGGAGCAGCACGGGCAAAAGCCCCATGATGACCAGGCTCCAGGGGAACGTGTTCTCCGGCTCCGTCTGGACCTCGACGTTCTTCGACTCCAGCAGCTTCATCAGCTCCTCGTCGCCGAAAGACGGGAGGTAGGTCACGAACTGGTCGTACTCGACGGTATTGCCCTGTTCGGTCCGGCTGCCCGTGGATGCCAGCTCGCCGGACACGGAGTTTCCCTCCACGACGACCTGCTGGACGTTTCCGTTCTGGAGTTGCTTCCGAAACTCGCTGTAGCTGATGCGTTCTCCCCCGGCGGCTCCCTGGCCCCAGTAGCCGTACGCCCAGAGGGCGATCAGCGTCGCCAGCACGACCCAGATAATGAGCCGCCAGCGCCCGCCTCCGGGGCTCTGGCCGGGCACGCCCGCGCCATCGCTTTCGTTGTTCTCAGGAGTTCGATTAGCCACGTTAGGTAACTGCTTGGTCGTATTGATTGAGTGTCGGCGTACGTTCAGCCGCGAACCCTCGTTCAGCTGTGGCTGAGACGTAATAGCACCCGGTTGTACACCTTCACAGGGGAATTGTGTCCTGCAGTGAGGGAAGGTCCTGTTATAGGGCTGGAGCAGCCGCTCGGTCCTGGTCTTCTCCCAAAATTCGCCGCCCTCTCAGACGAGGGGTCTGCCCCCTGCGTGTGCCGGAGACGCCCGGTCGGTCGTTCTTTTGCTTGTATCGGGGCTGGAGGCTTACCATACATACTCCGTCCCCAGCGGCCGGTTGCGCCGGACAGCGGCTTCCTCCCGATGACGTCTCCTCTCACCCGTTCCTCATCCCCATGTCTGTCCCCTCTCCCCCATCGTCCGATACGTTTCCCTTCGGTCAGGAGGTCGTCTGGACGCCCGACCCCGACGTCGTCGCCGAGGCCAACCTGACCCGCTTCATGGACCGGCACGACCTCTCCGGCCTCCCGGCCCTTCAGGCCCGCTCGACGACCGACCTCGAGTGGTTCTGGGACGCCGTTATCGATGACCTGGACCTGGAGTTCTACCGGGACTACGACGAGGTGGTCGACCTCTCGGACGGCCTTGCGTTTCCGTCGTGGTGCCGGAACGGTCGCATGAACATCGTGCACAACCTTCTGGACAAGTGGCAGGGAACGCCGGTCGAGGAGCAGGAGGCCCTCCGCTGGGAGGGGGAAAACGGCGCGACGGAGACCCTGACGTACGGGGAGCTTCATCGGCGCGTCGGCCGGTGCGCCAACGCCCTGCGAGCCCGGGGCCTCAGCAAGGGGGACCGGATTGGCCTTTACATGCCGATGACCCCGGAGATCGTCGTCGCGTTCCTCGCGATCATCAAGATTGGCGGGGTGTTGCTGCCGCTCTTCAGCGGCTACGGGACGGGCGCCCTCGTCACGCGCCTCCGCGGCGTCGACGCGAAGGCCCTCATCACGGCCGACGGGTTTGCCCGGCGGGGTACCCCCATCCACATGAAGGAGACGGCCGACGAGGCGCTCCGCCGGTGCCCCTCCGTCGAGCACGTGCTGGTCCACCGCCACCTCGGGCGCGACGACGTGCCCATGACCGACGGCCGCGACGTGTTCTGGACGGAGGCCCTCGCGGGGCACGACACCGAGGCCAAGACCGAGCGGACCGCCGCCGAGGACGTCTTGATGGTGATCTACACCAGCGGCACCACCGGGCCGCCGAAGGGGACGGTGCACACCCACTGCGGCTTTCCCGTAAAGGCCGCGCAGGACATGTATCACCCCATGGACCTGAAGCCGGAGGACACGATGTACTGGATGAGCGACATGGGGTGGATGATGGGGCCGTGGCTCGTGTTCGGCACCCTCACCGTAGGGGCCACGATGGTGCTGTACGACGGGGCCCCCGACCACCCGGATCCGGGTCGCCTCTGGCGCATGGTCGACGAGCACGAGATCACCCACCTCGGGGTCTCCCCGACACTCATCCGCGCGCTCAAGACCCACGGCACCGCGCCCGTCGCGGCCAGCGACCGGTCGAGCCTCCGCGCCCTCGGCTCGACCGGCAGTCCCTGGGACCCCGACGCCTGGTCCTGGTGCTTCGAGACGGTCCTCGACGGCGAAAAGCCGATCCTCAACTACTCCGGCGGCACAGAAATCGCCGGCGGCATTCTCTGCGGAAACGTCCTCAAGCCGCTGAAACCAGCCGCGTTCTCGGGCCCGGTGCCTGGGATGGACGCCGACGTCGTCGACGCCGACGGCGAGCCCGTGCGCGGCGAGGTCGGCGAGCTGGTCCTGCGGGGCCCCTGGATCGGCATGACGCGGGGCTTCTGGGGCGAGGACGACCGCTACCTCAACACCTACTGGCGCCGGTTCGAGGACACCTGGGTCCACGGCGACTTCGCGGCGGTCGACGACGACGGGCTCTGGTACATTCTCGGCCGCTCCGACGACACGATTAACGTGGCCGGCAAGCGCCTCGGACCCGCCGAGATCGAGGCCCTGCTGAACGGACACGAGGCCGTGGCCGAAAGCGCCGCGATCGGCGTGCCCGACGAGGTGAAGGGCTCCGAGGTCGTGGCCTTCGTGGTGACGGAGCCGGCCCACGAGGAGACCGAGGCGCTCCGATCGGCCCTCATGCAGGTGCTCGTCGAGGAGCTCGGAAAGCCGCTCAAGCCCCGGGAGATCCTCTTCGTAGACGCCCTTCCCAAAACCCGGAATGCGAAGGTCATGCGCCGCCTCATCCGAGACGCCTATCTCGGCGAGGATCTCGGGGATACCTCGAGCCTGGAGGACCCGGGCAGCGTCGACGCCATCCGCGAGGCCCGCTAATGACCTTGTACAACTCGTCTGACGAACTCGAGGGCGACCGTTTTGGAACCGCTCTGATCAGTTAGCCGAGATGCGCAGGCGGACGGTCCTCCGTGTCGAGGACGAAACAGGGGGCGACCCCGTTGCGGAGTCTTCGAGATCTGTCCATTCAGTTGTGCAAGCCCACTGGCGCGAAACGGGAGTCTCCCTCCTGCGTTGGAATTTGGTGAAGGGTAGATGAATCACTGCGGCCCCGCCCGGCCCATGCACACCCGCACGCCCCCTGCTCTGTTTGCGCTCCTGCTTCTGATCGGGCCCGTGCTTCCGGTCGCGGCCCAGTCCGCCGGCACCGTGTCGATCCGCGGGTCGGTGGTCGACGACAGCACCGGCGCGCCCCTGCCCGACACCCACGTCTTCGTCTCCGGATCGATGAACGGGACGACGGTGGATGAGAGCGGCCGGTTTCGACTGGACGGCCTGGCCTCCGGCGCGAAGCGCGTGTACGTGAGCCGGGTCGGCTACACGCCGGAGCGGATCGACGTCGTGGTGCCCCCGGACACCACGCTCTCGCTCACCGTCCACCTCGAGCCGACGGTCGTCGAGGCGGATCCGATTACGGTCTCCGGCCGACGCGGCGAGGAGTGGCACGAGCACCTCCGGCGGTTCAAACGACTGTTCGTCGGGGTGTCGCCCCGTGCCCGCCGCTGCTACCTGCTCAACCCGAACACCCTCCAGTTCGACGCCGCGTGGTGGGGGCGCTTCGAGGCGGACGCCTCCGGGCCCCTGAAGTTCGAAAACCGATCGCTCGGGTACCGCGTGACCTACTACCTCAAGAACTTCGAGGAGCGGGGCGACATCGTGCGCTGGGACGGGGAGCCGCTGTTCAACCCCCTCTCCCCTCGCGACTCCGCGGAGGCGGCCCGCTGGCGGCAGAACCGGCGCCGCGCCTTCTACGGCTCTCTCCGGCACTTCCTCCTGGCCCTGCTCCACGACCGGGTCGAGGAGGAGCAGTTCCGGATGTACCATCTGCCGCGGGCCGACGCGTTTCGGGACTGGCGGCGGGCCCGTCGGCGACCGATTCGCCGGTCGGACCTCCTCACCATCCAGGACGACTCGCTCGCCGAGATCTCCTTCACCGGAACGCTGGAGATTCAATACATCGGCGCGGGAGAGACGGACGCCTACGTCGAGTGGGCCGGCCTGCACCGCGCCCCCCGCGACAAACAGGTGTCGCTCATTCGACTGAACAAGCACTCCATCCACATGGATCGGCACGGGGAAATCGTCGAGCCCTACGGGGCGACGCTGTACCGGTATTTCGCGTTCCGGCAGCGGCTCGCAAACCT
>JAZKTD010000170.1:0-7442 GCA_036625705.1 Salinivenus sp.
CGGGATTTTGAGTTCGGCTTGATTCTCAAAAGACTAACTTGACGAAGTACTGAGTAGGGCCACGAACTGGGTTTGCTTTGTGACTGCCCCGGCTGCGGGACGTCGTGCCCCCCCGGAGAGTCCTCCTCCCCGCGACGGGCCGTCCTCCCCCGGCACGAGCCCGGCATGTCGGCCGACACCCCGAACGCCGTCGTCGACAACGAGGGCCGGCAGCGCGTCCCCGCGCGCGCCACTCTGGCCGGCGCCACCCGTCCGCAGCGGAGCCCTTTGGCCAAAACGTAACGTATTTGAAACCGGGCGTTAGATCCCAGTGCTCCATGTGTCTAGACGGGTCCACTTCTTCTTCGTGGGACTCACTTCTTCCCACAGCCCGGTCTCTTGGTGGGGGTCCGGGCTTTTTCTGTTTGCCGGGACTGTTTCGTTTGCCGGGCGGTCCGCCGCGCGTCTCGTTCGGCGCCGAAAAGACTTTGTCGGAATTCCGTGCTCCTCCCGGCAATGATCGGGAAACGGCACCGCCCGGCACGCATTGACCCGGACGGTTCCCTCACTCGTTTCTCGTGCCAACGACTGCCCGCAACATGCCCATCTACACGATCATCGGCTTCGAGAAGGACGGCTTCGAGAGCTTCTCGAACGTCGCCACGGCCGACGAGCCGTCGCGCGCAGCCGAGAAGGCCCTCCAGGATCAGTTCATCAAGACGAAGGGACGCCGTCCTCCCGACGCGGAAGCCCTCGCACAGCTTGAGAACGAGACCGGGCTGTTCGTGGTCGGCATCGTCGAGGGGGAGCACGACAATCTCAACGAGATCGTCGACCACTACGAGCAGTGGTAGCGCCGGCCCGCCTGCGAAAGCACCGTTCCGGCACTGCTTCTTCCCCGTGCGGTGCCGCTCGCGCGACCGCGTTCCCGTCGTGGTGACGACGGCGCGAGGCGGGTCTTACTCCGAGCGACCGAGGGGCGAGGGCCGCTCGACCAGCGCGTCCAGATCCTTGACCGACACGGTGCGCTCCCGCTCCACGTACGAGCCGCCGCTCGCCGTCCGAAACTTTCCGGAGAAGACGACCTCGCCGTCGTCGGGGCAGTCGAACTGGCAGGCCGGCATGCCGTCGTCGTAGAGCCCCCAGACCTCGTAGACGATGCCCTCGAGCGGGGTATTCGTCGACTTGCTCTCGTCGATGATTCGCTGTCCGAGCGTCTTCGCTGCCACGAGGGCGTCGTCGCGGTCCAGGCCGCGTTTGGAAAAGACACTCTGTACGTCTGTGCTCAGGGTCATGTCGGCAGGGGGAGTCGGTTGGAGTTCACGCTGAAGTGAGGATATGTCCACTACGACTCCTCCCCCCCGCCGTTCGTGCCCGGGCGGATTGGGAACGGGATTGTTAGACCCCCTCCGCTTCGTAACAGCTGCGGCACGATCCGCCCCCCATGGGCGCCCTCTGCTCGCCGGACGCGGAAGGAACCCCGCCACGGAGCCCACGGACGACGGCGAGGGAGGGGGCGATGTCACCGCTCCCTGTTGCCGTCTTCAACGGACCGCGGGGCCCGGCGGCCTCTCCGGCAAACCTTTTCCGCCCGCTCGAATTCACCAGGGTGCCCCGCCGCCCTCTTCCAGCACGCCCGGCATCATGGCCGCGTCCCTCCTCGTCCTCAACGGGCCCAACCTCAACCTGCTCGGCGTCCGCGACCCCGACATGTACGGCCCCGCTTCACTCGGGGCCATCGAGGACGCCCTGGCCGAGGCGTTTCCCGCCGTCACGTTCGAGTTCGACCAGTCCAACGGAGAGGGTGCCCTCATCGACCGCCTGCACCGGGCCCACGAGCAGGGGCTCGACGGCGTCGTCTTCAATCCGGGCGGCTACACGCACACCTCCGTGGCCCTGCGCGACGCGGTGGCCGCCATCGACCCGCCCGTCGTGGAGGTCCACCTGTCGAACGTGCACGCCCGGGAGGACTTCCGCCGCACCTCGCGCATCGCGCCGGAGTGCGTGGGCCAGATCAGCGGCTTCGGCGCGGCCGGCTACCACCTGGGCGTCCGGGCCCTCGTCGACCCCGACGGCGGGCGCTAGTCCCGACGCCGACGGCGAAACGTGCATTTGTGCAGTCCCCGGCCTGGGCGGACCGTCCGTCACGGGGCGCCTCGCGGCCGTTTGGGTCCGTGCTCTCCCCGGCGCAGGGCACGGGTCTCTTCGGCATCCGGTATCGGCCGGACGTCGGAGCGGCGCCGCCCGTCCTCGCATCCTCCCCTCTCTTTCCGTTCGTGTCATGGCCGGCTACAAGGGCCACCTTGCCGGCGCGACGCTGTTCGTGCTCGGATACATTGCGCTGCTGGCGTACGCCTTCTCCGTCGACGCGGCGTACGAGCAGTTCTCGGTGCTGGAGCAGATCGGCTACCCGCTCAGCCTCGTGGCGCTGGCGCTGCTGTTCGGGCTGTGGCCGGACGTGGACACCAACTCGAAGGGGCAGCGCGTCTTCTACTCGATCTTTCTGGTCACGGACCTCTTCCTCATCGCGACCGAGCAGTTCCGGGCGGCGGCCTACCTGGGCCTCGTGGCGCTGCTTCCGGTGCTGAGCCACCATCGGGGGTGGACGCACACGTGGTGGGCCATGCTGCTCATTCCGTCGCCCCTGCTCATCCTGCCGTACCTGCACGTCCCGGAGCGCCCCCTCGTCGGGCTTCCCTTCTACGGGGCCGCCGTCGTAGGGTACCTGAGCCACCTCGTCGTGGACCGGATCACGTAGTGCCAGCGGGCGCGGACTAGATCCTTTGCCCGGGCCTTCGTTCATTGTGACGTCTCGCTCCTCCTCCGAAACCCACACCAGCCCGATGTTCTTCTCCCGCCCGTCCGTCCCGCTTTTCGCGCTCCTCTTCTTCTGCCTCGGGACGCTCGGGCCCTCCTCCCCGGCCTCGGCCCAGCCCGCCTCCGCCGACCCCACGATTGACGTCGGCGTGGTGGTCGACGACCTGGAGGCGTCGCTCCAGTTTTACCGGGACGTGCTGGGGATGACGCAGCGCCGCACGATCGACATCACCGAGGCCTTCGGGCGGCGCTCCGGGCTGACCGGCGGCCGGCCCACGGAAATTCGCGTCCTTACGCTGGGGGAGGGAGATGCGGCCACCGAGTGGAAACTGATGGCCTTCGACGAGGGGCCGAGCGGCACCGACGAGGCCGACATCACCGACCACCGGGGCATGCAGTACATCACCCTGCAGGTCGACCGGCTCGGCCCCTACCTCGAGCGGGCCCGAGAGCACGGGGTGCAGCCCCTCGGGGACACCCCCATTGCCCTCGGCGACACCGATCACTTTCTGCTCCTGCAGGCCCCGGAGGGCACGTTCATCGAGGTGATCGGCCCGCTCGAGCAGTAACGCCCCGACCGCCCGGGGGAGACCGCCCCCATTTCGCCGACGGCTTCCTCGCCCGCCTGCCGTCTCTTCGCCGCCCGTTCGTCCATGAACGACGACCCGGACGCCGCCGCCCCCGCCCCTGCCGACGCACCGTCCGACGAGCCCTCGTCGACGGACGAGAGCGCGGCCGGGTCCGTCGCCGCCGGCATCCTGTCGAGTCGAATCCTGGGGCTGCTCAGGGAGCGGACGCAGGCCTACTTCTTCGGGGTGAGCGTCCACGCCGACGTGCTGCAGGTGGCGTTCAAGTCGCCGAACCTGCTGCAGAACCTGCTGGGGGAGGGCACCATCTCGGCGGCGTTCATCCCGATCTACAGCCGGATGATTGAGGAGGGGCGTCACGACGACGCCGGGCGCTTCGCGGGGGCCATCTTCGGCCTGCTCCTGGCGGTGGCCGGGGGGCTGGCCCTCCTGGGCGTCGTGCTGGCCGAGCCCCTGGTCACGATCCTCGCGCCCGGCTACGTCGGCGACGCGGGCCGGGTGGCCGCGGGCACCCTGTCGGTCAACCGGTTCGTCCTCGCCGTGCGCGCCATCCGCATCATCTTCCCGATGGCGGGCGTGCTGGTGCTCTCGGCCTGGGCCCTCGGCGTGCTCAACAGCCACCGCCAGTTCTTCGTCCCGTACGTGGCGCCGGCCCTCTGGAACGTGGCGATCATCTCGTTCCTGTTCGGCGGCGCCTACTGGGCGACGGGCACCCCCTGGGCCCCGCGGGCGCTGGGCGACGCGACGCTGACGACGCTCCTGATGACGGCCTGCGTCGGGGCCCTCGCAGGGGGGCTGCTGCAGTTTCTGGTGCAGCTCCCGTTCGTGGTGCGCGAGATGCCCGGCTTCACATTCTCGGTCTCCACGCGCGTCGACGGGGTGCGCGAGGCCATCGACGCGTTCGGCCCCGTGGTGGCCGGGCGCGGCGTGGCGCAGCTCTCCAGCTACCTCGACATCTTCTTTGCCTCCTTCCTCGCGGTGGGGGCCCTCAGTGCCCTCCGCTACGCGCAGCTGCTCTACATGCTGCCGATCAGCCTCTTCGGGATGTCGGTGGCCGCCTCGGAGCTGCCGGAGCTCTCGCGCCTGACGCAGGAGAAGGTGGCGGCGTTCACCGAGCGCCTCCGCCGCTCGATGCGCCAGATCGCCTTCCTCACCGTGCCCACCGTCGTGGGCTACCTGGCGTTCGGCGTGCTGCTGGTCGGGGCCCTCTTCCGAACCGGCCAGTTCCGGGCGGCCGACACGTGGCTGGTGACCCTGGTGCTGGGCGGCTACGCGCTCGGCATCCTGGCCACCACCCTCTCGCGCCTCCTGCAGAACGCCTTCTACGCGATCGGCGACACGACGACGCCCGCCTGGATCGCCGTGACCCGCGTGACGGTGTCGACGGTCGTGGCCGTGCCGGCGATGTTCGGGCTCGACACCATCCCCCTGAGCCGGGTCGTGGGGCCGCTGCCGGGCGAGCCGCTCTTCCTCGGGGCCCTGGGGCTGAGCCTGGGCGCCACCGTCGGGGCGTGGGTGGAGGTATGGCGCCTGCGGCGGGCCCTCCGCGCCCCGATGCCCGGCGCGACGCTCCCGGGCCGGGCCCTCCTCCGCATGACCGCCCTCGCGCTGGCGGCCGTGCCCCCGGCGGCCGGCCTGTGGGCCCTCCTGCCCGAGTGGAACGTCCTGCTCGTGGCCCCGCTCGTGGTGGGCGCCTACGCCGCCGTCTACCTCGGCGGGGCCGCCCTCCTCGGCGTCGACGCGCTGACGGCCTGGACCCGGCGGTTCTTCGACTGACGCGTCGCCCCCCGCGGCCCGAACCACGGCCCCGGGCCTGTCAGTAGCACGTTGCTCCGGTGCTCCTCGTCGCCCCTGCTCCCTTCTCTCACCGCCTGTCCGCCACCATGCCCGACTCGGAGGTCGACCTCGCCCCCGGCACCCTGCTCATCTCCGCGCCCATGATGCAGGACCCCAACTTCCGCCGCACGGTGGTGCTGCTCTGCGAGCACCAGCCCGGGGAGGGCACGTTCGGGCTCACGCTAAACCGCGAGCTCGACGTGCAGCTCGGCGATGTCCTCGACGACGTCGTGGCCTACGACCCCCCCCTCTACCTCGGCGGCCCCGTCCAGCGCGAGACCCTGCACTACCTCCACACGCGGCCCGACGACATTCCCGGCGGGATCTCGCTGCCCGACGACGTGACGTGGGGCGGCAACTTCGAGGTCGTCCAGCAGATCGCGAAGGGCGGACACGCCTCCCCCGACGACCTCCGGTTCTTTCTCGGCTACGCGGGATGGGGCCCCGGCCAACTGGAGGCCGAGCTCGACGAGGAGGCCTGGATCCTGGCGCCCGGCGGCGCCGACCTCATCTTCGACGTGGCGCCCGACGCCCTCTGGCGCACCGTCCTCCGCCGCATGGGCGGCGAGTACGCCGTGCTCGCCAACTTCCCCGACGACCCCCGGATGAACTGATCGGCCCCAGCCCTGGACGGACTCAGGGCGGGTGGTGCCTAGATCGAGACGACGATCTTCCCGACGTGGGCGCCCGCCGCCTGGTGCCGGTAGGCGTCCGCCACCTCGTCGAACGCAACGGTCCGATCGACGACCGGCTCGATCTCGTTGACGTCGATCGCGGCGTTCATGGCCCGGAACGAGTCCAGCGGGTGCTCGATGTCGCCCACGTAGATGCCGTGCAGGTGCCCGCGGCGCTGCATGAGCGGATAGGGACTCGGGTTTTCGTCGGCCTCGGTGAGGACGCCGATCAGCCCGATCTTGCCCTCCGGCGCCACCGCCTGGAGGGAGCGCTCCAGGGTGCCGGCGCCCCCGACCTCCACGACGCAGTCCGCCCCGCGGCCGCCGGTTTCGTCGAGGACGGCCTCGTGCCAGTCCGGCGTGCTGTCGTAGTTGATTGTCGCGTCGGCCCCGAGGGCGCGAGCCCGCTCCCGCTTCTCATCGCTGGAGGAGGTGATGAGCACGCGGGCCCCCGCCGCCGTTGCGAACAGGAGCGCAAACGTGGACACCCCGCCCGTGCCCAGCGTGAGGACCGTCTGCCCCGGCTGCACGGGCCGGCCCGCCCCGAAGAGCGTGTGCCAGGCCGTCTGCGCCGCACAGGGGAGCGTGGCGGCCTGCTCCAGCGACAGCGTGTCGGGGACGGCGACGAGGCCGTTCTCGTGGAAGACCTTCTGCTCGGCGAGGGTGCCGTCGAGGGGGAGGCCCAGGGCCTTGCGGCCGGCCGAGGGGGGCTCGTCCACCGGCACCTGCGAGAAGGTGTTCGTCACGCGGTCGCCCACCTCGAACCGCGTCACTCCCTCGCCCACGGCGTCCACCACCCCGGCGCCGTCCGACAGGGGCACGACCGTGGTCCCCGACTCGGTGCCGGGGTACCCGCCCCGGGCCACCGACAGGTCGCGGTAGTTGAGCGAGGCCGCCGCCATCTTCACCCGCACCTGGCCGGGCCCCGGCTCCGGCTCGGGCCGGTCCACGGCGCGAAAGGCGTCGAACGAGTCGCTCCCGATGTCGAGCTCAATGGCGTTCATGGGCGTGGGACCTGGAAATTGTCCTGTGACATTCAATTTTGAAATGAGCGGTCTATTTTGGTCGTTTCGTCCGTTTGGCCGGGCCGCCCGGAATGGATCGGCTCTTGACGGAGGGGGGCCGTCCGCGTCGGAATCCTTTTGCCGCTCTCTCGTGTATAGGGAGACGGTGGCTATGAGTGCACACGCCCACCGCGCCCCCCGAACCGCTTCCTAGCGACTTTCCGTCCCCATGCCTGGCACGCCCGAAAACACCAAGAAGGACGACGAGCGGGAGCTCAACTTCTGGGAGAATCTCTACTTTCCGGAGCTCTTCAAGGGCCTCGGCTTCTCGTTCAGCAAGATCGTCGACGAGCCGACCTACACGTTCGAGTACCCCGAGGAGCAGTGGTATCCCCCCGACAGCTACCGCGGGCGGCCGGTGCTCGTGGAGGAGGAGGGCCGGCCCCGGTGCGTGTCCTGCAACCTGTGTGCGCGGGCCTGCCCGCCCCTGGCCATCTCCATGCAGTCGAAGGAGGTGAACAACGTGAAGGAGCGGGAGCCGGAGT